>DATHQS010000205.1:0-18299 GCA_035482455.1 Candidatus Acidiferrales bacterium | reverse complement strand
ACTGCTCGGAATGGCTCGTGTTAATTTGAATCACCGTTTGGTGAGTGCTGCCTGTGTGTGGTTGAGTTGGTTTCTTCATATAAAACACAACTTCGACCCGCAGCACCACCAAACGCCATCTGAATCGTTCCGGGTGGGGAGAGGAAACAGGTGAGGGAGGTCAATGTTTCGTCAGCCAATCTGCCCCGATTCTGTTTTCAGTTTTCCAGCTTCCGGTTTGCCCCGATGGCCCGTCCGGCACGGACTCCACCGTTTAATTTTCACCACCTCCCCCAAACGGATGGCATAATACGCGGTTCTACCGCGCCCATACCGGCGGAGACCAAGAAATTTAACGGTCATTTCCGGGGCTTTCGAAGCATAGCCGTTGCGAAACTGAATGACATCATAGGTCCGGCCTTCCAACCGGCTGCGCCAATGCGGCGATTGATCGCGATACTCGATGCGCTTCGTCCCGGCGACGACGGCGGCGAAGTGTTCGCGGTGGAGGTTGAGATGAAGGATGCGGGTGGAAATCACGTGGCACTATACCGCAGATGAGATGCACGAGTCCAATCGCCGCCCACCGCCGCCATACCATCCCGCTTTCCCCCTTTCGCGTTAATTCGCGCAATTCGCCCAATTCACGTCTAGTTTCCGCTTCCCCCTTGGTTCCTTTGTAGTTAAAAAATCCGTGTTCATCCGTGTTCATCCGTATTCATCCGTGTCCATCTGTGGTCAAAAATTCGGATTTACAGACCGTGCCCATCTGTGGTTACAAGTTTCGCCCCCGTTCCACTCGAACATTTGTCCAGTTGCCTTAGCCCCCCGCGTCACCCAAACTTGATAATCCTGACCACACACATGAACCTCCGCACCGCCCTCACCCTGCCCTGCACGCTCGCGACCTTGCTGCTGACCATCTCGCCCGCACCGGCATCGGTGCTCGATGTCGCCGCCGTCGATCACGACCGCATCCTGCGCGCCGCCGATGCCGCACTGAAGCAGGAGCCGGTCAGCATCACCACCGTCCGCGCCAAGCTGAGCGAGGGCGGGCCGCACGATTTTTATTCGAACGGCGATTATTGGTGGCCCAACCCGAAGACGACCAACGGCCTGCCCTACATCCAGCGCGACGGCCAGACGAACCCGGAGAATTTCACCGCGCACCGCCAGATCATCCGCCAGTTGAGCGATGCCATCGCCGCCCTCGGCGCGGCCTACAAGCTCACCGGCGACGACAAGTACGCCGCGAAGGCCGCCGCGTTATTAAAAGTGTTTTTCCTGGATGAGGCGACGCGCATGAACCCGAGCCTGCAATACGCGCAGGCCATCCCGGGCGTTTCGCCGGGGCGCGGCATCGGCATCATCGACACGCTGCACATCATCGAGATCCCCAAGGCCATCGAGGCCATGGCCAAGTCGCCCGCGTTCACGCCGGAACTTATGGCCGGCCTGAAAAAATGGTTCGCGGATTACGTCACGTGGATGCGCACGAGCAAGAACGGTAACGAGGAACAGAACGCGGGCAACAACCACGCGGTGGCCTGCTGGTTGCAGGTGGCGGTGTTCGCGGAGTTCACCGGCGACGAGGCGAACCTCGCGGAAGCCCGCCGCCATTTCACGGATATCTTTGTGGCCAGGCAGATGACGAACGACGGCAGTTTCCCCGCCGAGTTGCGCCGCACGAAGCCCTACGGTTATTCCACCTTCCAGCTCGATAACATGGTGACGCTCTGCCAGGTGCTGTCCACCAAAGACCATGACCTGTGGCATTTCACCACGCCGGACGGCCGCACCATCGGCAAGGCGATGGCGTTCATGTATCCCTACTGGGCCGACAAGTCCACGTGGCCGCACAAGCCGGATGTGCAGGCCTGGGAAGGCTGGCCCGCACGCCAGCCGAGCCTGCTCTTCGCCGGCCTCGCCTTTGACGAGCCAAAATATCTCGCGCTGTGGCAGAAGCTCCCCGCCGATCCGGTGAACGAGGAAGTCCGCCGGAACATCGCCATCACCCAGCCGCTCATCTGGGTCAAGTAGCCATGCAGAAGACTTTTAACGCCAAGACGCCAAGGCGCAAAGACGCAAGGATTTCTATAATCTTGATTAAGCTCTTGGATGTTACCCTTGGATTATGGCGAATGCCGGCGGACTCAATTGTGGATTTGCTTTGCTCACTTTGCGTCTTTGCGTCTTTGCGTCTTGGCGTTAAATTCCGGCTGCATCCAACCGCCTTTCTTTGTGTTCCATGCGTTCTCTCGCGGCCAATTCAACTTCAGAATCCAGGTTAAACTGCCCATGAAAACCAAGCTCCTCTGCCTGACGTTCGCCCTCGGAACGTTGCTCGCCCCCGCCCTGCGCGCAGAAACCCCGGCCGACATCGTCGCCAAGATCGATCACGACCGCATCCTGCGGCTGGCGGCCGAGGCGATGCACCTGAAACCGCCCGCCATCACCGACAGCGTCGCCACGAACAGCGCGGGCGGGCTGCACGATTTCTTTTCGCAGGCGGATTACGCGTGGCCGAACCCCACCAACGCCACCGGCCGGCCCTTCATCGGCCGCGACGGCGAATCCAATCCCGACGTCTTCAGCGATCATCGCATGGCGATGCGCCACATGAAGGACGCCGTGGCCGCGCTCGCCGCCGCGTACGTTTTGACCGGCGATGACAAATACGCCCTCAAGGCCGCGGTGTTCCTCCGGGTTTTCTTTCTCGATGCGAAGACGCGCATGAACCCGCATCTGCAATACGCGCAGGCGGTCCTCGGCGCCCAGACGGGCAACGCCTACGGCGTGATCGACACGCTGCACCTGACGGAACTGGCGGTGGCCGTCCAATTCCTCGAAAAATCCCCGAAGTTCCCGGCGGCGGTGGACAAGGGTTTGAAACAATGGTTCACGGAGTACGACCATTGGATCACCACGTCCACCAACGGCGTGAAGGAGATGAACAACGCGAACAACCATAGCATGTCCTGCTACGTGCAACTGGCAAGCTTCGCGCGGTTGACCGGCGATGAACAGTTGCTGGAGCAGTGCCGCACACGTTTCAAGGAGGTACTGCTGCCGCGCCAGATGACGAACGACGGCAGTTTCCCGCTGGAACTCAAGCGCACCAAACCCTATGGCTACTCCATCTTCCAGGCGGAAAATGTCGGGATGCTGTGCGTGCTGCTTTCCTCGACCAACGAGGATTTCTGGAAGTTCACCCTGCCCGACGGCCGCAGCCCGAAGACGGCGATGGAATTCATCTATCCGTATCTCGCCGACAAAAATAAATGGCTCACGGACGGCCGCCCGAAGGACGTGATGCACTGGGCCGACTGGCCGATGCGCCAGCCCTGCCTCATCTTCGCCTACGCCGAAACCGGCGATGCAAAATATCTCGACCTCTGGAAAAAACTGGACGCCGATCCGTCGGACCTCGAAGTCCGCCGCAACGTGGCCGTCACGCAACCGCTGCTCTGGTTGAAATTGAACGAACACTAAATTTTTGATGATGAACAAACCAAAACAACTTTGGCAATTACTGCGGCAGGTAGGGCGCGTCACTCCGTGCGCGCCGGGCTTGGCCAGGCAGACGACGGCGCGCACCGAGTGACGCGCCCTACCTTCGCCACACTGAAAATGAATGCGCCCATTTCAATATGATCCGCCATAAATCAAAAATCTTTCTGGCCACCGCGCTCTCCGCGCTGATGTTGCCGGCCTGGCGTTTGATGAGCCGAATCCGGTGAACGAGGAAGTCCGTCGGAACATCGCCATCACGCAGCCGGTGATCTGGGTGAAGTGGTCCTGGCCACTGGTAAGCTTTGGGGGAAAACAGCTTGTGGCGCTCAGGCACCCCGCAAATGTCACTTAATCAGGGCAAAAATCTAATAATTTTTGGCAGTATTATGGAGACCGACGGTTTGCCATATACTAAAGAACCCTTATTATATCCCGTATTCACAAACCAGAATGACATGAATTATTTGAATACGATTAAAGAACCTCAAACCGGATTTTTCGCGAAAGCCACGAAGCGGGGCGGTGCCTCCGCCACCCGGCTCAAGTGGCAGATCAACCCGGAAGCCATGTTCGAGATCCCTGTCCGGCAATCCGCCTTTTTGGCCGCCATGCATCTGGCCGCCATCCGTCAGCCTCAGCGCTGGGGACTGAACGAATAGCCGCTGCCATGGCCCGCAAAAAACCGGCATCCGTCAGGCAGGAAGAGATTGCCCACCTTGCCTATGTGTACTGGCAAAACGAGGGTGGCGTTCATGGTCGCGATCACCAACATTGGCGGGAAGCGGAGCTGCACTTGAAGGCGACCAAGCACCTGCACCTGGAAGAAACCGTGAAGCGCGCCGGGGACCAAAAGAGGGACGGCAAAACGCAAGCCAAGGCTGGGGAATCCGTCAAGTCCAGAAAATCCTGATCAAGGATCACGCAAGGCGTCATGTCGCAACACAACGTCGGCAGAGGTCTTTTGTAGGGATAGAACAAACGTCCGATAACGGGCGGCTCGCCAAGACAGTCCTGTTGTCACACCTTGATGACATGAATTTCCTCTTTGCCCGGCCGATCCGGCCACCCGCCCGGATGGCGGCCATGCTTTTGATCCTCGCGACGCCCGGTTTGCGGGCCGCAGCGCCGTTGAACACCACGGCGGACAATGCGACGGTGGCAGCGGAGCATTCGGATATCGGGGTAACGGACAGCAAAAAGCCCAACAACAATCACACACAAAATCCTGATGCCCAATGGTATCCGGACGCCGGTTTCGGGCTGTTCATCCACTGGGGCATCGCCTCGGTCAAGGCCATGAACATCTCTTGGCCGATGATTCCCGGCCGCGCGCTCGCCAAGCAGCGCATCGATGACCCCGCCGAGCGCGCCCGCATCATCCGCGAGGGCGATTGGAACCTGAACGGCAGACCGAACGAGGTCACCCCGAACGAATACTGGTCGATGGCGAAGGATTTTAATCCGCAGAGCTATGACCCGGACAAATGGCTCAAGGCCGCGAAGGCCGCCGGCTTCACCTACGCCGTCCTCACCACGCGCCATCACGAGGGCTTCGCCCTCTGGCCGAGCGCGTACGGAAATTTTGACACGAAGAATTACATGGGCGGTCGCGACCTCGTGAAGGATTACGTCGAGGCCTGCCGCCGGAACGGCCTGAAGGTCGGTCTTTATTATTCGCCGCCGGACTGGAATTTCGACCGCGACTACATGAGCTTCCTCTACGGCGGCGCGCGCAAACTGAACCCCGAGCTGCCCTCGCTGGACGGCGACCTCAAGCCGCGCACGACCAAACACACACCGGAGGAGATCGCCGCCCATCGCGCCGCCTACGCCGCGCTCGTGAACGGCCAGATCGAGGAACTGCTCACACGCTACGGCAAAATCGACCTGCTCTGGTTCGACGGCAAGCCGGACGCGGGCGACAATGCCATCATCACGCAGGAACGCATCCGCGAACTGCAGCCCGGCATCGTCATCAATCCGCGCCTGCACGGTCACGGTGATTTTGTGACGTACGAGCGCACGCTGACCGCCAACAAGCCGGTGACCGGCTGGGCGGAATATTGCAACACATGGACGACGACGTGGTCACATTCCAGCGCGCCGTTCCGCGCACCGGGCTATGTCCTCGGCCAGCTCGCCACGAGCCGTTCGCTGGGCGTGAATTACCTGCTGGGCGTCGGCCCCATGAAAACCGGTGAATTCTGCGACGACATCTATAAAAACATGGCGCTTGTCGGCGAGTGGATGAAACACAACGGCACCTCGGTGCACGGCACCAAACCCCTGCCCGCCGGCGAAACCGCCTCGGTGCCCGCGACCTCGTCCGGTTCCACGCGCTATCTGTTCGCCCTGCCGAAGTTCAAGGAAGGCGGCGCGTATGAAAAGGACCTGCTTCCCGCGACGGATGTCACGCTCACCCTCACCGGCACCGGCAAACCGGTTAAAGTCACGCTCATGGGCGATGGTTCCGCGCTAAAATACGACTATTCCGGCACAACCCTCACCGTGCAACTGCCCGCCGCCAAACGGACCACTTCCGTGGACGTGGTGCAGGTGGACCTGAAATGAAGCCTAGAACGAACGTCCAGTAACATCCGCCTTTTAATTGCCGTCCGTATTTTCGACCATAAAACATCATGAAACCACTGCTCCCCCATCGCACCGTCCTTGCCTGTGCCGCCGCCGCGCTGTTCGCCACCGTCCTGCCCGTGAACGCGCAGGATGCCGCCGCCGCTTCCGAGATCCGCACGCCGCCCGCGCCGCACACGCCGCGCATCAACGGCACGGAGATCTTCGGCGTGCGCCCGGGCCATCCGTTTCTCTATCACCTCCCGACCACCGGCGACCGGCCGATGCAATTTTCCGCCGACAAATTGCCGAAAGGGCTGACGCTGGATGCCCGCACCGGCAACATCACCGGCGTTCTGGACAAAACCGGCAGCTACAACGTCACCTTCCACGCAAACAATTCGCTCGGCAGCAGCGAAAAGCATTTCAAGATCGTGGTGGGCGAAACCATTTCGCTCACGCCCGCGATGGGCTGGAACAGTTGGAACCACTACGCCGGCCGCATCACGCAGGACATCGTGCTGCAAAACGCCAAGGCGATGGCGGATTCCGGCCTCATCGATCACGGCTGGAGCTATGTGAACATCGACGACACCTGGCAGGGCAAGCGCGGCGGCGATTTCCACGGCCTGCAGGGCAACGAAAAATTTCCCGACATCAAGGGCCTGTGCGACCAGATTCACGCGATGGGCCTGAAGTTCGGCATCTATTCCACGCCGTGGGAAACGTCCTACGCCACCTTCCCCGGCGGCAGCTCGGAAAATGCCGAAGGCCTCTGGACCAAGCCGGCAGAGAAGACCGTCAAGAACAAGAAAATCCTCCCCTGCGCCATCGCGCCGTACCACTTCTACACCAACGACGCCAACCAATGGGGCCAGTGGGGCGTGGATTACCTGAAGTATGACTGGAATCCCATCGAGGCGCCCGAGACCAAGGAGATGGGCGATGCGCTCCGCAACAGCGGCCGCGACATCATCTTCAGCCTCTCGAACAATCTGCATCCGACGAATGCGCCGTCCGTCACCCCGCTCGCCAACAGTTGGCGCACCACCGGCGACATCAAGGCGAACTGGGCCTCGATGAGTTCCAAGGGCTTTGGCCAGGACAAATGGCGCCAGTATTCCGGCCCCGGCCATTGGAACGATCCGGACATGCTGGAGATCGCCACGGCGGAAAAGAACCAGCCCGGCCTGACGCACGACGAGGAATACACGCACATGAGCCTCTGGTGCCTCGTCAACTCGCCGCTGCTCCTCGCCTGTGATATGAGCGTGCTCGATGACTTCACCAAAAACCTGCTGATGAACGACGAGGTCATTTCCGTCAGCCAGGATTCGCTTGGCGACCAGGCCGTGGAGATCGCCCGCGATGGCGACGCCCGCGTCTACGCCAAGAAGCTCGCGGACGGTACCAAGGCGGTCGGACTCTTCAATACCGGCACCAACGGCACCATCACCGTGACCGTGAAATGGAGCGACCTGAAGGTCAGCGGCAACGAAAACGTCCGCGACCTCTGGCGCCAAAAGGACCTGGGCAAGTTCAAGGATTCATTCTCCCTGCCCGTCGGCCCGCACAACGCCGAACTGGTGAAGATCGGTTCCAAATAAAATCACGCACATGAAAATTCTCGGCCTCTCCCTGCTCGCCAGCGTTTCCGCGCTGGCGGGAATGGCGGCGGCCGCAGACCTCCCGCGCGCAGATTGGGGCGCGCCGCTCGTCACCGTCGCCCACGCCGATGGCCATTGGACCATCGCCGGCAAAAAACAGACGGTCACGCTCGATGAAAAATCCCTCGCGCTCGAGGTCAATGCGCAAGGCATCGTCTGGAAGATGCCCGCGGACGCCACGAACGAGATGGTCGTGAAAGCGGACGGCCGGGAATTTCCGCTGCACCTCGCGGATGCGAAGAAAATCACCATTGAGCCCTACGACACCGGTTTCAAGACCGGCGTAAAGGTCACCTTGGGCGATTGGCCGAAAACCGACCTGAAACTCTTCCTCACCATCTGCCTGCAAGGCGATAACGAGGAAGTGATCTTCGACTCTGTGGCGCAGGAGGGCAAAACCATCTTGCGCCAGCTGGACTGGCCGCCCGCGATGGATGCCCGGGACGTGGACGACACCGTTCTCAGCAACAACAAGGGCGACCTCCTCCCGCGCAACTGGCCCAAGCCCTACTATCCCGTCCGCGCCACCGACCCGAACATGGGCACCGCCCGCACGAACGATCACAGCGTCATCCAAAGCCATCTCATCGAGGACTGGTCCATGTCCTGGTGGGGCTTTGAGCGGAACGGCTCCGCCATGATGGTCATCATCGAGACGCCGGATGACGCCGCGTATCAGTTCGATCATCCCCCCGGCGGCCCGACCGTCATCGGCCCGCGCTGGCTGCCCACGCTCGGCAAGTTCGGTTACCTGCGCACCGCGCGGATGTGTTTCTTTCCAAAGGGTAATTACGTGACGCTCGCCAAGCGCTACCGCCAGTACGTGCAGGACACCGGCCTGTTCGTTTCACTCAAGGAAAAGATCGCCAAGAAACCCGTGCTCGGCAAGGTCATCGGCATTCCCCAGACGCGCGTCGGCATTTTGCACAACCAGACTCCGACGAGCGACCGTTACAGCACCACAAATCACTACGAGTTGTACACGTTCGACCAACGGGCGCAGCAACTCCGCGATCTGAAGGCCGCGGGCATCGACAAAACGCTCGTCTATATCTCCGGCTGGGCGCATCTCGGTTATGACCGCCAGCATCCCGATTCACTGCCGCCGCCCGAAGCCGCCGGCGGCTGGGACGGCATGAAGCGTCTCGCCGACACCTGCACCGAACTCGGTTACCCCTATATCTTCCACGACCAATACCGCGATTACTATACCGACGCGCCGTCCTACAATCCGGATTTTGCCATCCACGAGGAGACGACCAATGTGCCCGCCATCGCCTTCGCCGGTTCGCGCTTTGGTGATTGGAAGGAAGGCCAGATCCCCTTCATGCGCCATTGGGACGGCGGTCCGCAAAGTTATTTGAATTCGCGCTTCCAGGTCGGCCACCTTGAAAAGAATTATCAGCTGTTCTTCGCGCACGGCGTCCATCCGCAGGGCATCTACATCGACGTCATCGGTTACGTGCCGCCGGACGAGGATTTTAATCCTGAACATCCCACCACGCGCACCGACGCCATGCGCGGCCAGGCTGACCTGATGAACTGGGCCGGACACAATCTCGGCATCACCTCCACCGAGGCGGGCTCGGATTGGGTGGTGCCCTTTTCGGACATCATCAACCAATCCGGCGGCCTGGGCCGGACGATTTCCGTGCCGCTTTATCAACTGGTCTATCACGACGCCGTCCTGATCTCCTACGGCGATGGCCGGCGCGGTGGCAAAAACAACCTGCTGCTCGGCCTCCTCTGCGGCGGCATCCCCGAGCTGCCCGTCAATCTCAAGAATGTGGATGAGAATTCCCTCGCGCTGCTCAAGCAGATGGCCGCCCTGAACCGGCGTGTCGGCCTGCTGGAGATGACCGGCCACGAATTTCTCGACGCCACCCGCCGCCAGGAACGCTCCACCTTCGCCGACGGCACCACCGTCACCGTGGATTGGGACAAGAACACGGCGCAGATCGCGCCACCGCTAAATTGATCAAGTCTGACCGGATGCTTTCATGAAAATATCACAAATCACTTTTGCACTGTTGCTGGGTGTCGGTTTTGCATTGACGACAAGTGCCGCCGAATCGCCGGTGACGATTTCCGTGGATGTGCAGCGCCCCGGCGCCGCCATCGCCCCGGATTATTCCGGGTTGAGCTTCGAGGTCTCCATCCTGCTGCCCAATGAAAATGGCGTCCGCTATTTCCGCCCGGATAACCTGCCGCTCATCCAGTTGTTTCACACGCTCGGCATCAAAAATCTCCGCATCGGCGGCAACACCTCCGATCGCGATGCGCGCAAGCTTCCCGCCGAGGCCGACCTCGACAGCCTGTTTCTCTTCGCCAAGGCCGCCGGCGTAAAAGTCGTCTATTGCCTCCGCCTGCACAACGGTGACCCGGAGATCGACTCCGCGACCGTCAAATACATCATGGCACACTACGCCGCGCAGGTGGATTGCTTCTCCATCGGCCAGGAACCCAGCGCCTACCCCGTGGAGAAAAAAGACACGCGCGCCGCCGGTGAACGCATGGGCGCCGCCAACGAAAAATACCAGTACCCCGACTACGCCGCCGACTGGAAGAAATTTGCCAATGTCATCATCGCCGCCAATCCGGATGTGAAATTCTGCGGCCCGAGCGTCCACAACAACGGTGTCTGGGCGCAAAAGTTCATGACCGACTTCGGCAAATCAAACCACGTCACCCTCGTCACCGAGCATCTTTATCCCGGCGGCGCGGGCGGCAAGGTGCCCACTCCCGAAAACGGCCGCGACCGCATGTTGTCCGGCGATTCCGGCATGAGCAACGGCTTCCCGAAGGCGTATCAAAAGCTGTATGACAGCTTCGTGCCTCAGGCCACCGCCGCCGGCCTGCCTTACCGTCTCGAGGAAGTGAATAATTATTTCAATGGTGGCGCCACCAACGTGAGCAACACGTTCGCGTCCGCCCTGTGGGGCCTGGATTTCATGTACTGGTGGGCGGCGCACGATTGCGCCGGACTGAACTTCCACACCGGCGATAAGGTGGCGGCGGGCAGCGAACTGCGCCCCTCCAAATACACCGCCTACTTCACCGCAACGAACGGCTACCTCATCCGCCCGCTCGGTTACGGCATCAAGGCCTTCGACCTCGGCAGCCATGGAAAATTTTTACCCGTGAAGATTTCCAGCGCCGACAACCTCAACCTCACCGCCTATGCCGTCCTCGGCGATGACAAAAATGTTTATCTCACCATCATCAACAAAGAACACGGTGAGGCGGCGCACGACGCGGCCATCACCCTTGATCACAGTCTCGCCCATGCGCAGGTGGTTTACCTGAAGTCTCCGAACGGTGACATCGCCGCCACCACCGGCCAGACGCTCGGTGGCGCCGAGATCAAGAACGATGGCACGTGGAGCGGAAGTTGGTCACCGTTGAATTCGATGGTCCTGAAAATCCCTGCTGCCACCGCGGTCATCGTGAAGTTGCCTTTGAACTGATTGAAGCGTGGCCTTTAATTGGTCTTCAGCTTTGGCATACGAATCTTAAATGATTGTCCAGCGACCACCAGCCCTCGCGGCGTAGGGCAGGCTTTCCAGCCTGCCGGTTCAGGCGACTTTCCAGTCGCCAGTTAATTGATCGCCACCTTCAGATAAAGCCGCGCCGGGTTGCCGTTGAAATCATCCGCCTTCACCGTTTTCAACGCGTCCTTCACCGGCTTACTGTCCGGAAACTCCGCCGCCGCGCGCAGCAGCAGTTCTTGCAGGTCGCCGCGATTCGCCGGGTGGATCTGTTGGTACGGCCATTTGCGATTCGCATCAGCATACGGGGCCATGAACTCCGCCGCCTTCAAAATGCTGCGGCCATCCTTCGTCTGAAAATGCCACAGGTCCACGTCAACGGCGCGCCCCAGCGAGGCCAGGTCCATCAGGGCGTGGAGATTGAACATGCTGTACCCGAAGCTCGTCGTACGCGCCAATTCAAACGGTTCGCGCCCGTCCGGCTCGATCTGCCGGGTCACGCGTTTCTCCTTCGCCTGCGAAACGATGTCCCGCGCCATGTCATTCTTGCCGAGGAACAGTGCGATGGCCGCCGCCTGCGTGTCACAGTACGTGCCATGATTGTTTTTTGCGTCCAGCTCGCCCCGGCCGATCTTGCTCGTCGTCAGCCAGTGCAGATATTCGGTGAACCACGTCGTCATGCCCTTCTGGTCCTCCGCCGTCCACGCCTTCGAACTGGCGATCAAACCGATGGCGTCCACCAGATGCACCAGGCCGCGCGCGCTGATGAGCCCGGCGGGCCGCCCCTCCACTTCACCCGGAATCCCCTGCCCGTAATTCAGGTTGGGGTTCATATGCGTGGCCGGGTTTAAAAACCAGACGCGCACCAGTTCCGTCGCCTTGGTCGCATACTTGTCATCGCCGGAAAAATAATACGCCAGCGCCAGCGTGTGCACATCGGCGCACATCTTTTGAAAACGTCCCGAGTCCGAATCGTTGTTGGATTCCGGATTCCGCTCGCCGTCCTTGCGGATGTATTTGCCGTCCGGCGAATTGGTGTCGCGCCAGAAATACGGCGCCTGGCTCACGAAGTCGTGCTTGTCCCCGCTCGGAGGCACTTGCTTCTTCTCCATCACCGACGACGCCTTTTGCTCCAGATGTTTGTCCGCCTCCGCCAGCAGATGCGCCAACGCCGGCTTGATCGCCGCGTCGCCGTTGGCCAGTGCCGTCTTGCTGGCAACCAGCGTCGCCGGGTCATCGCAGAAAACTTTGGGCGCGGCTCCCGCCATGTCAGCCGCGCGGCTGCCAACAACCAGGTTGGCGCACAAAAGGCCGGCGGTAAGAACGGGCATCAGTTGGTGTGAATATTTAGGGAAATGCTTCATGGATATGCGCCTTCCTAGACGCCGGTTGATGGCTCAAGTTACAGCATTCACAATGGAATATGGCCTTTGGGCGGTAAAAAACTGGCCGCCGGATTGATAAAATCCGACGGCCAGCCCCATGACCCAACCAAAACTTTGAATTACGGATACACCATCCGGTAGAACACCGTCCCGTTCGCCGGGTTCATCGTCACGTTCACGCTGTTCACCGTCGTTGAGCCCGCCACATCCACCCAGTTTGTGTTCAAGCCCGTTCCCAGCGTGTTCGTCTGCACCTGCAACCGCCAGCCGGTATGGTCCGCCGGCCACGACAACGTCAGCAGGTTCCCGCTCACCACCGTCGTGATGTTCGTTGAGGCAGTGTTCACCGTCTGGACGATATGCAGCACGCCATTGAAAAGATTCGTCGTATCCCAGGCTAGGCCCCCGCTCAATGTTGGCAGGTTGGTGGCGGCGAACGTGCCGCTGATGCCGCCGGTTGCCGTGAACAACGTGTACACGTCGTTGGCCACCGGCGTGCCGGCCAAAACCGACACGTTCAATGTCCCGCCCAAGGCCAGGGCGCCATTCACGGCCAGGACGTCATTGGTTGCGCTGCCGGTCCGGTTCAATTTGTACGCATTGGTGCCGCTCAAGGTTGTATTACCAACCAGCGTCAAAGTGCCGATGCTCGCCGCCGATCCCGGCGCGATGACCGAGCTGCTCGCGGTCGTGACCGTGCCGGTCACCGCCCCGAAGCCGTTCAAGGTCTGGTTCACGTTCAGGGCGAAGGTGCTGTCCACGCGCGGGCTCGCATCCAGCGTTGCGCCCGCCGCCACCGTGATCGTTTTGCTGTTGGAGATGGAACCGTTGTCCACCAGTATCAAATGACCTTGCGTTACCAGCGTGGTCCCGCTGTAGGTATTCGTGGCCGAGAGCGAATAGGAGCCGATGTTCGTCTTGGTCAGACCGAACGAACCGGCCGATTCGGAAATGACACCATTCAACCGCAGCAGGTCGGTGGAGTTCACGTTCAGGTCCAGAAACGAATTCGCCGTCAATGTAATGGGTGAATCATTGGTGGAACCGGGCGTGCCGTTCAGATCACGGATCATGCCGCCGTTCAAGGTGATGGGCGCGGTGAAGAGGGTGGCCTGCTCGCGGAAATGTCCCAGCACGCCGCCGGCATTCACCGTGATCGGCGCGGTGGAATTGCTGGAGAGCGTCTCAAAGGAAAGGATGCCGCTGTTGATGACGATGCTGCCGCCATTGGTCACGATGAGTGACACCATGCTCATCTGGTTGGAACCATTCTTGGTCAACGTATGCCCACCCAGATCCATGATCGGCTGGAATTTCCCGTCCGGCACGCGCATGTCCCAGCGGGCCGGACCGCCGATCGTGGCGTTGGCCGTGAGCGTCAGGAGCTGGATGGCGCTCTGCTGGTTGACCGTCCCGTTGTTGACGATGGCGCCATTGCCGCCGACACCGGCCCCGGCGATGAAGAACGGTTTTCCACCGCTGTCGGTCGTATTCGTGAACGACAAAGCCTGGGCCGTGGGATTTTCAATGTCCAGCGTGCCGCCATTGGTGATGATCACCGCGCCGCTGGCGGTGGGTCCGATCGAACTGTTGCCCGAAACGGCATTGGTCACGATGAGCATGCCGCCGGAGATCAAGGTCGTGCCGTTGTATGTGTTGATCGCGGCCAGTTTGTTGATGCCGCTGCCGCTCTGCGTCAGACCACCGCTGCCGGAAATGAGGTTCGCCACCGTGTTGCTGTCTGAGCGCGCCAGGGCCAGCGTACCATTGTCAATGATGTTGCCGGCGGGAATATTCCCGTTCACATCATTCTTGCCGATCTGCAGCGTGCCGCCGGCGATGTTGACGCCGCCGCTGAAATCGTTGATGCCGCTGTTGTCCAAAATCAAAGTGCCGGTGCCCTGCTTGACCAGGCCCACCGTGCCGCTGATCTTTCCGCTGCCGGTGAAAGTGTAATTCACCACATTGTTGCTAACGTCCAGCCCCGCCGGTGATAGCGTTGTCGTCAGCGTCGCTACATTGGTGCTGGCCGTGTCATCAAACTGCACGAAATCACTGTCCGCGTATGCGACCTGCGTCACGCCGTTCAACCAGTTGAACGTGCTCGTATCCCAGCTGCTGTTCAGGGTCGAACCCACTGCGCCCTTCCAGACGACCGGCGCGGGCGGCGTGATGACCAGGTCGATCGTGCTGCCGCTGTCCACCAGCGAGGCGCCGGTGTAGCCGCTTGGTACTGTTCCAAGTACCAGACCGGAAGCGGGCAGGCCGGCCAGGGGAGATCCGCCGCCAACATAGCTGATAAGCGGAATCTGGGTGGTACCCGTTATTCCGGAAATCGAGTTGATGTTCAACGTCGTGACACCGCTGACATTGACGATGGCCGCGATGTTGGTCACACCGACAATGATATTTAATTGCATCTGGTTGTCCAAGGTGCCGTTGTCACTCAGGGTCAGGCTGTCGATCGGCGCGGCCAATGTCCCGATCGTCCCGGCCGTCAGGGTCAGGGCGCTGTCGGTGAGCGAGACGTTCGCCGTGCCCGCCGTGGTGGCTTTGATGATGCTGTTGCTACAGATCATCGTCGCGGTTGAAAGGGTCAGATTGCCCACGGAAGGGACGGGGATGGAGCCGGTGCCAGTTTGATTCACCAGCGAGATGCCGCCGGAACCGACTATCAGGTTTCCACCGCTGACCGTGAGATTGCCCGTCGCCGCACCGTTGGTAGTATTGATGGCCATGAGAACTCCGGTGGCATCGACCGTTCCTTGATTGAACTGCAGGGTGCCGATGCCCTGTACTGGAGTCACTTGGTTGCACATGCCGAGCGTCAAGGTGGCGAGTTTCAGGTCCACTGGATGGTCATTCAGCAAAAGGTCGCCCGTTGCCGTGCCGCTGCTGCCGCCGCTGCTGCGGTTGCCCAGCACGACCGTCGCGCGGTCCGTGTTCGCCCCGCTCGTCCCGCGGATCCGCAAACCGCCCGTGGCGACCGCCGGATCAAACCGGAGCGTTCCGCTGGCCCGGGTGGCGGCGATATCGATCGTGCTCGCGTTGATGATATTCGTGCCCGCGCCAAGCGTTGAGGTCACACTGACGCTGCTGCTGGCGGAACTGGTCATGATGGCAACCGTGCCGGCCGTGATGTTGTTGCTCCCGCTCGCGAGAATGATCGAGCCCTGGCCGCGCGCGCCAATATTACCTACGCCGAATGTTGCGGCGCTGGCGTTGTACACAAAGTTGCTCAAGCCGGAGAGATCCAATGAGGCGTTCCCCGATGAAGCGGTTGAACCGCTGTTGCCCACCAGGTTGGCATTGCCGGCATTGACCACCAACGTGCCGGCATCCGTGAAGGCGACATGCGTGACCGCCCCGTCCAATGTAAGATTCCCGACCGTGAATGTGTTGTTGACCGTCAGCACATTGCCGGCAGGAATCTGCGTCACGTGATACCCTCCGTTCGTTTGGTTATACGTCAAACTGGCGACCGTGAAGCCGGTGTCTACCACGTTGTTGACGGTCGTGGCATTGTTAGTCGTGGTACTGTCAAAAATCACATTGTCCGCGGCCACCGGGGCACCCGGCAACCGCCAGTTCAGGTTATCCGACCAGTTGGTGGTTGCGTTGACGTTGTCGATCCCCGCCCAAAAGGTGGAAGAACGCACACCAACCGGACCCGCCGTCAGGGTGACCAGGATGGAGGTGCCATCAGCGCTTAGTGAAAGCGAGCCGGCATAGCTGGGCGTCGCGGCAGGCAAACTGCCAAGGACGAAATTAAAATTACCGCCGGCCAAAGTTATCGGATTGGCCGCATGGACCAGCATGTAGGTCGCGGGATAAAAGGCGATCGCGGGCACGTTGATCAGATTGATGACATTGCTCTTGATGGTGGTGCCGTCGGATTCGATCATCGTCGCCATGATGGCCGGCAGCAGGTTGGTCGTACCAAGGTTCAGGCTGGCGTTGGTCAGGCTGAGGTCGTTAAACACCGTCGATTTTGTGGTAAACGTGGAAACATCAAACGTGGCATTGCTGACGAGCAGTCCGGGGCTTTGGCTGAACGCGCCGTTCCCCGTCAACGCCAGCGTGCCTCTGCTGGCAACCGTGATGCCCGTGTACCCATTGGAAACGGTCAACGTCAGTGCGCCGTTCCCGTTTTGGGTCAACGTGCCCGCCCCGGACACATTCACGCCAACCGACAGGTTGTTCGCGCGGCTGAAGACCAGCGAACCCTCATCATCCAGCGTGCCGGCAGGCAGCGCCCCGCCGCCATCGTTGTTGCCGATTTGCGCCGTCGTGCCGCCGTTGATCGTCAGGCCGCCGGAAATCGCGCTGTTGGTCTGGTCCAGGATGACCGTGCCGCCATTGACCACGATGCCGCCGGTGAAATCATCCGCCCCGGAATCAGCCAGCCTCAGCGTGGCGGCGCCCTGCTTGTTCAGTCCCGTCGAGCCGCTGATCTTGCCGCCACCGGAGAAAACGTAGTTCAACGTGTTGTTGTTGACGGTGACGCTCGATGGGAGGTTCGTCGTGATCAAGGTCACAACACTGTTGCTGGCGGAGTCATCAAATGTCACCGGGTCCGGGTCTCCATAAAACATCGGCGTGCTGAGGGTGGCCGTATCCAGCCAGTTCTGGGTTTTGTTCGTATCCCAGTTGCCCACCAGCACTGAATTGGTGGCCCCAACCCAGGTGACCGGAACTGAGTTCGGTGCCGTGATGTTCAATTGAACCACGCCGCCGCTGTCCTGCAGGGTGCCGGTATAGCCGAACGGCAGGGTCACACCCGAAAAGGAGCCGAAAGGATCGCTCCCGCCGTTGTAAGTAAGGATTGAAAAAGTCACCGTGCCGGACGCATTCACGATCGAGTCGATGACAAGGTTGTTGACCCCGTTGGTATTCACCGTGTTCGCCACGATGCTGCTGTTCGGGATGTTGTTGGCATCGAGTTTCAAGTGCACCGTCGCATTGCTCAGGTTCAGCGTATCAATCGGCGCGGCCGACGAGCCGATGCCGCCGGCGGCGGAAGTGATCAACACCGTCGCGTTGGTGATGCTGACATTCCCCGTGCCTGTGGACGTGGATTTGATGATGCTGCCGGCGCTGACCACGCCGCCGTTGGTGACGATCAACTGGCCGATGCCCCCCGTGCCTCCGGCACCGATCAACGAAATGTTATTGGCCACCTTCAACGTGCCGCCACCGACGGAAAGGGTGGCGTTCGCCGCTGCGCCGCCGGACTGGTTGGTGGCCATGATGATGCTGGTGACATCCACGATGCCCGCATCAAATGAAAAATTGGCGTTGGCCGTGGTGCCGCTGCGCGCGGCCCGGTTTGCCATGGTCAAGGTACCGATCATCATGTCCACCGTATGCCCCTTCAACAGGATGTTGGCATTGGCCGCCGTGCTGGAACTGCCGCTGTGCGAGGGCGTCCCGGCCATGTCCACCGTCGTCCGGCCCGTCCCTGCCGCATTACGCAGCCGGAATCCACCGCTGGCAGAATTGAACTGGATGGTGCCGGTGGATTTGCTGTCGCCCATTTCAATGGTGTTGGCATTGACGATATTCGTACCCGCGCCCAGGTTCAGGGTGCTCGTGCCGCTATTGTTGTTGTTGGCAACGGTCAATGTGCTGGCTGTGATATTGTTGCTGACCGAGGCCAGTTTCAGGACACCGCCGCTCGAAGTCCCGGGATCCAG
>DATHQS010000204.1:0-2564 GCA_035482455.1 Candidatus Acidiferrales bacterium | reverse complement strand
CCACCGGCCGCGCGCGGCGCTGTGGCTGGTTCGATTCCGTGGCCACGCGGCATGCCACCATGGTTAACGGCATTGACGACCTGGCCATCACCAATCTCGACGGCCTGGACACCGTGGAGAGCATCAAGGTCTGCGTCGCCTACCGCCACGGCAAGGTGCAGTACGATTACATCCCGAATGACGCCCAGGTGCTGGCCGAGTGCGTGCCGATCTACGTCGAGTTCGAAGGCTGGCTCACGCCGACCGACAAGTGCAAGACCTTCAAGCAGCTCCCCAAGAAGGCGCGCGAGTACGTGAAGGCCATTGCGGAATTAAGCAACGCCAAGCTGTTCATCGCGTCCGTTGGACCGGGCCGCGAGCAGACGATATTTGTTTGATGCTCGATGCTGGATGCTGGATAAAACGGCGTGCGGATGCGGCTTGCAAGATTGGAAACCGTATGAGCTATCGAAATCTGGAGATTTGGAAAATATCGCGGGGTTTGGTGGCCGATATCCACAAGATGTCGCTGACCAAGCTGCCAAAGTTCGAGATGTTCGAGGAAGGCGCGCAGATACGGCGCTCGATGAAATCTATACGCTCCAACATTGTTGAAGGTTATGGCCGGCGCCGCTACAAGGCGGAGTTCATTCATTTCCTCACCTATGCGCAGGCTTCGTGCGATGAAACCGTTGATCATTTGGAAATTTTGTTTGAAACTGGCTCGCTGATGGATGAGCCACTGTTCAAAGGATTGGGCGCCAGACTGGATGAATTGGGCCGCAAAATAAATTTATTCACCCAATCCGTTGAAGCCGCCCACCGTACCGGCCCGGCGGAGAACTCCGGCCATCCAGCATCCGGCATCCAGCATCCAGCATCGCGTTCTTCACGCTTATGAGCCCCGCTGCCATCAGCTTGAACGCCGAAGCCCAGGCCAACCTCCCGCGCCACGTCGCGGTCATCATGGATGGCAACGGCCGCTGGGCCAAGTCGCGCCACCTGCCGCGCATCGAGGGCCACCGGCGCGGCGCTGATTCCGCGCGCGAAATCATCCGCACCGCCGGCGAACTCGGCATCAAATACCTCACCCTCTACGCGTTCTCCGCCGAGAACTGGAACCGGCCCAAGGACGAGGTGGATGCCCTGATGAAATATCTCGTCCACTATCTCAAGAGCGAGACGAAGGAACTGAACAAGAACAACGTCCGGCTCGAGGTCATCGGCCAGATCCATCGCCTGCCGGACAATGTGCAGGAGCATCTGCAGCGATCCATCGATACGCTTTCCAAGAATAACGGCCTCACGCTCATCATGGCCCTGAGCTACAGCAGCCGCATCGAGATCGTGGATGCCGCCCGGCAGATCGCCGAAAAGGTCAAGGCCGGCAAGCTCGACCCCGCCGACATCACGGAAAAGGTCATCTCCGACCACCTCTGGACGCGCAACGTGCCGGATCCGGACCTGCTCATCCGCACCAGCGGCGAGATGCGCGTCAGCAATTTTCTCCTCTGGCAGATCAGCTACGCCGAACTGGTCATCACGCCCACGTTCTGGCCGGATTTTAAAAAGCCGCAATTCTACGCCGCGCTGGAGGAGTATGCGCGGCGGCATCGCCGGTTTGGCGGGGTGTGAACGCCGCCCGGCGTCAATAACCGTCAGACCATTGCCATCACTTTTCATGGTAGGCTTCATGGTTCCGGTACCAGCCCAGCAATTCCTGATTCCGCTGGAACAAATCTGTTTCACCATGTTTCGCCGCCAGGTCGCAGGCGCGTTGCGCCGTGGCGATGGCGTCATCAAATTTTCCCGCCTCGGCATAGGCGGCGGCGAGGGTGCCGATAAAGAGGGTTTTCTTCCAGTCTGTCAGCTCGCAGGCGTGTTGGGCAAGGATCGTGGCGCGGGGGCCATCGCGCAGGCCCGCATGGCGGCAGGTGGCGAGCAACCAGGCTAGGTTGTTCAATGCCCCGATTTCATCCGGATTTAGTCGGATCGTTTCATTGAGTTGGGCAATTTCTTCTTCTTCGCGCCCTTGGATGGCCAGCAAGCCGGCATAGCCGAGGTGCGCGGAATATTCTGCCGGCGCCAGCGCGATCACTGAGTTGTATTCCTCCTCGGCGGCGGCAAACTGCCGTTGCTGGGTGAGCAGGTTGGCCAGGTTGCGGCGGATTTGCAGGCCGCGGGGCGAAGTCCCCTTGGCTACCCGGTAGCAGACCAAAGCACGGTTGGTGTCACCGGCCTGTTCATAGCCGATGCCGAGCGCGAGGTACGCCGCGCCGTTGCTCGGTGTCACCACGATATTGCGGGAAAATAATTCAATCGTGTTTCGCCAGTATGACAGTTGCCGGGCCGATAAAATGATCAGGACGCCCAGCGCCAGAACGGATGCCGTGGCCGCGATGATTTTCCCCGTGCGCGCGCGCAAAAAAAAATCCGGGACCGTCCAGACCAGCGCCAGCGCCAGCCCGATCATGGGGATGTACGTATAACGGTCTGCCATCCCCTGATTGCCGACCTGCACGATGCCGATGACTGGCAACAACGTGATCAGGTACCAAAACCAGCCGACGGCCAGATACGGTTGG
>DATHQS010000203.1:0-12738 GCA_035482455.1 Candidatus Acidiferrales bacterium | reverse complement strand
GCCCTGATTCCAGCCGGTTCTCCAAGCTGGAATTTAGGCAAAAAGAGACGGGCAAAATCCGCACCTATGATTTTTTTGCGGCAGAACCTTTAAAAAAAGCCGTGCATTACACGTTGTAGGTACTGGACGACGTTGTGCCACCTTTGCCGGTCCAATTTGTGTGAAAGAATTCACCGCGCGGCTTGTCCACGCGTTCGTAGGTGTGCGCGCCGAAGTAGTCGCGCTGGGCTTGGAGCAGGTTCGCGGGCAATACGGCGGAGCGGTATTGATCGTAGAACGCCAGGGCGGTGCTGAAGGCGGGCACGGGGATGCCCTTCTTGGCCGCGGTGGCCACGACATTGCGCCAGCCCTTCTGCGACTTCTTGATCTCGCCGCGGAAATAATCATCGAGCATGAGGTTCGAGAGCTTCGGGTTCTTGTCGTAGGCTTCCTTGATCTTGCCGAGGAAACGGGAGCGGATGATGCAGCCGCCGCGCCACATGAGGGCGATGCCGCCGTAGTTGAGGTTCCAGCCGTATTGCTTGCCGGCCTCGCGCATGAGCATGTAGCCCTGCGCGTAGCTGACGATCTTGGAGGCGTACAACGCGCTCATGATGTCCGTGATGAACGCCTTCCGCTTTTCGGGATGCGCGGCGATGCTCGTGAGCGCCGGGCGCGGGCCCTTCAATTTCTTGGCGGCCTTCACGCGTTCTTCCTTCAGCGCGGAGACGCAGCGGGAATAGACCGCTTCCGCCATCAGGGTGATGGGGATGCCGAGGTCCTGGGAATTGATGACCGTCCACTTGCCGGTGCCCTTCTGGCCGGCGGTGTCGAGGATCTTGTCCACGAGCGGTGCGCCGTCGGTATCCTTGAACGCCAGGATGTCACGTGAAATCTCGATGAGGTACGAATCCAGTTCGCCCTTGTTCCATTCGGCGAAGACATCGTGCATCTCCTGCGCGGAGAGGCCGAGGCCGTTCTTCATGATGTTGTAGGCCTCGCAGATGAGCTGCATGTCGCCGTACTCGATGCCGTTGTGGACCATCTTGACGTAGTGGCCCGCGCCGCCTTCGCCCACCCAGTCGCAGCAGGGGACGTTGTTCTCGACCTTGGCGGAGACGCCCTGGAAGATGTCCTTCACGTGCGGCCACGCGGCGGGCGAACCGCCGGGCATGATCGACGGGCCATGCCGCGCGCCTTCTTCACCGCCGCTCACGCCGGTGCCGACATAGAGCAGGCCCTTGCCTTCGCAATACTTCACGCGGCGGTTCGTGTCGTCGAACAGCGAGTTGCCGCCGTCGATGATGATGTCGCCGGCCGAAAGGTGCGGGACGAGCAATTCGATGAAATCGTCCACGGGTTTGCCGGCCTTGACGAGCATCATGACGCGGCGGGGCGATTTGAGCTTGGAGATCATGTCCTCGATCGAGTGGGCGCCGATGACCTTGGAGCCCTTGGCCTCGTTGGCGAGGAAATGGTCCACCTTCTCGGTGGTCCGGTTGTAAGCGACCACGGTGAAGCCGTGGTCGTTCATGTTCATGATCAGATTCTGGCCCATCACGGCCAGACCGATGAGTGCGATGTCTCCTTGAGGTTCCATGATAATATTAATTTTGTTAAAGTTGTGGTCTCACGATACAAAAGCCGTCCTTAACCGCCAGCAGTTTCTTGTTGAAAATTGCTCATGCCCGCCATGAAATCCGGGAACTGGGGGGTGGCGGTTTTCATTTTTTACGGCCGACAACGGCCACGTTATCTGCCATCAAGACGGAGGCCAACGACGCTTCCGCCGCCCGGTAAGCCACTTTCACCGGCCACAGCCAGCGCGATTTTTTATAGCCGGTGGTCCGTTTGAGCAATTTGATGCGGTCGGCACGGGGAATCTCCCGTTCGCCGCCGCGAAAGTCCTGCCAGATGACCAGCGGATTGAAATGGGTGGAGCGCATTTCCACGACCTGGAATTCCAATCCGGCAAATCGCCTCATCGTTTGCGGTGTGAAATAATTCAGGTGTTCGGCAAAGATGTAGCGGTATTTTGCCCCGATCGCCCTGACGGCCAGCGAATTCATGTTGGGGGTCAAAATAAAACAGCAACCTCCGGGTTTGAGGATCGCCGCGGCCTTCTGCAAAAATTTCCTTGGTTCGGCCAGGTGTTCCATGACCGCCCAGAAAGTCACTGCATCAAATTTTTCCCCGAAGGTTTGGGTCAGGAATTCCCCCCGGACAACCGGAACGCCCATCTTGGCGGCATGATCCAATGGCGCCTGCGAAACATCCGTCCCCAAAATGGTGTAATCGTTTGGAAAGCGCTTTTTGAGCTGGTATAGAAACGCGCCGGAAGAGCAGCCGACGTCCAGTACGGAACCGCGCTGGCAGTGGGCGCGAAACAGGCGCAGTTCGCGTTCAAAGCGGACGTCCGCATAATCGCTTTCAATTTTTTCCGGGGTGAGATATTCGCCGCCGGCCCGGTCATAAAAAGTTCCCGTGGCCATTTCGGCCGGAACCGGATTGGTGTAAATCATGGAACACCGCGTGCAGCGGACCAGGTGGAAATCCAGTTTCGTCAGAAACGGTTCGGCTTTCGTTTCACCACAAACCGGGCAGGCCCGGCTGATCAGATTATCCGTTTTGTCCATGTTTGCTTTCAGTCAGAATATCAAAAACCGCGATTAGCCGGGCAAAATATTCCTTCACCTGATAGCGGACCGACCAGTACCCGAAAGGAACTTTGCCGGGGCAGTAGGCAACGGCTTCAATCCCGAAGTGCCGGCACAAAAAGAGGGCGCGCGGCGCATGAAAGGCGTCGGTGACCACGATGATTTTTTGGAGATGATACACGTCCCGGGCGCGCCGGACAGATTCCCATGTCCGGCTCCCTTCAAAATCCAGTTGGAGCGCTGATTCAGGAACACCGTTGGTCACAATCCGGTTTTTCATCTCCAAAACCTCGTTGAATCCCCGGTTGTTTTTGCTGCCGCTGATCAACAGGGCCGTCACTTTTTCAGCCTGATAGATTCTTGCCGCCGCGTCCGTCCGGTTCAGAAAGTGCAGGTTGGTTGTGCCATCGGGCCGGACCGGTTCCGTGCCCAGAAGCAGCGCAAATTCCCGCTGTGGAAGACTGCGGATTTCACTGCAAATCTGATTCCGGGTGCTGCGAATGATGTAGAGGTTGATGGCCGCGGTCATTGCCAACAGCAAAACGCAGGCGACGAGAAATCGGCGCAACCATTTTTTGAACCTGGCGCTCATCAGTTTGCTGTTGCCGTAGATTGAGCCGTCCTCACCGGCTTCCTCTTTCCCGGGGGAAGAAGGAAGCCGCGGGCTGGCAAAATGAATGCGGCTTCATGTCCGGTGAGCCGCGGAATTTACGCGTGGACGCCCAGTTGCAGGCGCGTGTCGTTTTCCAGCAACGCCTTCAGGTTCGGCCAGCCGGCGCCGTTCAGGTCGTTGAACGCGTTCAGGTACACGGCCACGACTTCGTGCGGGTATTTGCCGAGCAACAGTTCCACGGCGGCCTTCAGCTTGGCGTCGTCCACTGAAGACGGGAGGTCTTCGACCACTCCCTTGTCGTTTTTGATTTCGAGCGCGTTGAGGTAATCGATGAGCATCGGCGCATTTTTCTGGACGAGCCAGGCGCGGATGAAGGCGGCGGCGGCGGCATCCAGGTTCGGCTTGGTGAGCGCGGAGAGCATGGCGGCGTGGCGGGCATCGCGCGGCTGGCGTTCGAGGAAGACCGGGCGGACGTGCTTGATTTCAGCGACGGCCGTGAGCGCGGCCTTGTAGGCGGGCTTGTCCGATTCGAAGATGAAAGAAAGGATTTCTTTCGCCAGGGTGGGTGACATGAAGCCGAGGAGTTCGTGGGAGGTGAGCATTGGTAAAAAATTGAGAGTTCGGAGTTAAATGTTGAGTGTTGAATGTTAAGCAACCGTCGTGACGGTGATTTTATTTTTCTTGGCCAGAGTTTCGCAGATTTCGTGGTCGAGCAAAAGCGATTTGCCGGATTCCACGGCCAGCACCGCGATCCTCGCCGCCGCGCAGGTCTCCAGGGTCTTGGAGCCGAAGCAGGGGATGTCGAACCGCATGTCGTGCCCGACCTTGGCGACCTTCACGGCGATCGCCCCGCCGTCCTTGCCGCCCAGTTCGCCGCCCCGGGCGAGGCACTTGTCCGTGCCTTCAAAGCCTTCCACGGCCAGCACGGTGCCGTTTTTGACGATGACCAGTTGGCCGATATCCAGCCGGGAAATCTCCTTGGCAATCTTGAAGCCGTAGGCGATGTCTTCTTTTTGCGCGTCCGACAGCTTCGGCCCCATATGGAACCCGGTTTTGGGCATGATGGGCTCCAGCCACGGGGTGGCCTCGATGACCTCGACACCATCCTTCCGCAGCTCCTCCACGACCGCGCCGAAGAGCGTATGGGCATTTTTTTCCTTGAGCCGGATAAAAGCGGCCATTGCTCTCAGGTCCAGGCGCAGTTCGAAGAGGTTTTTCGGCGCAATTTGCCCGGCCATGACACATTGGGTCACTCCTCGGTCGGTAAAGGCCTTGATCATCTTCGAAATCTGCCCCACGCGCACCCAGACGATGTCGTCCACGAGCTTGGCGAGTTCTGGGTCGGTTTCATTCTCAAAGGCCACGCAAACAATGCGTTTGACGCCGGCAGCGCGGGCGAGGCGGGCGAGCTCCAGCGGCAACGAGCGGTTGCCGGCGATCAAGCCAAGGGATTCAAGGGCCAAATTCATCAATTTACGGTTGCGGCGGGCAGTTTACGGAAAATCCGGCAGGAATCCAGCGCGAGTTCTGTCCACGTTCGTGGCATTCGTATCAAAACGGGAGGACACTCGGTTTGGCACCGCCAAAACATTGATAAATAAAGAAATCCGGAAGTTGGCGCGATGTTTGCTAAATGAAGCATATGTCGTCGCTAGAAAGCATATACGAGAAGATGACGCCGGGCACCGGAACCACGTCGTATGCCACCGTGCATCCGCAGCCGTCGGCCCCCGAGTCTTCCCTGAAGATCAGCCGCGAAGTCGCGCACGAACTGAACAACATCCTGACCATCGTCCGCGGCTATGCCGACCGGCTGGTGATGAAGCATGCCCATGACCCGGCCTTGAAGCCGGAACTGAAGCTGATCGCCGACAATGCCCGGCGCGCGGCCAATGTCATCCGCACCGCCTCGCAGCCCAAGCCATCGACGCCGGGGTTGTTGTAACGGGTTTGACGGCGGGCCACCACCGCCTGGGCGTACCCGTCGGGTAAACGGATTTTGAATGGATTCAATTTCGCGGCTCTTCGGTCGTGTCGTCATAACCTCATATTCTTCTGGTTGGATTTACCTGGATTCAGTCGGATTTGCCCGGCCTCCGGAGCGTGTGCCAGTGCGGCTCGCACCACCGCCCCACAAGTTGGACCTTGGATATTTGTTTTTTAATCATTCGTCATTAGGGCTTCGTCATTCCGCGGACGCGGCGGCTTAATTTGGCTTAATTTTTTCGTTTTCATTGGCCTTTTTGCAAATTTTGGATTTTGAGTTTTTGCCTAAATCCGTGTTGATCTGTGTTCATCCGTGGTTAAAAAATAATTTTTTCTCCGAAATGGGTGAATTCCGGTGAATACGGGTGAATACCGGTGAACGCCAGAATTGCGGATGGTAGGCTTGCCCCCCATTCGCCTTGGTGACTTGTAGGAGACGACGTAAGGAGGCTCTGACTTCTCCGCCGGTGCCAGTACCTTTAAAACTTTTATGGTCCAACCAAGCCCAACGAAGCCCAACAAGGCCCAACGCGCCGGGCTCTCAGAACTGAACACTCGAAACTTGAATCTTGAAACTGAACCCTCGCTTCCGAGTTTCAGTCCCCGTTCTGCATGCAATTGGCATGTCATAACCCCGACTGTATCATGGAACCCGAAAAGTTGAATTTCTCCCGGGAATGTACAATGCAGATTTATGCCATTTATTTTCATTTTTCGGGAGTGGGAAGGGGGTCCGACCGAAAAAATCCCGTGAAAATCAGAATCACCCGGTAAAAATTAGGGATAATGGGTGTGATGCCATGGCCGTCGCGTCGCAAATTTGCGGATTTGCTGGGAAATTGAATGATTTTTGAAAATCGAAAAATCGTCTTCTTCCTCGCCCTGCACCCCGCGCCCCGCCCCGGCTCCTAAACCTTCAACTCTCCTGTCGCACCGGGTGGCCGTACGGCTAGGATCCCCTTGGCTAAGCCGGAACCATGCAGTCCAGAATTAACGCAAAGGCGCAAAGGCACCAAGGAAACCGGGCGATTCGCCCGTCCGGCCGTGGCCCTCGCCAGGCACCAAACAGTGAACGCTGCGATCACCACCCCCGATGACAAAACCCTTGCGTCTTGGCGGCTTTGCGCCTTGGCGTTAAAAATCTTCTGCCTCGTTCCGGCGAAGGCGGATGCAACCCGTTGGCAGCCAGCGCCGGCCCCGTTTTACGGTTTGCCCTTGGCCCCAATTTCAGGGATAGTGTGCGTCCGTTTTTTACGGAAATTTTATGAAACCCCAAGTCGAAATCTACGACACGACGCTGCGCGATGGATCGCAGGGCGAAGGCATCAATTTCTCGGTGGCGGACAAGCTGCGCATCGCCGAAAAGCTGGATGCGTTCGGGGTGCATTACATCGAGGGCGGCTGGCCGGGGAGCAATCCCAAGGACATCGAGTTTTTTACCCAGGCCAAGAAGCGCAAGTTCAAGAACGCGAAGCTGGCGGCCTTTGGGTCCACCCGCAAGAAGGGTGTGCCGGTGGAGCAGGATGATCAGGTGCGGCTGCTCATCGAGGCCGGGACGCCGGTGGTGACGATCTACGGCAAGACCTCGATGTTGCACGTGACGGAAGTGCTGCGCTGCACACCGGAGGAAAATCTTGCGATGATCGGCGACACGGTGAAATATCTCAAGGATCACGGCAAATTTGTCATCTACGATGCCGAGCACGGTTTTGACGGCTACAAGCTGAACGCGGAGTACGCCCTTGCCACTTGGCAGGCCGCCGAGAAGGCGGGTGCGGATTTTGTGGTGTTGTGCGACACGAACGGCGGCTGTCTGCCGGGCGAGATCGCGGCGATCACGAAGGCCGCCCGCGGCCGGTTGAACTGCAAGATCGGCATCCACACGCACGATGACATCGGCATGGGCGTGGCCAACGCACTGGCATCATTGGATGCGGGCGCGGTCCACGTGCAGGGCACCATCAACGGCTACGGCGAACGCACGGGCAATTGCAATCTGGTCAGCGTGATCCCTTGCGTGGCGTTCAAGATGAGGAAGACCTGCGTGCCGGCGAAATCGCTGGCGAAGCTCAAGGATCTTTCCATGTTCGTGGATGAAGTGGCGAACCTGCGCCACAATCCGCGCCTGCCGTGGGTGGGTTCCGCGGCGTTCGCGCACAAGGGCGGTGCGCATGTGAATGCCGTGCAGAAACTGGCGTCAAGCTACGAGCACATCAACCCGGAACTTGTTGGCAACGAGCGCAACATCCTCATCAGCGACCTTTCCGGCCGCAGCAACATCGTCATCAAGGCGCAGGAACTGGGTTTCAAGATCACGAACGACACGCCGGAACTGCGCCAGATCCTCGACACCATCAAACAGCGCGAGCACGAAGGTTTTGAATTTGAAGCCGCCGAGGCTTCCATGGCGCTGATCATCCGCGGCATCCTGGATCACAATCCGGCGCTGAAATTCACGGTGGAGAAATACCATGTGTCCATGCGCCGCGATGCGAAACAGTCCATCTGCGAAGCCACGGTGCGCGTGCGGGTGGGCAAGACGGTGCATGATGAAGTGGCCGAGGGCGACGGCCCGGTGAATGCTCTCGACTCCGCGTTGCGTTGCGCGCTGGCGAAATCATTCCCGAAGCTGAAGAAGATCACGCTCACCGATTACAAGGTGCGCATCCTCGACGGCGTGGCCGGCACGGCGGCGAAGACGCGCGTGCTCATCGAATCCAGCGACGGCAAGCGCGAGTGGGGCACTGTCGGTGTCAGCGAAAACATCATCGAGGCGAGCTTGGAAGCGCTCGTCGACTCGATGGAATATGCGTTGTTGAAGAAATGATTTTAACCACGGATGAACACAGATGGACACGGATGAAAGACCAGATTTGAGAGTGGGTGGCGAATCCAAGCTGATTTTAAGAGCTGAAACCGAAAAGATTATCGGGTTTTCATTCGAAGTCTTAAATGAGGTTGGCCATGGATTAAATGAGAAGATATATGAAAATTCGTTGACGGTTTTGTTCAAACGAAACGGAATTGCGTTTGATCAGCAACGGCGGTTTTCAGTTTTATTTCGAGGTGAAGTAGTTGGAGAGTTTGCCCCTGATTTGATTGTTTTTGGTTCCGTGATCGTGGATACAAAAGTTATCGACCGTATTACTGACCACGAACGGGGGCAGATGTTAAATTATCTCCGCATCGCAAAATTGCGTGTGGGTTTGATCGTGAATTTTAAAAAGGCGAAATTGGAGTTTGAACGCGTGGTGTTATGAGTTTTATCCGTGTCCATCTGTGTTCATCCGTGGTTAAAAAATATTTACAATGAGCGAGATTCCAAAAGCTTACGAACCGCAGTCCGTTGAGGATAAATGGTATGAATTCTGGCTGAAGCAGGGGTGCTTCACGGCGGATGAGAAGTCGGCCAAGCCGGCGTATTCCATCGTCATCCCGCCGCCGAACGTCACGGGCATGCTGCACATGGGGCATGTGCTCAACAACACGATCCAGGACATCCTGAGCCGCAAGGCGCGCATGGACGGCAAGGAAGTGCTCTGGCTGCCGGGCACGGACCACGCGGGCATCGCCACGCAGATGATGGTGGAGAAGCAGCTCAAGAAAGATGAGCGGTTGACGCGTCATGATCTGGGCCGCGAGGAGTTTTTGAAGCGCGTATGGGCGTGGAAGGACAAGCACGGCGACATCATCATCAACCAGCTCAAGAAACTCGGTTGCTCGTGCGATTGGACGCGCGAACGGTTCACGATGGACCCGGAGTATTCGCGCTGCGTGCAGAAGGTGTTCGTGGAGCTGTACAAGAAGGGCCTGATCTATCGCGGCAAACGCATGGTGAACTGGTGCCCGGTGTCGCAGACGGCGTTATCGGATGAAGAGGTGGAGATGAAGCCGCAGAAGGGTTTCATGTATCACTTCAGGGTGCAGTTGGCGGAATCCTCATCCTGTAGCAGCCGAGGTAACGAGGCTCCATCTAAAAAAATCTCTGAAATTGATGCTAATGTTCTCAAAACGCCTGTTGCCGGTTCCCTCGCCCCCATCGGGGGAGAGGGCCAGGGTGAGGGGGCGGCTTCTAAAACCGGTGGCCCTGAAATCGATTCTGAAGGCCGCATTTGGCTCACCATCGCCACCACCCGCCCCGAAACCATTCCCGGCGATACCGCCGTGGCGGTGAATCCCAAAGACCCGCGCTACGCATACCTCATCGGCAAGCACATCGTGCGGCCGTTGCCGGCGGAATTGCCGCAGGATCAAAAACTCATCCCGATCATCGGGGATGAGCATGTGGATTTTGAATTTGGCACGGGCGTGCTCAAGGTGACGCCGGCGCATGACAAGGCGGACTTTGACATCGGCCAGCGGCACAAGCTGCCGCTCATCGAGGTCATCAATGCCGACGGCAGCATGAACGCCCTGGCGGGCGGGCCGCTGGCGGGGTTGGACCGGTTTAAGGCGCGCAAGATCGCGGTGGAAATTTTGAAAGAGCAGGGCGTGTTGGTGGAGGAGAAGCCGTACGAGAACAATGTAGGTTACAGCCAGCGCGCGGATGTGCCGATCGAGCCGCGTTTGAGCGAGCAATGGTTTTTGAAATATCCCGCCGTGGAGGAATCCAAGGCGTGTGTGGAGCAGGGCGAACGGAGCGCCGAGCACCAGCTCGGCGCGTTGGAAAACGCTACAGGATCGAGCCGAGCTGGTGCTCGGCGTTCCGGCAAAATGCAGTTCCATCCGCAGCGCTGGGCGAAGGTGTATGACCACTGGTTGACGAACATCCAGGATTGGTGCATCAGCCGTCAGCTTTGGTGGGGGCATCGGATTCCGGTGTGGAGAAACAGAGTGCCGATTCAGGATGAAGCAACCCGCGCACAATATGTTTTAAAGGGTCCAAACAGAACTCCAGTACAAGTTTCATTATCGGGAGCAAAAGATGCTACTTCATACTGGAGTGAGACGAAGGTGTTCTCGGATTATATCGAGGTCGAAGTTGCGACAATAAACGATGCTGAAATTGAGTGGTTGTTGATGCACGATTGGGAACAAGACCCCGACGTCCTTGATACATGGTTCAGCTCGTGGTTGTGGCCGTTTGCGACGATGGGATGGCCGGAGAAGACGGAGACGTTGAAGAAGTTTTATCCGACGACGGACCTGGTGACGGGGCCGGACATCATTTTCTTCTGGGTGGCGCGCATGATCATGGCGGGGTTTGAGTACATGGGCGAGCTGCCGTTCCATAATGTCTATTTCACCGGTATCATCCGCGACAAGCAGGGGCGCAAGATGTCCAAAACTCTGGGCAATTCGCCGGACCCGCTGGTGCTGATCTCGCAATACGGCGCGGATGCCTTGCGCTTCGGCACGATGCGCAGCGCGCCGCTGGGGCAGGACGTGCTGTTCGATGAAAAGGACGTGGAGCTGGGCCGCAATTTCTGCAACAAGCTGTGGAATGCGTGCCGTTTCCGCCAGTTAGTAGGACAGGCTTCCAGCCTGTCCAGTTCATCGGGTGAGGAAAGGGCCAACACGACAGGCGAGACGCCTGTCCCACTGCCGCAGGCATACGAAGTGCAGGGCGAGATCGAGCGTACGTTGCTGACGCCGGATGACAAGTGGATCCTGCTCAAGCTGGATGCGGCCATCCGCGAAGTGACGATCGCGCTGAACGAATACAAGTTTAGCGAGGCCACCGCGGCGCTCTACCGCTTTTTCTGGAACGAGTATTGCGACTGGTACGTGGAGGCGAGCAAAGCGGTGTTCTTTGGCACGGATGACAAACAGAAGGCGAACACGCATGCGGTGATCGATTTCGTGCTGTCGCACACCATCCGGATGTTCCATCCGTTCCTGCCGTTCATCACGGAGGAATTATGGCACGGCATGGGTTACGCGACGGACATGCCGGAGAAGCAAGGCGGCAAGACGATCATGAACGCGCCGTGGCCGCTGCCGTTCGACGAGGAATTTAGGGGCCATTACGGTCTGGACGATTGCTATATCGAGATGACGGATACGAAGTACGAGCTGGTCCGTTTGGGCCGCGATCTGCGTCGCGCCGGGAACATCCAGGCGGCGAAGAAGGTGAAATATGTCTTCAAACCCGCGCAGCACCTGACGCCGCACGACGCGGAAGTCATCAAGCTGCTGCTCAACGCGGAAGCGTTGGAAGTGAACGAGGCGTTCGTGCCGCCCAAGGGCACGCCGGTGGTGAATTCCAAGCTGGGCGAATTGTTCCTGCCGCTGGAAGGCTTGATTGATGTCGAAGCCGAAAAAATCCGGCTGACGAAGGAAGTGGAGAAGATCCAGTCCGAAATCGCGAAGGTGGAACAGAAGCTGGCGAATCCGAGCTTTACCACGAAAGTGCCGCCGGCGGTGCTGGCAGAGCACGAGCAGCGGTTGCTGGACTGGCGTGCGAAGTTGGCGCACACGCAGGCGTTATTGGAGGGATTAACAGGATAAAACAAGGTACACCATGAACATTTTCCGATATTTGGCGACTGGCTTGGTATTGCTTATTTGTGCCAGTGCGGGGGCGGCGAGTGTCCAGGAATTGGCGTGCCAGCTGGCAGATTCCGGGCAATTCATGAAGGCTACGGCAGTGATCACGATGGTGTTGGCGGAAACAAACTTGCCATCCTCCGAGCGCCGGGAATTGGAGAAGGAACTGGACCGGCTGCCGCGCATCCGGCTGGATTATCCGCTCACGCATGACGCGCTATTTGAGAAGCTGAAGGCTTCGGTCAGCGGCCTGACGCGGGAAGAATTTGAAGGCTGGATCGCCGCGAAGCGTTTTGATGTTCGGATGATCGATGGGGAGGAGCGGTTCATGGCTTCGAGCGTGGCCAACCTGTTCTTCCGTTATCCCGAACTCAATCCGCGGCGTACGCCATTGCACGAGGAGGCTGCGGAAGGTGACATGTGGGAAAATGCGGTGGCGATCAAGCAGGCCGTGAAGAGCGGGCATACGCCGTATGTGCTGCCCAAGAACTTTGAGGTGACCATGACGGTGACGGTGGCCTCCAACGTGGTGCCGGCAGGCGAAACCATCCGCGCCTGGTTGCCCATACCGCGCGACTACCCGTATCAAAACGGTTATGAGCTGATCGCCAGTTCGCCCAAGGTGCTCCAGACCGCGCCGGCAACGAGTCCCATCCGTTCCGTCTACATGGAACAGGCGGCACCGACGAATGCGCCGGCGGTTTTCAAAATCGTATATCGTTACGCCACCAAAGGCGTGCGGTTTGATATCGATCCGGAAAAGGTCGTGCCGTTCGATGGCAAGGATGCGGAGATCGCCAAGTTCACCCGCGAGGCGCCGCAGGTGGTGTTCACTCCGGAAATGAGAGCGCTTTCGAAACAGATTTTGGGCGATGAAACAAATCCGGCACGCCAGGCGAAAAAGTTCTACGACTGGATCAGCAAAAACATCCAATACAGTTTCTCGACCGAATACGGGACGCTGGACAACATCAGCGATTATACGCGGACGCATCGTTACGGGGATTGCGGGCA
>DATHQS010000202.1:0-2415 GCA_035482455.1 Candidatus Acidiferrales bacterium | reverse complement strand
AGTCCCTGACCCGGTTTTCGTCACCCCCACGGACCCGGACAGGCCGCCGAGCATCGTCAAGCTGGTGCTGTTGCTGACCGCCACCAGCACATCGGCCGTCGCCAGGATGATGTTGTTTTCAATCGTGTTCGCCCCGCTCGTGTTCGTGGCCATGATGCTGTTGGTCAGCGTAAAGCTGTTGCCGCGGATGTCGTACCCGCCGCCCGCGCCGGCAAACCGGATTTGATTCAAGACGAGGCCCACGATGTTGTTCGTATTGACCAGGTTTGGCTGGCTGGCGGGAAAAATCACGGTGTCGCCATTGCCGGGAACGCCGGCAAAACCCCAGTTCGCGGTGTTGCTCCAGTTCGCGTTGGCTCCCCCGCCACCTGACCAGGAAAACGGGGCGCCCCAGGCGGGAAGAACGAACCCGCCAGCGCAGCAGAGGATTAATGATGTGATGACCCTTGATAGATTTGATTTTGAATTTCCCATGCCCCCTTATATCACCCGGTTGCATTTCGAATACTGTGCGACTCGCGCACAGGTGCGGCAAAAGCAAAACGGCGCGGCAAAAGCCGCGCCGTCTCCCCGTTCCTCCTGCCCTGTTTAGCTACTCCTCGTTGGCATTTTCCTGGTTCCATTCCGGATAAATCTCCGCCGGCAGCTGCCCGCGTTTGATCAGGTCCTGCAGGTCGCGGATGATGGTCTTCCGCGCCACGTTGAACTCACGTGATAATTCGGAAATGTTCGGCCGCGCCGCCGCGCCGCGCAGGCGCTTGATCATCTCGTATTGCCGCGCCAGCCGGTCCGTGAAGCGCCGGTCCGGTTCGGACGACTCGATCTTCTCCGCCTGTTCCAGCGATTGCAGCGCCGCGATCGTCTCCCCAAACCCGCACTCCGTCAGCGCGATCTCCACCGTCCGGTCCAGCTCGTCCAGGTCCACCGGCTTGTCCAGGGTGAAATGCGCCGACCGCGGCCCTTGCAACGCCGCCAGCTGTTCGTGAATCTTCAACGTCCCCGAAATGACGATGATCGGCACGTGCGCTGCCGCGCCCTTGAGCCGCGGCAAAAAATCCACCCCGCGCTCGCCCGCGTCCAGCACGTTGTCGAGGATGATGAGGTCCGGTTTCGTTTCACGCACGGCCTTGAGGGCGGCGGTGCCCGTGGAGACACACGTCAACCGGTACCCGCGCAACGCGCGCGCGTACAGCTTGAGCTGTTTCGGATCGTCCTCCACGATCAAGATTGAAGCCAGGTTTTCCATCGTCTCAGTCATTCATTGGATGTTAAGCCGGGTTGCCGATTTTGGTACTGTGCATTTGGCGCACAGCCCCGTCCGTGACCGGAATGGTCAACGTGAACGTGGCCCCCTTGCCCGGATTGCTCTCCAGGCTCAGCCCGATGCCGGTCTGTTGCGCGATCGAATAGACCAGCGACAGCCCCAGGCCGGTCCCCGCCTTGGCCGCATGCTGTTTCGTGGTGAAAAACGGCTCAAATACACGGTCGCGGATCTCCGGTGCGATGCCCGGGCCGGTGTCCACCACATGGATTTGCACGTATTCCCCGGCCTCGGCCGGCCGCAGGATATAGAACCCGATTGGTAGTTCCGGGCAGGCGCGCAAACTGATTTTCAACCCGCCTTCGCCGTGCATCGCCTCCGAGGCGTTCACCACCAGGTTCAACAGCACCTGCTCCAGCGGACCACGGGCGGTGTGCACCTTGGGCGCGTTCCGGTCCAGTTCCAGCGTCAGCTTGATTCCGCTCAAAAATTCGCGGCTCAACAGCGCCACCACTTCCTCCACCACCGCGCCGGCATCCGTCGGTTCGCCCGCGTCCTTCTCCGGCCGCGCATAGCCCAGCACCGAGCGGACCACGCTTTTCCCCTGCAACACCGCCTGCTCGATGTCCGTCACGTGCTCCTGGATTTCCGGGTCGGCCGGGGCCTGGCGGCCGATCAGCTTGTTCGACATGCGCACCACCGAGAGCAGGTTGTTGAAATCATGCGCGATGCCCGTGGCCAGCGTTCCCAGCGCCTGCATCTTCTGGCTGTGCATCAGCTCCACCTTGGCCATGTCCAGTTCGCGGTTGCGCTGCGCCGCCCGGGCTTCCGCCACCACAAACCGTTCGATCGCCGTCCGGTGCCGCCGCAACGTCAATAAAACCAGAATCGCCACCAGTGAAAATCCGCCCAGGCTCGCCATCACGATGGTCTCCGGGCTTCCCGCCTGTTCCACCGCCTCAGCCGCCACCTTTGCTCCCCCGGTTGATGCTCCCCAGTCGAGTTTCAAAGCCGCCAGTTCCTGCCGGAGCCGGCCCAATCGCCAGACCTCCACCATGTCGTTCGCGGTCGCCATCACCAGCGTGCCTCCGTCCAGCGACACCCGCACGCTGTTGATGCTCTGGGCCGCCGGCGGAATCAGGTCGCCGATCTTT
>DATHQS010000201.1:0-21840 GCA_035482455.1 Candidatus Acidiferrales bacterium | reverse complement strand
GGCGGCGCCTATCTGTTGCCCAACGGTCAGGCCATTTTTTTCGGCGGCTCCGGCCATGTCGCCATCTACACGCCCACCGGCACCACCAATGCGGGCACCTGGACCGCCGCGGCGGACATTCCCTCCGGTCGCCGGATGTCGGAAGCGCCTTCCGCCATGATGGTCAACGGTAAAATCCTCTGTGCCACCGCACCGGGTGACACCATCGGCGGCGACACCCAATTTTTTGAGTATGACTACCTCGCCAATACGTGGACCCCGCTCCCCCCGCCTTTCGGTGACGGACCCAACCTCGCAACAGCGGCTTTTCATGTGGGCATGCTGCCCCTGCCAGATGGCACGGTGCTTCTGAGCCTTGGCTCCTCGCAACTCTTTATCTACCAGCCCGACAGCTCGCCCCTGGCGGCCGGCAAACCCGTCATCAAGAACGCCGTGCCGAATGCTGACGGCTCATTGCATGTGACTGGCACGTTGTTCAACGGCATCTCCGAGGGCGCAAATTTTGGCGCGGAAAATCAGAACTTCTCCGATTATCCCGTCGCTCGCATCACCAATGCGGCCGGCCGCGTCCTCTATTGCCGCACCTACAATTTCAGCAGCCGGAGCGTGATGACCGGCACCAATGTCCTGGGTGTGGACCTGACATTGCCCGGCGGGCTGCTGGCGGGAACGTATCCGCTGGTCATCTCCGCCAACGGCAACAGTTCCGCTGCCTATTCTTTGACCATCACCGGCACGCCCCTGCCCTCGGTGACCGGGCTGGCGTTTACCTCCATCGTTTCCAACCAGATGACGTTCAGTTGGAACGCCCTTGGGTTGACCCAGACCGGCTATGTGATCCAGCGTTCCACCAATGGCACAACGTTCAGCCCCGTCGCCGCCGTGGGATCCAATGTCACCAGCTACGTTGACAATGCGGTGAGCCCGCTGACCACCTGCTATTATCGCGTCCTCGGCACGAATGCGATCGGCCTGGGAAATGTCGGCGCCACCATTCTGGCCGCCACGCCTCCGGTCACGGCCCTGCCCGCCCCGTGGCAGGCTCAGGATATCGGCGGCGGCGGCCCCGGCGCCTCGGGACAGGCGGCCGGCGTCTACACGGTCATCGGTTCCGGCGGCATCGGTGGAACCAACGACCAGTTTCAATTCGCCTTTCAGCCCCTGGCCGGTGACTTCACCCTCTCGGCGCGCGTGACGGCGGGCACGAACGCCGGCGCCCTGTCAGGAGTCATGGTGCGGAACAGCCGCAACAACACTTCAGCCGGGGCGTTGATGGCGTTTGGCGGCGGCACGACCAACTCGCTTTTCCTGTCGCGCGCCGCCGATGGCAGCTTGGCCCTGAACACGGCCGGCCCGGGCGGCCTGAACCTTCCGCTCTGGGTCCGTTTGGTGCGCAATGGCAACACCTTGACCGGCTTCACCTCGCCCGATGGCGTTAGTTGGACGCAGCGCGGCACGGTTTCCGCGGGCCTGGAGTTGGTGGTTTTTGCCGGTCTGGCTGTCAGCAGTGGCAACACCAATTTGCTGAACGCCTCCATCTTTGACAACGTCACCGTGACCGGGACCCCGGCCTTGCTCCCTCCGCCGCTGGCCCATTGGAAACTGGATGAAACCGCCGGCGCAACCGCCGTGGATTCGCGCGGTGCTTTCAACGGCACTTACCACAATTGCGTCCTCGGCCTGCCAGGGGCCACGCCCGAGACCGGCGCTTCCGTCCGGCTCAGCGGCGGAAGCATCTCGCTTCCCCGGCTGGGACTGGCCACGAACCTCGTCACGATCACCGCCTGGATCAACCCCGATGGCAATCAGGCGCAATACGCCGGCATCTTCTATGGCGGCAGCGCCTCGGGCTTGGTCATCGGCACCGGCAACCAGCTCGGTTATTGGTGGAACGGCCTGCCGTCTGATTACAATTCAGGTTTGGTGTTGCCCACCAATGTCTGGAGCTTTGTCGCCCTGGTCATCGAGCCGGCCCGGGCGCGGCTTTACCTGGTCACCAATGGCGTCCTGTCCGGTGTGACGAACAACGCGGCGAACGGGGTCGATGCTTTTAACTTTGGGGCCAACTTCGGCTTGGGCCCTTTCCAGACTTTTTTCAATGGCGGCCTCGATGACGCCTCCTTGTACGCCAACCAGGCGCTCACGCCCGCGCAGATCAGCCAGCTGGCCTCGACGCCGACCATCAGCATCACCAATCCCCCGGCCGGAGCCGGCTTTTTGGCGCCGGCCACCGTCAGTCTGGCCTCCTCGTTGACCGCCACCAACGGCCATACAATCAATCTGGTCCAGTTGCGGACCAACGGAATATTTGTGAGCCAGTCGGTGACTCCGCCTTATACGAACACCTTGAGCGGTCTCGCCGCGGGTTCCTATGTGATTTCGGCGCAAGTCTTCTACGACTCGGGTCTGGTGGTGGAATCGGATCCCGTCAACCTGTTCATCCAGAACCCCACGGTCACCCCGCCGAATGTGGTGGCCACCGCCCTCGCCAGCAACCTCGTGAATGTCACCTGGTCTCCGGCCGCCAATGCGACCGGCTACATCGTAAGCCGCAACGGTACGCCGATCGGCGCGGTGTCTGGAACGGCCTTCGACGACTTCGGTGTGTCGCCCGGTGCCAGTGATTGTTACACCGTGGTGGCCACCAATCTGATCAGCAGTTCGGCCGCCAGCGCGTCGAGTTGCCTCATCATACCCGCATCGACGGGCGCATTGGCTTGGGATGCCAACGCTTCGTCGGCCGGGCCGCAGGACGGCAGCGGCATCTGGGACAATACTTCGGTCGCCTGGTGGAATGGCTCGTCGACCACATCCTGGGCCAGCAACTCAGTCGCCTTGTTTGGGGTGAACACGGCCACCAATTGCACCGTGACGATCAGCCGGGACGTGAGCGCCAATGGCGTGGTGTTTGGTCCCACCCGCGGCGGCAGTTACACCATCACCGGGGCACAGAGCCTCATCTTGTCCAGCAATTCGCCCGTCACGCTCAATGCCAATGCGGTGATCACCTGCCCCCTCACCACCGCGCCGGGCGGGGATTCCAGCTTCACCAAGACCGGTCTGGGCAAGCTGACCATCAGCAACAGCAGCCCGTCGTTTTACGGGATCGTGTCCATCAATGCCGGCACGGTGGAGGTGCTGAGCGGACCGTTTTTGGAACAGATTGGCTACATCATCGGCACCAATGGCACGCTGCTCCACAATTACTTTTCCGGCTTTAATTACAGCTTGGACATTGTCATCCACGGTGCCGGCGTCAATTCGTCCAACGGTCTCTATATCGCGCAGGGCACCAGCCTGAATCACAACCACCTCACGCTCGACACCGCGCCGACGGCCATCCGGAGTTATGCTTACAGCACCAACACCGGCGCGGCGATCTGGCAGGCCTATTTTGGCAATCTGTCCGTTCTGGCCGCGGCTTCCGGGTCCGTCATCGCTTCGAATGTGGTGATTGATGCGTCGGGTTATAGCTGTGTCATCAACGTTGCCAGCGGTGCCAACACCGTTTCGGGCGACCTGGTGATCAATGGCGGCATCGCTGGCGACAGCCCGCTGGCCCTCACCGGAACCGGCTCGGTGCGCCTCACGGCGGCCAGCTTTTATACCGGCCCGACCGATGTCCAGGGCGGCACCTTTCAAGTGGATGCGTTGCTGTACGCGAGCGCGGTCACGGTGGAAAATACGGCGACACTTGCCGGTGTGGGCACCCTCACCCTCGCGCCGACGCTCGCCAGCGGCGGCACACTGGCTCCCGGCGATCACGGCATCGGCACTCTCACGATCGGCGCGCCTTTAACTTTGGGCGCCGGTTCTGCGACCCTGATGGAGTTGAGCAAGGTCGGCACCACGCTGACCAATGACGTGCTTGCCGTGAACGGCACGCTGGCTTATGGCGGCACGCTGACGGTCACCAACATCAGCGCCGGGGTGCTGGCGGCGGGCGACAGCTTCAAGCTGTTCAATGCCGGCGCCTTCGCTTCCTCGTTCTCCGGCACGAACCTGCCTGCCTTGGGCGGCAGCCTCCATTGGGACACCTCTGGTTTGGCCACCACCGGGACCATCACGGTCGCGAATGGCGCGCCCAGCGTCCCGCAGGCCATCATCTCGGGTGCTATGACCTTGAACACCGCCATCAGCGGAACAAACCTGCGCTTCTCCTGGCCCGCGGAGCAGACCGGCTGCCGGCTGCTGGTGCAGACCAATAATCTTGCGGCGGGTGTGAGCCAGAACACGAATGACTGGGGCACCGTCCCCGGCTCTTCCGCCACCAACCAGATCACGGTTCCGATCGACCGCACGATGCGGGCGGAATTTTATCGTTTGGTCTATCCCTGAGAGACTGTTGCCGGACCTATGAGAACTTCGGAAAAATTGACCGTCAGATTCATCTGCCTCCTGCTTTGTGCCGGGTCGTTCACCGTCGTCTCCCGCGCCCAGGACAATGGCGCCATCGGCGGCGCGAACATCGGCGAACGCCTGTTTTTGGAGACCCGCTTCGCCGAATTCTTTTTCACCAACTCGGGCGGCAACGCGAACGCCATTTTGCCCAACGGCGATCCGGTGATGAGCACCTCGGCATCCATTTATGGTCCGCTGCCCGGGCCGTTTAAAAATTATTCCATGAACTGCCGCGCCTGCCATCTCGTGGAAGAACACGAAGGCACCGGCAACCGCACCTATTGTGATTTTGCGGCGCGCACCCCCATCCCCGACATCGGCGATGGCAAGACCGTCACCACCCGCAATTCCATGCCGCTGGTGGATGCCTTCATCCCGCGCGACACCCCGTTCTTTCTCCACTTTGACGGGCAGTTCGCCTCGATCCAGGATCTGGTCGTCGGCACCCTGACGGGCCGGAATTACGGCTGGCAGCCCGCCCAATATCAGGCCGCCATCCACCATGTCGCCAACATCATCCGGAACGACAACGGCGCCGGCCCCCTGGCGCAACAGTATGGTGGATTTTCTTACAAGGATGCGTTCCTGGCAAAAATTCAAATCCCCTCCCAGTACCGGATAACCGCCTTGAATGTCATGGATGTGTCCATCTCGGACACCAACAATCCCGGTTACGTGAGCGATTTCCAGATCGTCACCAACATCGCCTCCTTGATGGAGCAGTATCTGTTGACCCTGGTTTTCTCCCAGGACAACAACGGCGCGTTTGATGGGTCGCCGTATGACGTCTTCCTGATGAAGAACGGCCTGCCCCGGCAGCCGGACGATGGCGAAACCCAGCTCCATTACGCCCGCCGCCTGCTCGGTCTGGTCACCGGCCTGAGCAATCCCGTCTGGGTTTCCGATCCGGTCGATGGCGCCTTTCTGACCAATGCCCACGGCCAGGCCTTCCAATTCGGCTCGAACGAACTGGTCGGGCTGGAGATTTTTCTCACGGACCGGACCAGCCTGAACGTGGCCACCAACCTGCACGTGCAGGGCATCACCGCCGGCGTTGAAGTCGGCAATTGCATCGCCTGCCACACGCCGCCGGCGTTCACCGATTTCATCTTCCACAATACCGGGGCGGAGCAGGCTGAATACGACGCCGTTCACGGCGCCGGCGCGTTCATGAACCTTTCCGTGCCGGGCTATTTCACGCGCCTGACCAACTACAACGCCTATCTGCCTGCCACCCCCAACCATCCCAATGCCTCGGGCACTTTTGAAAGCCCTCCGGTGACGAACAGCCCGGGGCTGGCCGACCTGGGATTGTGGAATGTCTTCGCCAACCCCGACTTTCCCAACCCGCAACCCGGCTTGCAGCAGATTGTGCCGCAGCTGTTGAACGTTTCGCCTCCGCTCATCCGGCAGGTGTCCGTGAACGGCAATCATTTCACCTTGAGCGGCACCAACGGCCCGCCGGGCGGAACGTATCTGGTCCTGACCTCCACGAACCTGACGAAGCCGCTCGCAAGCTGGACCGTGATTGCGACCAACAATTTTGACGATTCCGGCGGCTGCAGTTTCACCAACACCATCGTTGCCAACATGCCGCGGGCTTTTTATGCGCTGTCCCTGGATACCAACGCCATCAGCACTGCGCTGCCCAGCACGATCGCCCTTTTCAAAACGCCCACCGTGCGCGACCTGGTGAGTTCCGAGCCGTATTTGCATACGGGCCAGAAGAACACCATCGAGGACGTGCTCGGTTTTTACCTCGGTGTTTCCGCGCAAGCCCGGGCCGGCACCCTCCGCAATGCCGACCCGCAATTGGGCGTCATCTCCTTGGATGGCTCCGCCGTCGCCCCGCTGGCGGCCTTTCTGCGCTCCCTGAATGAGGCCAATTACGTGGACATCCCTTGCCCCTGCACGCTCATCGAGCAGTGACCCAAGAAGGCGGGATATTTTCGCGTGGCCATCTTTGCAGCTTTCACTGCGAAACGGTTCCACTCATTGACTCCTTAACTCTCAAACTCATCAACTGCCTCAAACTCCCCTCTGGACAAGCGCCAAAACCCGATTTAAGGTCGCATTAGTGAATGGGCTGAACTTCAAAATGGTCACACAATATACCTGTTAAGCCACATGAACCCATTTGGAATACTCCAAGCGGCGGCCGTCCTTTTGGAAGGCGTGTGTCACGCTGTGAATCCAAAGCGGCAGAAGGAGACGAAACGTGAGACACGCCAATTCATTATTTTCTACATCGTGTTCATGCTTGTCGGCATTGCAATTGTTGTCTGGACGATTCACTCGCTTTATTTCAACAAATGAACGCATAGCCACCGATCGTCACTCAAGCAATCCACCACCATGGACGACATTGAAAACATCCGCATGGAAGAAGCGCCGCCGGACAAGTTCCCCCGCTGCCCTTCTTGTAAAAAAGATCTCGACCGCATCTGGGTCAAAAGCTCCGGCCTCGGCTTCAAGGGCCAGAAGGAAATCCTGATGTGCCCCTATTGCCAAAGCTTCCTCGGCTACAGCGCCTGGAAAAGATGACCACACCACCCGCCCGTTTGAACATGACTTTCCGCGACCCAAAACTTCAGCAGCACTACGACAAGGTGATGACCATCAGGCCGGGGTGTCGACCGGAGCAGCTTCCGGTTCTCGCACTACTTGATGCCTACTATTGGTTTGCCCTCGTAGCTGGTAATGATTCCCCGCCGGCCACTGAAGCATTGGAGAATCTGCTGTCACCCGGCTTGCGCCCTGCACTGCGCGCCTGGTACCAAGGGGGCAACGCGGAGGAAATGAACCCGAACGCGCTGGCGTTCCGCGAAAAACTCAGCAAGCTGGCCGGAGAAAATTTTGGGTGAGACCATGTTTTCTCTCCACATCTAACCCACACTAACTATGCAAAGCCCCGTCCACACCGACACCGCCATGGAGCTGAAGGAGATCGAGCCCGGCCTCTCCGTCTATACCTGCCCCAAGTCTGGCGGCGTCTGGATTCCGTACCAAAACTATCTCGCCTGGAAACAGCGCCTCCCGGCCGTGCCCGCCGCGGCGCCGACCGGCTACGCGCCGGTGCCCGCCGATGATTCCACGCGCCGCGCCCTCGTCTGCCCGGAATCCGGCCGCCTCCTCGTCCGTTACAAAGTCGGCCACGGCCTCAATTTCCACATCGATGCCAGCACCGTCACCAACGGTGTCTGGCTCGACCAGGGGGAATGGGAGGCGCTCAAGGACAAGGGCCTCCACGCCCAGTTGAACCACATTTTTACCGCCTCCTACCAGCGGGAAATCCGCAGCGCCGAATACGAACAAAAGCTGGCCAAGACCTTTTCCGACCGCATCGGCGCCGCCGATTTTAAAAAAGTCACCGACTTCAAAACCTGGCTGGTCAACCACCCCAAGCGCCGCGACATCTGCTGCTACCTGCTGGACAATCTTGAAGGCAAAGAGGCATGTTAGGTGTCACACATGCGCACGTCCAAGACAAACTTGGTGATTGAAATCCTTGTGTTCCTGCTGGTTTGTTTCCTGGTCTGTGTGGCGTTCCTGCCAGCTTCCCCTCCCGGACGGTCCCAAGTGTCCGTAAAGTTTCTCCGCTTCACGAACGGCCCCGCGAATGTCCCGCTGGCGGAGTTCGCCATCACCAATTTGGGGGCCTCGACCGTTTATTGCCACCGCCCGGCGGTCGCCGACATGGTCTATGAGGGAACAAACTGCCCGGACTGGCATGTGATGCTCGGCAACGGCGAGTCCACCACCTTCACGATGCCGGCATCGACAAACCTGTCGCTGTGGATGCTCAAGCTCGAGGTTGACCCGGATGCCGGCCCGATCCGCGCCCTCCAACATTTTTTACATCGGCAGTCCGCCAGACCATCGCCCTATCCGATTTATAGCGATTGGGTGACAAACCCGCCTCCGCCGTGACCTCCCTCCTCTCCCGGAAAATGCGAAGCATCTTGAACTGCGCCAATCCTCCCCGTTACGCCTTGGCGAGCGAAGACAGCTGACGCTTGGTTGCGCGTGGCCTGCTAAAACCATAAGCTTCACCGACACCTTATGATTTTCCGCGAAATGGAGCAGCGTGACATTTGCAGTTGCATCGGGGTGCGGACATCCGTGCGCGAAAATCGATACTCACTGGAAGAACTTCGGCAGGCAGGGATCACCGAAGAATCCGTGGCCGGTATGCTCACCACGACTCATAAAGGGTGGGTTTGTGAAATGGACCGGCGCGTGGTCGGCTTCTGCATGGGCAACCGGAACAACGGTGAGTTTTGGGTCGTGGCGCTGCTGCCAGAATACGAAGGCCGGGGGATTGGCAGGAAGCTGATGGAGCTGGCCGTGCAATGGTTGCGGGCAAGCGCTTGCGCGGAAATCTGGTTGTGGACCTCGCCGGACGTTTCCACGCGGGCATACGCCTTATACCGGAAGTCCGGCTGGGACGATTGTGGCGTCCAAAACGGCCAACGGATCATGAAACTCCGGTGACCCACGGAGCCTGAATATGGACACTGCTCAAATCCATCTCGACACGCGGGTGGGGTGGAAATAGCGTCAGGGCGGGAAACCAGATCTATGCGTTTAGCAAACAAAGCACTATTGGGAATTTTGGTCTTATTGGCTTTCGGCTGTGATCGCAATGGACCGCCTGTTCAATTTATATTGCCAGAAAACTTTCGGGGCATATTCCAGATTTCCGTAGATAAGGAAACTGGCAACGAGCCGGGGCAAACTAACGGAACGTTGATGATTATCGTGCCAACAAACGGTTGTGTGTTGGTGAAAGATGATGGGTTTCTCAAACGTTGGCATAAAGAAACGGCTATCTATCCGAGCGGAGTCAAATTCTCCGGTGAAGTCTACGACACCAATGCATTGTCGCTTCGCAGTCTCCTTTCAGACAACGGTCACACATCTTGGATACTCATCGGCACTGAAGAAGAATTTAGAATAGCCATCAGCCTTACCGGGCAAAAGCTGCCACTCGGCCGACAGTTGACGACAAATGACGTTCCTGTTTATGGAAACAAATAGATAAACAACAGTCATTTCGTTCTGACACACAGCAAACTATCTTCGCCACCTTCGCGCCCTTCGCGCGAAACAAAAAAAACGCCACGCGATCACTCACCGGGCGTTTCCATTCAATTTCAAGTCACTTCTAAAATCGCCTGCGGATTGCGCGCGGCGACCTTCAGCAAAATCTTGGCCGGCCCAGCAGGTTTGCGCCGACCCTGCTCCCAGTTTTGCAGCGTGTTCTCGCTGATGCCCAGCAGCCGGGCAAACTTGTGCTGCGACAGCCCCAGCCGTCCGCGCACACGGGCCACGTCGTTGCCGGATTCCACCTTGAACGTGCGGGATGGCTTTGCCTGGCCACGTTCGATGGCGGCGGCCTCCTTCACGCTTTGCAACAGTTCGTCAAAATGTTCTTTTTTCATGCCTCAAAGCTCCAGTGCCTGACGCAGCAGCTTTAATTGCGCTGCGCTCAAATCATCCAGTTCGTTCTTCGGATAGATGTACAGCATCGAAATCCGGTCCTTGCCCATCCACCAGTAATAAATCACCCGCACCCCGCCGCGTTTGCCATGACCTTTGGCCGCCCAACGAATTTTACGCAACCCGCCGCTGCCACGCATGACGTCGCCGTCATCGGGTCGTGCCGCCAAATGCCTTTGCAAAGCGCCATAGCTGTCGTCAGACAACAGACCTAACACGCGTTTGGTGAAAGTGGGTGTCTCAACAAAGATCACCGCCAAAATGTACGCCATTGGCGTAGATGGCGCAAGCACCTAAAAAGAAAAACGCCCCGCGATCTCTCGCAGGGCGTTTTCTGATTCTTAGTTAAGGCCGGGCGGTTCAGGCCCCGACGCTCGCCAGTTCCTCGTTCGTCTCCACGTTGACGATCTTGAACTGCTCCGCGTGCATGCCCGTGTCCGCGCGGAACGACAGCTTGCCGAAGTAGCGTTTCTCCATCTCGATGAGATGCTTCTCGTCCTCGGTGCGGAGCCGGTCCAGCACCGTCGGATGCACCACGATGCGCAACTGGAAGTCCGTCTCGTCGCGCGTGCGTTTCTTCAGCAGCTCCTGCAGCTTGCGCTGGATCTCCACGCTCATGGTCACGGTGCTCTTCACCTTGCCGCGGCCCTTGCAATACGGGCAGTCGTCATACACCGCCGCGCGCACGCTTTCGCTGTGGCGCTGGCGTGTCATCTCCATCAAGCCCAACTGCGAGATGGGCAGGATATGCGTCTTGGCCTTGTCCCGGCGCAACCCGTCGCGCATCCGGTTGTGGACCTGCTGGCGGTCGCGCCCGGATTTCATGTCGATGAAGTCCAGCACGATGAGCCCGCCCATGTTGCGCAAACGCAACTGCCGGCAGATCTCCTCCGCCGCCTCGAGGTTCACCTTCAAAATGAGCGCCTCCTGGTCCTTGCCGCCCTTGTGCCGGCCCGTGTTCACGTCGATGGCCACCAGCGCCTCGGTCTCATCGATGACGATGTAACCGCCGCTCTTCAGGTGCACCTGCCGCGAGAACGTGTTCTCAAGCTGCTTGCTGACGTTGAAACGGTCGAACACCGGCTGCGCCTCGGTGTAGAACTTGATCTTGCTGGCCGAACGCTTCGAGATCTTGTTGATCATGTCCCGCATCCGGTCATACGCCTTCTGCGTGTCCACCACGATGCGCTCGACGTCCTCGGTGAGAAAGTCGCGCACGGTGCGTTCAATCAAGTCGGGTTCCTGGAACACGCACGTCGCCATCGGCTGCTTCTTGATCTTCTCGGAAACGCCCGTCCATTCTTCGAGCAGCAACGCGAGGTCGCGCACGAAGTAACGCAGCTGCTGGCCTTCGCCGGCGGTGCGCATGATGACGCCCATGCCGTCCGGGATGTGCAGTTCGCGCAGGATCTTCTTGAGGCGCTTGCGCTCGTCGGGATTCTCGATCTTGCGGGAGATGCCAGACTGGTCGGAGTTCGGCAGCAGCACCAGAAAACGGCCGGGCAGCACGATGTTCGTCGTGACGCGCGGACCCTTGGTGCCGATCGGCCCCTTCGTGACCTGCACGATGATGTCCGAGCCGGGCGAGTACAGGCGCGGAATGTCCTTCTGCGTGATCTTCGGGCGGTCGCGGCGTTGCTTGCCTTCGCGTTCGACGATTTCCACGCCGGAGTCGAACTGGTTCGGGACGATGTCCCAGTAATGCAGGAACGCGTTCTTCTCAAAACCGATGTCCACGAACGCGGCCTTGAGCCCGTCTTCGAGGTTGCGCACCTTGCCCTTGAAGATGCTGCCGACGAGGCGTTCCTCGGTCGTGCGCTCGATGTTGAATTCCTCCAGCTTGCCATCCTCCGTCACCGCGACGCGCGTTTCGAGCGTCTCGGCGTTGATGATGACCTCCTTGTGGATCTTCTTTTCCGGGCGGATCATCCGCTGCACCTTTTTGACGAGGTTGCTGGCGGCGGTCGTCAGGGTCTCGATCAGACCTTTCGGCTGCTCCTTGACCGGCACGGGCGCGAATTTTTCCTCGGCGATGGGCACGGGCGGGACATCGTGCTTGTGGGTATGCACGTGCGGGGCGGCCGTGGGTTCCGTGGCGGCCGGCGCGCCCTCGGGCGGCAGGCCCGCGGCGATGTTCTCGGCGCGTTCGATCTCGGTCGCATGGCGCTTTTCAAATAGGCGCTCGTTGCCCCCCTGTTCGCTGACCACATCCGCGCGCGCTTCCACGGCGTCGCGGTCGGTCTTTTGTTGAGCCGGGTTCAAGCCGCCTTTTGGCTTGAAACGCATTCCACGGCGGCGCCGTGAGAAGTTGTTGTTGCTCATAGTTAGTATCCTCTTCGATTCATGTATACGTTTTGCATCAGGCCCAGCGCGATCAACGAGCATAACACTGAAGACCCGCCGTAACTTAACAGCGGCAGTGGGATGCCCGTCACCGGGACGATGCGAATGTTCATGCCGATATTGATGAAAATGTGGCTGAACAGGAGTGTCACCACTCCCACGGCCATCAGTTTCCCCAGGCGATCGCGCGCCTGGCCGGCGATTCTCAATCCCGTGAAGAGAACCACCGCATACAGCGTCAGCACCACAAGGGAGCCGACGAATCCTTCCTCCTCGGCAATGACGGAGAAAATGAAATCATTATGTGCCGAACCCGACGGCATGAATTGCAGCGACGTCTGCTTGCCCTTGCCCCAGCCCGCGCCCCACAACCCGCCGGAGCCGACCGAGATCATCGCCTGCTCGCCCTGATACGAGCTCTTGTGTTGCAACTCGCGCGCCTCGGCCTTCTGGGCCAGCGTGGCGTTCGCCTGCGCAAAATCCTTCCCGAAATAAACCAGCAGCCGCTGGCGCTGGTACTCGTGCACGGGGATGCGCAAGGACGGCGGCGCATACACCACATCCGCCACGAACAGCGCACCCAGCACGCCAACCGTTCCCACCAGCCGCACCAAGTAGCGCTGCGGCGTGCCCGCGACCAGCATCATCATCAGGCCCGTCGGCACCAGCACGAGGGCCGAACCAAGGTCCGGCTCCCTCATGATCAGCACGAACGGCAGCATCATCAGGGCGATGCCCTTCCAGAAAACGTGCCCCATCCGCAATTCCTCCGGCGGCCGGCTCCAAAAGTTCGCGCCCGCCAGCACGAACGCCACCTTCGCAAATTCGCTCGGCTGGAACTGGTAGAACGGCAGGTCGATCCACCGCCGCGCGCCCCACCCGTGCGTCTTGCCGATGAACGGGATCAGCACCGCGATCAAACACACGATCATCGCCCAGTAAAACACGAACGACCACCGCGCCAGCGTGTGGTAGCTCACCGTGCACAATGCCACCGCCGCGCCCAGCCCGATGGCATACCAGATGACCTGACGGAACCAGATCTGCGCATACCACGGCTTCTGCGACTCCGAACCGTTCGAGATCGTGGCGCTGTACACGAACAGCGCGCCGATCACCATCAGGCTGAACAAGGCGGTCAATTGCAGCTTGTCCAGCTTGCTGTGCTTCTCGTTGAGCGCGTCCGTGGTCATCTCATTTCGCCGACGCCAAAACTTTTGGCGCGGTTTCCTTTTTTAAAATTTCCTCGTAAATGTCATGCGCGATCGGTCCGCAGGTGGTGCCGCCCGAGCCGCCCTCCGTCGCCGACTGCACCAGCACCACCACGGCATACTTCGGGCTTTCATACGGCGCGTACGACGCAAACCAGTAGTTGTGGCCGGTGAGCCGGTTGCGTTCGTCCTGCACCTGCGCCGTGCCGGTTTTGGCGGCGATGTTCAGCCCCTTCACCGCGGCGTCCCGGCCCGAGCCTTCGGAACTCGCCACGTCGTCCTTCATCGCATCCCGCAAAATGTTGAGGCTGCGCAGATGCACCGTCAGCCGGTCCCGCACCAGGCCGGCGGGAAAATTGGTCGCCACCTCGCCGGTCGAAGGGTCCTGCGGTTCGATCTTCGCCACCATCCGCGGCCACCAGACCGTGCCGCCGTTCGCGATGGCCGAGATCATCACGGCGATCTGGATGGGCGTCACATCGATCTCGCCCTGCCCGATGCACAGGTTGGCCGTATCACCATCCCGCCAGCCCGAACTGGGGAGTATGCGTTCCGGCGTCGGAAAATTGCCGCGCGTTTCCTGGTTCATGAACAGCCCCGTCCGCTCGCCCAGATGAAATTGCTTTCCCATGCGGATGATGCTGTCGATGCTCGTGTGGTTCAGCCCGAGGTTGATGAAATAGGAATTGCTCGAATGGATGAACGCCTTTTTGAAATTGTAATTGTCCGGCGGGGCCGTGTCCTTGATGCCGCGTTTGCCGACATAATAAATCCCCTTCGCCGGATTTTCCGGGTTCGCCTGCACCCGGAAATATTCTTCGGGATTCAATCCGTTCTCCAGGGCGGCCAGCGCCACGACCGTCTTGAAAATCGAGCCCGGCGCGTAATTCTCAAACGTGGCCCGGTTCTTTTCCGCCTGCAGCTCCTGCAACCGTGCGTACTTCTCGGCCGAAATCCCCTGCGCAAAATCATTCGGGTCGAACGTCGGCGACGACGCCATGGCCAGCACGTCCCCGTTGCGCACGTCCATCACCACGACCGCGGCATTCGCTGTCACCTGGTGTTTCTGCGAATAGGCGGCCAGCGCCGCCTCGGCGGCGCGCTGGAAATCCAGGTCCACGGTGAGCGTCACGTTGTGGCCGGGCACCGGCGGCACGTCCACTTCCTCGGACTGGCGGTAACCCATGCTGTTCACCTTCACGGAAGACCCGCCGGCATGCCCGTGCAGTTCGGAATTATATTTCCCCTCCACCCCCGTGATGCCGCGATAATCCGGCAGGCGGTAGTTGAAAAAGGATTCCTCGCCGTCCAGCGAGCTGTCGTCCTGCCGCAATTCGCCCAGCAGATGCGCCGCCGTGGTGCCGCCCGGATAGCAACGGACGGATTGCAGCACCAGGTTCGCCCCGGGATCCCCGGTGAAATTTTCCTGGAACCGTGCGATCTGTCCGCCGTCCAGATCCGTCAGGATGGTGAACGGCATGGCCCGCTCCGACTGATAGCTAAAAACGAATTTCTTGAAGTCCAGCGCCAGCGGCTGCCCCAGCCGTTGGCTCACCTGCGACATGATGCGGCTCACGACATTGTAACGCGCCTGCCACATGAGGCCGTCCATCTGTTTTTTATTCAGGCGCGCGCGGTTCGTCGTGACCGTTTTGGCGTGGCTCCAGAACTGCCAGAACGGCGGTGCCTTGGTCACGACGTTCACCGGCCGCAGGTGGTCGTATTCCTTTTGGAACTGGTCGTTCAAGTCATCGAAATACAGGCTCAGGTTGTACCGCGCCCGGTTGTCCGCCAGTACCCTGCCTTCCCGGTCCAGGATCTTCCCGCGCACCGCCGGCATGCGAATCGTGCGGTACGCCTGCATCTCCAAATGGTTTTGGTACTCGCGTGCGGAGACGACCTGCACCCACCACAGGCCGCTGAGCAGGATGAACAAGCCTCCGGCCAGCAGCAGCGCCAGGAGGCGGAGCTGCGGGTCGTTCTTCTTCAATTCGTCAACGACGAGCATTTTATTTTATTGCCGGCCGCGATGGATCTCGCGGTCCGGACGGAAACTGACCTCGGTGCGCAACTTGTACCCGAGCGCGCCGCTGCACCAGTCGCCCAGTGAAAAGATCACCGGCGTGGCCAGCGCGCCCACCACGGTCATCACGATCCACTGCCAGAGCGAACCCCAGCCGATGAGCGGCTCCTTGCCGCCGTTCAGCAAAAATAGGACCGTCAGCGCCGGCACCACCGCGCTCGCCGCGGCGCCCAGCATGAACTGCGCGAACGGCGAATGCCGCAAAATCAGGTCCCGCCGCACATACATCGGAAACCCCGCCGCCATCAGCGGCACGATGCTGATGCCCAGCGGATTGGCCGACACCGAGTCGAACCACACGCCGCCCAGCACCGCGAGCAACGAGACCGTGACGAGGTCCGCATACAACGCGGCGTAGACCATCAACGCCGGCAGCAAGTCCACCTGCGCGCCCAGAAAATAACGCGGCGCGGGCAGCACCGTCTCACCGAACACGGCGAGAAACGCGAAGCCCAGAATCAATGCTGGTTTGAAAAAGTTCATTGGATCAAAACCCAGACCTGTTCCAGCGCGCCGAGATTGGCGTTGAGCTTCACGCGCGCCTCGGTGGCCAGGCCATACTCGACCGTTTGCGTATCCACGATCTTTCCTATGGGGATGCCCTTCGGGAACACCCCGCCGAGGCCGCTGGTGGAAACATCCTGGCCGGCTTTCAGGTTGGCCGTGCTGGCGAGGTAGCTCAACTGGACGAACGAGTTGTCCAACGGGCCGCTGGCGCTCAGGACGCCGACATCATGCGTGGTATTGTCCACCAGGGCCGACACGCGGCAGTCCCGGTCGCCGATCAGCACCACCGTGGCGTTGAGATAGCTGACGGCGGACACACGGCCGACCAGGCCGTCATTTGTCAGCACCGGCTGGTTGGTCTGGATGCCGTCGCGGCTGCCGAGGTCGATCTGCACCGTGCGCCACCAGTTGGCCGGGTCGCGCATGACCACGTTGGCCAGCTTCAATTTCCACGGCTTCGTCTGCTTCCAGCCGAGCAGCGCATGCAACTGGTCGTTTTCACGGGCGATGGCGGCACCTTGGACCGCCTGCGAGCGGAGCTGCTGGTTTTCCCGGCGGAGGACATCGATCTGGTGAAGCAGTTCCCGGCGGGGCAAAAGCGAGTCGGCGAGGTCGGCGGGGAGCTGCTGGCCGGCCCCGGCGAGGCCGAACAGGGGTAAAAACCAGCTCGAAACGGCCAGTTTGAGACGTGAGGTAGCCCGCGTTGGCAGGCTCAAAAGAACCACTGCCACCAGCACCACCGCGCCGAGCGCGAGATAATTTTTTTGCTTGAACATCCGCTACGTCACGGCCTTCAGCCGTGGTGCGGTGAACCTCCCGGAAGAATCAGTATTTGGCGTTGGTGGCGACGCGCTTGAGGAATTCTATTTCCTGCAATACACGGCCGGTGCCTTCGGCGACGGCGCTCATCGGGTCGTCGGCGAGATGCACGGGCAGGCCGGTTTCCCCGGCCACGAGTCGGTCAATGCCACGGATCAGTGATCCGCCGCCAGCCATCACCAGCCCGCGATCGACGAGATCGGAGGCGAGTTCCGGGGGGCAGCGTTCCAGCGTGATCCGGATGGATTCGAGAATGCTCGAAAGCGGTTCCTGCAAGGCTTCGCGTACTTCCTCGGAACGGATCGTCAATGTCTTTGGCAGGCCCGTGCCCAAATCACGGCCTTTCACGTCCATTGTCAGTTCCTGTTCCAGCGGAAATGCGGAGCCGATGCGTATCTTGATTTCTTCAGCGGTCCGTTCACCTATCATCAGGTTATAGGCGCGTTTCATGTGTGCGATGATCGTGGCATCCAGTTCGTCCCCGCCCACCCGCAGGCTGCGGCTGAAGACGATGCCGGCAAGGGAGATGATTGCGATCTCGCAAGTCCCCCCGCCGATGTCCACGATCATGTTGCCCGCCGGTTCATGTACCGGCAGGCCAACGCCGATGGCGGAAGCCATCGGCTGCTCGATCAAATACACCTCACGCGCGCCGGCGTGGGTGGCGGAATCTTTCACGGCCCGTTTTTCCACCTCAGTGATGCCGGAAGGCACCGCGACCACTACTCGGGGGGCGATGAGTTTCCGGTGATGCACCTTCTGGATGAAATGCCGCAGCATGGCCTCGGTGATCTCGAAGTCGGCAATAACGCCGTCTTTCATCGGGCGGATGGCCACGATGTTGCCGGGCGTACGGCCCAGCATCCGTTTTGCTTCGTCACCGACGGCGAGAACATTCGTTGTTCCCGCCTGGATGGCCACCACGGAAGGCTCGCGCAGGACGATTCCACGGTCCCGCACGTAGACAAGGGAGTTGGCTGTGCCCAGATCTATTCCAATGTCATTGGAAAACAGGCTTTTGAATTGCTCGAGCATGTGTATAACGCCTAACGCTGGAAGTAAATCCGCTGCCCGTCCAAAGGTCAAGAAGCGAATGTCACAACCGCGTGTCAACCACCCGGTTTCCTCGTTTTGAAGGCAGTTCACGATAAATGTCGCTGAAACCCGTCTTTCTTGACCACCCCGCCCCTTCGTCCTCGTCGTCGTTCTCGTCCTCGTCCTCGATGGTTCATAATTTTTGGTTGGATTTACTTGGATTCGGTCGGATTGGCCTGCCTGTCCCGCCACTGCGGGATCGCGCCGTAGCCTCGGCGTAGGCGGAAGCGCAGGCGGCTCGCCTGCGTGTTGAAATAAAAAAATCCAAAAAGTCTGGGATTTGATGGGAAACGCTGGGATTGGATGGTTGTCGCGGTTGGTTGGCCTGTCGCGCCGAAGTTGGACGAAGGCGGATGACCCTACGCAAGTAGTTTTTAAAAATTCTAGGGTCCAACAAAGCCCAACAAAGCCCAACGCACCTTGACTCCCAAGGCTTTGCACGAATGCTCCCTGCCTTCGGAGCGCGGGCGGCCCGCCCGCGTGTCCAGCCGGAGCGGGCTGGCCGGTGCGGCTCGCACCGGCTCTTCCCCGCAACCAACGTATCTGGTATCTTGCAGCCCGATTTTTTGCCTTGCAGCGTCAGATTCATGGCTTTGGATTGGGTTTGAAAAATTGAACAGTCGGATTCAGTCGGATTCAGTCGGATAAATTTCATTTTTGGCCTGTTGTGCCCGGTGGCAGTACGCCAGTACCCTTGGCGAAGACGGATGCGGCATCGGACCCGTCGCCGAGGGCCAACGGCCCGCACCCATCCCAGCTGGGGCAACGCCCCAGGAAAAGCGCCCAAACCGGAGCGAGGGCTGAAAGCCCGCCCTATGGTCGGATTTCGGTGCATAACCCGGAGCGCCAAGCACTGCCTCGACATCCCGCATCGCGGATTCCGAGTCTCGTCCCGCCCCCCTTCTTAATTCTAAATTCTAAATTCTTCATTCTTTATTGCCCATCCTGACACACCCGGTTGGACAAAGGCTGTCCAACCCAAAAAATCTTTCAGAAAAAATAAAACCGTGAAACACGTCAAATTCGTCAACCGCTTCAATTGATTCGTAGCAGCCGAGGTCACGAGGCTCCAACTAAAAAACGACCCTTCAAAACCTTTTTAGGCGACGACGTAAGTCGTTTCACCCAAGAAAGTGCGAGGCAACCAAGTTTCAATAAACCAGCACCAGCACCGCCGCATCCTGCGCCGATTTCACCACATCCTCAAAAGATTCTTCCTTCGTGTTTGGCTCCTTGAGTTTCGCGGCCACATCCGGCACCGATTCCAGAAAGCTCAAAAGCAAACTGCTCTTCACCGCATAATTGACATTCTCCGGCAGCACCCCGGTAGCCGCCAGTGCCACCGATGCATCCAGCTTGGCCGCGACGATGCCCACCACGTTGCCGCGCGCGTCCACCAGCGCCCCGCCAGAATTGCCCGGCTGCACCGGCACGCTGATTTGGAAATAACGGGGATCATCCTGACTGCCGGAAAGCGACGCAATTTCACCTTTGGCAAGCTTAGGCGCAAAGCCCTGCAATCCGATGTCTGGAAAACCTACCGTCGCCACTGTGCCGCCCAGTTTCATCGTGCGACTTGCAGTTATGGGTAAAGGCTTGGATGCTCCAGTCGCTTTTAACAAAACCAAATCATTCGCGGCATCCACCTTCACCACTGCCGCATCAATCAAACCCGTGCCGGTAAGCAAACCCACTTTGGCCGCATCTTTGACAACGTGATAATTGGAAATTAAATAGCCATCATCAGTTATGAAAAAGCCGGTACCGGTGAATTTGGGGCCATCCGCAGGAACAAAAGCGGCAGAATTTTGGATTTCTTTTTGAGGGACAAAAGCAGCAGAAATTTTTTGCGCTTCAGCCACTTGTTCAGGCGTCATACGCATTTCAATAACTGCCAAAAACTTTTTTGCGTGTGCATAACCTTGAGCCGTTGAAAGGCTAACCCACTTATACGCTTGAATATAGTTTTTTGGAACCCCGTCACCATTGGCATAAGATGCGCCAAGATTGTATTGGGCAATTGAATTTCCTTGATTGGCCGCTTTGCTCCACCAACTCACAGCTTCAGCCGCATCTTTGATTACGGCATTACCCTCATAATAAAAATTACCGATATTGAATTGAGCCATGTCATTTCCCTGTTTTGCAGACATTCGAAACCATTTCATGGCTTCAGTATTATCTTGAGCGATGCCTTGGCCTAAGTGATAGCAATCTCCAAGGCTGTTCTGTGCTGGGGCATATCCTTGATCAGCGGCCTTGCGATACCACTTCACAGCCTCCGCATAATCTTGCGTGACTCCTTCACCTTTTTCGTAGCACATAGCCAGGGAATCTTCAGCCCTAACATCACCTTGGTCTGCCGCCTTGCGAAACCATTTCACTGCTTCTGACGTATTTTTCGCAACACCCAAGCCAGAATAGTATAAGAACCCAATGTAAGATTGCGAACCGGCACTACCATTTTCAGCTTTTACCTTAATGTCTTCGAACAATTTTCGATCCGCATCACTTTGCTCCCCAGGCAATCTGGTCACAACTGCCAACAGCATAACGAAAATGCAGGTCACCCATGTAAATTTCATGTCAGCATTTTACTTTATCGTTTCCCCATTTGAAATTCAGAATCTGCGAGCGGCTTCCAAAAATTGCATCTAGCATTTTCTTGTTAGATCCCAGTAAATTAATCTTATGGGCTGACTGAAAAGACATCCGGAGTCGTGATGTTACTCAAATCGTAATTCCTCGGAATAAAGTGACAAACCCCGGGTTCTGTGGGCGGAATATTTGCTTTAAGTTCATAGCCGTACTTCTTTGCCATGGCATGACACACTGGAATCATTTCCCGAGTGAAATTAACCAGGTCGAACAGATTCTGGTTTTGAGCATTTTGCCAACACTCTTGCTCCCATTCAGCTTGGTTGCCATCGATTTGAATGTTTAAATCTTTCATATTTTTGGTGGGTTGGGCTTGGCGTCATTGCTTTGCCCGGCACCTTTTCCATGATGCAAATCGCGTGCCAACGCAAATCAAGTGTTAGTTCGACAAGAATTAAGTGCTAATTCACGCTCAACTCAACTGTTAATTGCGTCTGAGCGGAACAATGGGCCACAAAGGATGTGATTGCTGACGTTTAATAGTTAAAAACGATAAAACCCATCTGTAAATAGTTAAAAATTTCAATAGTTAAAATCTGCCATCGGCTGTAGTTGCTTTCAATAAGCTGGAAATTCGGGCGCCTTGACCCAATCGTAACTGCTTTTGGCAGCAGTCGCTGGCCTCGCCCGGCATGCCCGTTTCTAACGCCACCAAGCACATGGAGCCTGTGCACCAGCCCATTGCGACGAGAGCGGCGTGGGTGCGTAGCCCCTACGGCGGAGAACCCAACACCGCTTTGGTCGCACCACCTAAGTTCCCTGAGCGGCGAAGCTTGGCTGCCGGAATGGAGTGCCCGAATGGGTATCCGCCAATTCGAGGCAAGGCCGCTTCCGCCTTTCCTCTCTCCGCGTTCCCCCGCGTTCTCTGCATCTCTTGCGTTTCTCCGCAGCCCGGCCTTTCCCCATCCGTGCTTACGCAAACACAATCTTCGTCGTCGTCTCCTTCTCATCCCATCCCCGTGTCGGCTCGGCGGTTACGGAGGAAATGTCCTTGATGGAGATTTGCCGGCCCAGCGTGCGCGGGTTTTTCACCTCGATCTGCTCCGGCTCGCACGTCTGCTGTGAGATTTTCTGGTGCGGTGCCGGTTTGTAGCGGATGTACAACATTTTCGGCGTATCCGGCGCGAAGTACAGGATGCGCGATTTTTCCGGGATGCACAAATACGCCTTGTTCAGGATGGTGCCGCCGAACGTGAACCGCTTGAGGTAGCTCGCCTCGCG
>DATHQS010000200.1:0-6284 GCA_035482455.1 Candidatus Acidiferrales bacterium | reverse complement strand
GTCGTGCGACCAATGACTTCCTTGCAGACGGCGGCGGCGGATTGCGGGCGGCCAAGGGATTTCGCGGCCTTGGCCATTTCGCCGAGTTTTTTTGAGCCGAGCAGTTGTTCCACGCGGAAGGGGAGGTCTTCCACGCGATTGACCTTGGCGGCGGCACCGTGTTCGAGGAGGAAATCACTGTTGGCGGCTTCCTGGCCGGGGATGGGGTTCAGGATGAACAGCGGCCGGCCCATGGCGAGCGCCTCGGAGGAAGTGAGGCCGCCGGGTTTGGTGATGATGAGGTCGGCAACGGCCATCAGCTCGTGCATGTTGGTGGCGAAGCCGAGGACGTGCGTGGGATGCTTGCGGTTGTGCGTGGCGAGTTCGCGGCGGAGCTTTTCATTGCGGCCGGCGACGACGATGGTCTGGAACTGGCCGGCGACCTTGTCGAGCTCGTGCAGGATTTCCGCGACGGGCCCCATGCCGAAGCCCCCGCCGAGGACGAGCAGCACCGGCTGGTCATCGCGCAGGCCGTAGTGTTTGCGGACGGCCTTGGGGTCGGGCTTGGAGAGGAACTTGGCGGCGATGGGGATGCCGGTGGGCACGATGTTTTCCGACTTGGCTCCGCGCGCGACGAGCCGCGCCTTGGTGTCCTCGGTGGCGACGCAGTAGAGGTCCACGCAATCATCCATCCACAGGGCGTGCGCTTCAAAATCCGTGACGATGCTGACGATGAGCGGCTGCGGCAGCTTGTTCTTCAGGCGCAAGAGGCCGAGGGTTTCGAGCGGGAGATAATGGGTGCAGAGCACCACATCGGGTTTGAAATGCTTGAGGTGCTTGATGAACTTGTTGCGCGAGTTGCTGGGGAAGGCGCGGCGCAGCTTGCTCATCGAGCGGGCGACCTTGGGGTTGTCCGTCTTGCCGAAAATCATGCCCCAGAGTTCGGGCGCGAGCTCGATCAGTTTCACGTAACCATCCTCGTGGACTTTTTTGTGGATGGGGGAGAAAAATTTGATGAGGTCGAGGCGTTCGATGACGTCATCCGGGCGGAGGGCGCGCCAGGCTTCCTCGAGCGCGGCGGCAGCGGCGATGTGGCCGCCACCGGCGGTGACGGTGGCAATCAAGATGCGCATGGCGGGAGGTTGCCGGAGAGAGGGGCGGTTGAGAAGGAGAAACCTTTAGCACGCGGGGCGGTGCCCGGCGTTCCATCGATAAGAAATTTCTTTTGCCGCGCGCATGACTGCGGCAAGCTGGCACGAGCAGCATGAACATAGCTATCATCGGACTGGGTTACGTTGGGCTGCCGCTGTGCCTGCAATTTGCGCGCAGCGGCGTGCATGTGCTTGGCTTGGACATCGATTCCAAAAAGGTCCGGGCGCTCAACGCCGGGCGCAGTTACATCAAGCACATTGATGCCAAGGAGATCAAGAAGCTGGTGCGTGGCGGCAAGTTTTGCGCTTCATCAGATTTTTCCAAGATCGCGGGAGCCGGGGCGCACAGCAAGACAGTATCAGAGCCTCCTTACGTCGGCTGCTACGGGGACAGAATTCAGGCCATCCTCATCTGTGTGCCGACGCCGTTGAAAAAAAACCGCGTGCCGGACCTGTCGTTTGTGCTCAAAACGGGGCGGAGCATCGCGCCGCATCTGCAACGCGGGCAGTTGGTGGTGTTGGAATCCACGACGTACCCGGGCACGACGGAGAATGAGTTGCGCGAGGTGCTGGAGCGCGGGTCAGGCTTGAAGGCGGGCAAAGATTTTCACCTGGCGTTCTCGCCGGAACGGGAAGACCCGGGCAATCCCAAGAGCAAGGTGGCGGAGATACCGAAGGTCATCGGCGGATACACGCCGGCGTGCCTGGCGGAGGCGGTGAAGGTCTATGCGCGGGCCATCCGCATTTTGATTCCCGTGGCGAACTGCCGCACGGCGGAGGCGGCGAAGCTGCTGGAGAATGTTTTCCGCAGCGTGAACATCGCGCTGGTGAACGAACTCAAGGGCGTTTATGCGGCGATGGACATTGATGTCTGGGACGTGATCGCCGCCGCGCGGACGAAACCGTTCGGGTTCATGCCGTTTTATCCGGGGCCCGGCCTTGGCGGTCATTGCATCCCGATCGATCCGTTTTACCTGGCGTGGAAGGCGAAGCAGGTGGGGCAGGAGACGCGCTTCGTGGAACTGGCGGGCGAGATCAACCGGGCGATGCCGGAGAAGGTCGTCGCGCGCGTGGGCCAGGTGCTGGCCGCGCAGAGGAAAACATTTCGCGGCGCGCGGGTGCTGGTGCTGGGACTGGCGTACAAGGCGAACGTGGAGGACGACCGGGAATCGCCAAGCTACCGACTGCTGGACCTGCTGGCGGCGCGCGGGGCGAAGGCGGCCTACTACGATCCGCATGTGCCGGTCATCAAGCCGACACGGGAGCATCCGCATTGGGCGGGGACAAAGTCGGTGAAGTGGAGCAAAAGCGTGATCTCAAGTTTTGACGCGGTGCTGATCTCGACGGCGCATGAGGCGGTGGATTACCAGCAACTGGCGGATTGGGCGCGGGTGATCGTGGATACACGGAACGTGATGGCGGGGTTCAGGGTGGACGCGGGGAGGGTTTGGAAGGCGTAATAAGGGCGTAACCTTTTCATTTCATTGGCAAATTCGCCTTTGTGAACAAGAAGTTTTTAACGGCAGTGTACGTTTCCGTATCTGAAAGAAGTGATGCGGCAATTTTGCCATAATCGGTTGATGCGTGAATGATGAGAACTGTCTGGCCGTAGCGTTTCTCTTCAGTGATCGCGCGGATATTTGCGTAGCCGATATGTTTACTCTTTCGATGGAAAAAACCATAGGGCAAAACTATGCTGTCTGAACTCAGCTCGAGCATAGGGCGAGGCGATGTGATACGGCGGACGACAGGGACAAGGCCCAGTATTGTGTAAAGTCCGCCCAGAAATGTAATCGACCAATCAAAAACTGCCCCCCCCAACCATTCGTGCGCATTGATTCATTTGCCATGATCACAGTACCGATGCCAAAGAAGGCGGCCGGCCAGAGTATCATGGGGAATCTACCGTGATATGGAAATCGTTGTGGTGTATCCATGGTGCTTGTGAGTCCTAAAAAACACGGTATCCAGCTTGTTATTCATCTGAATTGTATGACTTTTCCCCCAGCGGCCTTTGTTGACATGGGTCGATGAAAGCGGACGGGCGGAGGGCTATAAAGGATTATTCCGTCACGTCATCGGTTTGATAAAATAAGCACCACCTCTCCCCATCCCTCTCCCCCATTTCATGGCGGAGGGGGAGCCGGAGCTAGCGCTGTTTTGGAAGCAACTGGCGGTCCGGGTGTTTGATGCACGGCGATGGTCAAACCGCGTTCGCGGCGCGCGCGGAGCGACGCGCCCTACCACGGCTCGGCTGTGCAGTCGCGTTTAAGTGACTTGATGGAGGCTCAACTAATTCCACTGCTAATTGCGTTCGGAGGTTTCGTTCAGGGAGGATTGGTCGACGATTTTCTTCGCGGTGTCATAATCAATCCGGACGCAATGGGCGAAGCCGGGGCCGGGGCCATCTTCGCGGCGCGGGGTGTAGGCGTAGCGCATGCCGTTCGTGGTGACTTCGGCATACTGCGGGTTGTAGAAACCGGAATAGTAAAGCGACTGGAATCCGATCTCGGATTTGTTGACGGTGACCCAGGTGCCAAAGATCCGTTGTTTCTTAAAATCCTGCCCGATGAATGTGCCATCCCGCCGGAAAATCAGAACCGTGGGATCTTCCTTGGCCTGCCAGCAGCCGACCAGCGCATGGTTGTGGCGGGAGGAGTGGCAACAGGTGGCGCAGCCGGTGGCGCCGACCAACAGCAGAAGGCTCAAGAACAGGGTGAGTTTGGATTTCATGTGCGGGGTTTTTCCTTGGATGTTTTTAATGCCCAGAGTTCCGAGTTGTCGGCCAACGGCGGTGATGAAAGCCGATGGGCGGAGGGTGGGCAAGGATTATTCCGAGTCGTGCGTTCTCCCTCACCCTGACCCTCTCCCGCGGGGAGAGGGGATGGCCGTTGGACACTTGCTGAAAATTCGTGAGCCGAAGAGCAGAAGACTGATTTACGTCAGGCGGAGGCGGAGAAATCTGAGAAACTAAACTCGCTGCCGGATGCAGGAGTTTCGCGGACCAAGCATTCGCCAGATGCGGGAGGACTTTGGCGGGGCGAAAATACCGCACCGTTCAGCGGATGCGCCAGGTGATGCGGGCTTTGTCGAGGTCGTACGGGGAAATTTCCATCTTCACGCGGTCGCCGACGGTGAGGCGGACCCAGCGTTTGCGCATCTTGCCACAGATGGTGGCGAGGACAAGGTGCTTGTTGTCGAGCTCGACCCGGAACATGGTGCCGGGGAGGACGACTTTCACGCAACCTTCAACTTCAATGTGTTCTTTCATTAATAAAATAAAAAAGGCGGGGTCCGGTTCACCCGAACCCCGCCAGAAATGTCAATTGGTGTAAACCAATAAACTATTAGTAACGGCCACGACCGCCGCCGCCGCCTTCGCGACGACCGCCGCCGCCACCGCCGAATTCACGGCGACCGCCGCCGCCACCAGCCGGGCGCTCTTCGCGCGGACGGGCGACATTGACGGTGAGGGCGCGACCATCCAATTGCTGACCATTCAGGCCGTCGATGGCCTTCTGGGCTTCATCAGCGGATGACATGGTCACAAAACCGAAACCGCGGGGGCGGTTGGTCATGCGATCCATCATCAGGTTGGTTTCGGTCACGGTGCCGAACGCGGCAAACGCGTCCTGCAGGTCGTTTTCAGAGGTATTGAAGGAAAGATTTCCTACGAATAATTTGTTGCTCATGTGATGTTTTACTGTCCTAGACTGTCTTTTGCTACTACGAGACTGTTTCCGTTTATTCGGATTTCAAATCATCACTGAAACTAGTTCACTTGAAGATTCACCATGTCTTGAGAGATAAGCCATCTATCAGACGCCGCTACCCTGACAGGTTCCGGGGGAATAGCAACAACTATCGTGCAGCGTATTTTGGAACTGGTTATGAATCAGTTGGTTAGTGAAATGATGGATGGGCCGGAAATCAGGGGGAACAACCGCCAGGACGCAGATAACGCCAAGTTTTTTCATTTACTAACGCCATGGTGCCGGCAACACAGCAAAAGTTGTCAGGGTCCGATGCGCGAGACGCCGACAAAGATGCAGGCGGCGCAGATGATTCCGGCGACGGTCAGGGAAACGACGACGAAGATGGCACAGGAAGCCAGAAACAGACGGGCCAGACGTTTGAGGCCGGAGAGTTCCTGGCGGGCGTCGCAGGCATAGAGAATGGTGAGTGCGGTCAAAACCGGGCCGATTGCAAAGGCAAGGAGTTCCGCCCAACCGACTTGGAGCCGGTCGAGCACGGGCCGGGCGGTGGTGGCAAGCAGGACGCAGAGCAGGCAGCCCAGCGCCGCATTGCCGATGACACTTTGCAATGGTGTCTGAATCTCAGAATGAGGTCTGGTCAGGTGCATGGTCATTCCGCCGCCGGTTTAAGTTGGCTGCAAACTTTGCCGCAAGCTGAACCCTTGATCCGACCTTACGCCCGGTTGGAAATTGTGTCCACTGTTTTTTAGGGTTGGTGAGAGGAGCAGCCGAGAAACGCAGCAACGGAGGAACGTGGAGGTGATTGCGGCATGGACATTATTATTTTCTCATTGTCTCTCTGCGGGGCTCTGCGTCTCTGTGTTTCATTCCTGCGGGGCTGCTGACGGGCAGGCGGTGGCGGACTGGCGTTGCTCCAGCCCAAAGCCAGCCTTTGAAAATCCATTTCGGCCACTTGCGAAATGGCCCTGAAGTCAGTCAAAAAAACCTGAACATCGGAGGAACCTCAGCACAGATCGGGCTGGCAACAGAGCCAAATGAATATACTCCAATTCTGCCTTTTTTCCAGTGGGTGCCACGGAGCGCTGCCATCTTGCGGCAGTCATGGGCAGGGCAAGCCGGAGGGACAGCCGCAGCGCGACGCCCCTCAATTTTTCATTTTCAAAAAACCGCAATTCCCCTGCAAATTCGCCATTTTCGCCTCGCCACCATTTCCAGCGACACCGATTATCCCCAATAGCCATGGGTCGATTATGGTTTTTTATGGATTTTTTCCGGACGACCCCCATCCCACTCGGGATTTTTGCAGAAATATGGCATAAATCTGCATTCTACATTCCGGGGAGAAATTCAACTTTTCAACAAGTATGATTCAATGAAGGGGTGAATGACATGAATGTCAGACTAAGGGCGGGGCGGGCGACGATCTGGATCAAGAACA
>DATHQS010000199.1:0-10484 GCA_035482455.1 Candidatus Acidiferrales bacterium | reverse complement strand
AGTCCCTGCTGCGGTCCGCCGAGGCTCGGACGCCCGCCGATTTGGTACAGGCCATCGGCCTGGCACTGGCCCAAGTAACACCCCAAGACGCCCTCGGTTGGTTTGCCTCATGCGGCTACAGTTTTTGTTGAAACGCTCTAGTCCGGCATGTTTGGCGACTTGAATGACTTGGTACGTTTCGTCACGGGTCAAACCATATTCATCGGAGAAGATTGTTGTGACGGTGGTCTTGGCACCGTTTGTTTCGACGAATGTGACGTGGTTCGTTGAATCACAAAACGCTGCAGGAGCATATATCAAATTCAACGCGACCGCCAAGGCTGCGAGCAACAAGCCTAGGCGGGTAGTATGGGCATGCTCCTTAACCATTATTTCTTCTTCGCAAACGCCGCATCAAACGCCGCCTTGTTAGGTGCAAAATCCAGGTCCCGCACAAACATGCAGCTTTCGGTGGCGCCGTGGACGCGGTCCATGCGGCCGTCTTCCCATTCCACGGAGAGCGGACCGCGGTAGCCAACGTCGTTCAGGGCGACGATGATCTCCTCGAAATTGATGTCGCCGTGGCCAAGCGAGCGAAAATCCCAGAAGCGACGGGCATCGGTGAAATCCGTGTGGCCGCCAAATACGCCGACGGTGCCGTCGCCATGGCCCCACCAGACGTCTTTCATGTGCACGTGGAATATCCGGCAGGTAAACTCGCGGATGAATTTCACATAGTTCACGCCCTGATAGCCGAGGTGTGATGGGTCGTAGTTGAAACCGAAGCGCGGATGCTGCTTTACGGCTTCGAGCGCGCGCTTGGCGGAGGCGATATCGAAGGCGATTTCCGTGGGATGCACTTCGAGGGCAAAGTTGACATTCTCCTTATCAAACACGTCCAGGATGGGCAGCCAGCGTTTGGCGAAATCGGCATAGCCTTTGTTCAGAAAATCCTGGCTGGTCGGCGGGAAGGCGTAGAGCGCGTGCCAGATGCTGGAGCCGGTGAAGCCATTGACGATGGCGGGCGCACCTTTCGTCGCACCCGGCTTGGCATCGAAAAATTTTCGCGCGGCTTTCGCCGTCGCCTTCATTTTCTCCGCCGCGCGCTGGCGGACGCCCTCAGGTTTGCCGTCGCCCCAGACATCGGCGGGGAGGATGGCCTGGTGCCGTTCATCAATCAGGTCGCAGATGGCCTGGCCGACGAGATGCGAGGAAATGGCGTGGCAGGTGAGCCCGTGCTTGGCAAGCAGCGCCCACTTCTTTTTGACGTAATCGGGTTCGGTCAGGGCGCGGTCGGGCTCAAAATGGTCGCCCCAACAGGCGAGTTCCACGCCATCGTAGCCCATCTTTTTGACGAGCGGCAGGAGTTCGGCGAGGGAGAGGTCGGCCCATTGGCCGGTGAAGAGGGTGACGGTTCTTGGCATAAGGTGTGAAATTTTGTGAGGCGATTCTGCCAGAGCCGGGCGCGAGGTCAACTTCGTCATTGACGAAGCTTAAACCACGGATGGACGCGGATGGCTATTCCAACACAATCAACTGCCCGCAGCTCAAGTGTTTCTCTTCGTCCCAGTGATTGATGCTTTTGAAGTTGAATTTTATGCCGCATCGCGGACACGCAACCCAGTCATTGTCGCTTGCCCGGGCAATCATCCTCGGCCCCAGTAAATCTTTCTTGGAAAACTTGTGATTCAAACCAGCCCGCTTTTGAGCCTCTTTGTAGGCAGACCGGGAAATCATCTCACAGGCTTTTTCGCCAATCAGGAAGCTGCCTTCTGGTCTGCCCCAGAAAGCCATGCCATTTGTGGCCAGGGTCAGGGTTGCGGCGGCCAACTGGGCGCTTAAAGCGTCAGCTCCGTTGCGCTCGGACCATCTGAACGCCGCCGAAGAATCATAAGGTTGCATGACCTGCGGGCCATAGTGCTTGTTAAATGATTCTCTTAACTGGGTGGTTATCTGATGAAGATCCATCTGAAACCGGCAGGTTGCCTCACCCAATTTTACCGTTAGCAGTCCGTCGGGATGATTCACCTGAGCAGGTTCACAAACCGGGTGAGTTCCCGGCTCAAACCCACCGTCGAAAATCAAAGGGATTTTTTTGCTCATGGCCGTTTTCTCCCAAAGCTCCCTGCTTGGTAGTGAGTGGCTATCAAAATATATTACAAGGTTGACCATATTTCATGTTTTCTGTCCGTGTTCACGAAGACCAATATGGGCATGATGGACAGAACACAATTAACAACCAATGAACAAAGGCACAAGGCGGAAGAGGATGCGGAAGATTCCGGGCCAATACCAAAATAATTTAACTACGGCTGGACACGGATAAACACGGATGCCGACAGGGTTTTTCCCCTGAAACAATATGCTCATTTGTTCCCTAATCCGTGTCCATCTGTGTCCATCCGTGGTGAAAAATATTTTGCCGCCAAAAAAATTTATGTTGCGCAAACGGCACTTCGCGGCTTAAAGATTGGCGCGTCACATGGGAAAAGCCCTGATCATCGCAGAGAAACCGTCCGTCGCCAGTGACATCTCAAAGGCGCTCGGTAAGTTTCAGAAACATGAAGATCACTTCGAGAATGACGACTATGTCATCTCGTCGGCGGTCGGTCATTTGCTGACCATTGTGCCGCCGGAGGGCGTGGAAGCCGCACGTGGCAAGTGGACGTTCAAGTGCCTGCCGGTCATCCCACCGCACTTTGACCTCACCCCGATCGAGAAGAATGAGAAGCGCCTGAAGGCGCTGGCAAAGCTCATCAAACGCAAGGATGTGGACAAGCTCGTCAATGCGTGCGACGCCGGGCGGGAAGGGGAACTGATTTTCCGCAACATCGTCAAGTACACGAAGGCAAAGCAGCCGATCCAGCGCCTGTGGCTGCAGTCCATGACGCCGGCGGCCATCCGCGAAGGCTTTGCGTCCTTGAAGAGCGATGAATCCATGCAGCCGCTGTCTGACGCGGCGACCAGCCGCAGCGAGGCGGACTGGCTGGTGGGCATCAACGGCACGCGGGCGATGACGGCGTTCAATTCCAAGCTCGGCGGTTTTTTCAAGACGACCGTGGGCCGCGTGCAGACGCCGACACTGGCGATTCTCGTGGAGCGTGAGGCGAAGATCCGGAAATTTGTTCCGCGCGGTTACTGGGAGGTCATCGGCACCTTCGATGCCGCGGCGGGAAATTATACCGGCCGCTGGTTTGATGAAAAATTTTCCAAGTCCGAGGACGATGAGCAGCTCAAGGCTGAGCGCGTCTGGGATGTCGCCAAGGCGGAGGAGATTCGCACAAAATGCCTCGGCAAGCCGGGCATCGTCACCGAGGAAAGCAAGCCGACGACCTCGATGTCGCCGTTGCTCTATGATTTGACGAGCCTGCAGCGGGATGCGAACTCGCGCTTCGGCTTCAGCGCGAAGAACACCCTGGGCCTGGCGCAGGCGCTATACGAAAAGCACAAGGTGCTGACGTATCCGAGAACGGACTCACGCGCCCTGCCGGAAGATTACGTCAACACGGTCAAGGACACGCTGAAGATGTTGGGTGAGGTGACCGGTTATTCCACCTTTGCCGACCAGATCTTGAAAGGCGGCTGGGTGCATCCCAACAAGCGCATCTTCAATAATGCGAAAGTCTCGGATCACTTCGCGATCATCCCCACGATGCTCGCGCCGAAAGCCTTGAGCGAGCCGGAACAGAAGCTTTACGACCTGGTCACGAAACGGTTTCTCGCCATCTTTTATCCGGCGGCGGAATTTTTGGAAACGAATCGTATCACGCGTGTCGAAGGCGAGCCTTTCAAGAGCGCGGGCAAAGTTTTGGTTTCACCCGGCTGGCTGACGGTTTACGGCAAGCAATCGGATTCCGACGAGACCCCGAGCCTCGCCCCGGTGAAGCCGGGCGAAACGGTCAAGACCAGCGCCATCGAGGTAAAGGAAAACATCACCAAGCCGCCGGCGCGGTATTCGGAAGCGACCTTGCTCTCGGCGATGGAAGGCGCGGGCAAACTCATCGACGACGATGAATTGCGCGAGGCGATGAGCGAGAAGGGGCTGGGTACGCCGGCCACGCGCGCGGCGACCATCGAAGGTTTGATTTACGAAGATTACGTCCACCGCAACGGCCGTGAATTGCAGGCCACGGCGAAGGCGTTTTCGCTGATGGAACTGCTCAACGGCCTGGGCATCCCCGAACTCACCAAGCCGGAGCTGACGGGCGACTGGGAATTCCAGTTGAAGGAAATGCAGCGGAAGAAGATCAGCCGCGAGCAGTTCATGTCCGGCATCGCGGACATGACGCGCCGGATCGTCGAGTGCGCCAAAAAATATGAGTACGACACCATTCCCGGCGATTTCGGCACGCTGAAAGTGCCGTGTCCCAAGTGTGGCGGCGAAGTCCATGAGCGGTACAAGCAGTTCCAGTGCGAGAAGTGCGATTTTGCCTTTTGGAAGACGTTATGCAGCCGGATGTTTGAGATCGAGGAAGTCGAAAAAATCATCACGGACAAGGTGGTGGGGCCGTTGCAAGGCTTCCGCAGCAAGCAGGGTTTTCCGTTTGCGGCCGTGTTGCGGATGACCGCCGAGCACAAGGTGGAATTTGATTTTGGCAATGGCGGAAAAGACGGTGAACCGGCAGCCGTGGTGGATTTCACCGGCAAGGAAGTGCTGGGCAAATGTCCGAAATGCGGCGGCAATGTCTATGACAACGGGATGAATTACGTCTGCGAAAAACAGACGGGCCCCACGCCGACGTGCGATTTTCGTTCGGGCAAGATCATTTTGCAGCAGGAGATTCCGCCGGAGCAGATCAAAAAACTGCTGGCCGAGGGCAAGACGGACCTGTTGACCAAGTTCATCTCCAAGAAGAACAACCGGCCGTTCAAGGCGTTTCTGATCGTGAAGGACGGCAAGACGGCGTTTGATTTCCCGCCGCGCGAAGGCAAAGGCCGGACCAGGTCCAGCGAACCGCCGCCGAAGATCGATTTCACCGGCAAGGCCATAGTCGGCAAATGCCCGAAGTGCGGCGGCCAGGTGTTCGACACCGAGGCCGGCTACATCTGCGAGAACTCGCAACGCGCGGAGAAACGCTGCACCTTCAAGCCCATTGGCAAGACGATCCTGGAGCAGCCCATCGACGCGGTGCAGGCGGCAAAAATTCTCAAGGACAAAAAGAGCGACGTGATGGAGAAGTTCATCTCGAAATCCGGCAAGCCGTTCCCGGCGTTCCTCGTGATGGACAAGAAGGGGAAGATCACCTTTGAGTTTCCGGCAAGCGATGACGAATGATTTGGCGGGCCAACTTATCCTCCTCCAATGGGTGGCGGCTGTGGCGGAGCCCAGCCGCAGCGTGTGACAATGCCGACGACATCGGAAAGTGTTAGCGCCCTATGCCATTCGGACGCGCTGCGGCTGGTCTTTCAGACACAGCCGCCACCCATTAAAAATCACTTCTTTTAATCCGCCTCTTTGTTCATTACTCATCGATGCTCGTGAATTACGGAAAATAATTCATGGTTTGTCGGCGTTGACAGCTTTGAGCCTGGTGGCCAGCGGGAAGGTGAAGACGGGTTTTTCCGAAGCGAGGGCGAGGCCAAAATCCAGCATGGCTTGCTGGCCGCCGGCTTCGATCGCGAGCGGCGGCAGGAACAGGTTCACCGCCGCGCCCTTGAGGTCGCCGACAAAATTCTGCCAGAGGCCGTCGCCCGCACCCTTGCTTTTCACCGAGGCCAGCGTGACCTCCATCTTTGGCGTGCCGGATGAATGCCGGAAAACCAGGGTGTTCACGCGGGCGGTCGTCGCATTTTCCAACCGCACCTTGCCGTCACGCAGGCGGATATCCACCAGGCCGATGCTCACGGGGCTGGCGTGTCCGCGCCGGTTAAACTCCAGCCGCACCCCGGTGACGGTTCGCTGGCCGTTGGTCAGCGTGCCGGTGATTTCCACGCTGCCGCTGCCGGAACCTTCCACGTTGATGGAATCAAGCTGGTGCGCCAGCGTGTCGCCCGCCGCCAGTTCTTTTTGGCAATGTTCGATCTTGGCGGCGTGGTCAAAAACATTTTGCAAGCTGCCTTCGCCGGCGAACTCGAAATCACAAATGGCGATGAAAGTTACGCCGTTCGTCCGGCAACTGAAAGACTGTATGCGCGCGCCTTGCGTGTTACCGATGTTGGTGAAAACGGAAACCGCGTCCGGCGAGATGAGCGGCACGAAATACATGAATGAACTGATTGAGCTGGCCGGCGCAGTGCCCCGCCCGTAGTCGAGCTGCAAGGTTGGGCCGGTGGGTGCGGCGGCCAGCAGCGGGCTGGCCGCAAAAATAAAACACAGCAGCAGCATGGGCAGGCGGATGGCGGTCCGGACGGAAATTAAAATCATGGGCGCTTTTTCATGAGCGTAAATTGATTTCAAGCATTGAGCAACCGCCGCGTGACTGTTAAAAAACAGCGCCGGAATTTACCGGTCGAAACATGCAACTCAATTTCAAACAACTTGGCCAGGGCGAACCGCTTGTTTTGTTGCACGGTCTATTCGGCTCGGCGGACAACTGGTTTGGGGTCGCGCCCAAGCTGGCGGAAAAGTTTCATGTCTTCATCCTCGATCTGCGGAATCACGGACAGTCACCGCATGACGAGCAAATGGATTATCCGCTGATGGCGGCGGATGTGGAGAAATTTTTTGCCGCGCACCATCTGGAGCAGGCTTCGGTCATCGGTCATTCGATGGGCGGCAAGGTGGCGATGCAATTCGCGCTGGATTATCCCCAGCGGGTTAAAAAGCTGGTCGTCGTGGACATGGCACCACGCCCTTACAAGCGGGCGCATGATTACATCTTTGAGGCGTTGCTGGCGCTGGATTTGGAACGGTTCCAGACGCGCGGAGAAATGGAGGAAGCGTTGGCTCCAAAAATCCCGTCGCTGAACCTGCGACGGTTCCTGTTGAAAAACCTGGGACGGGACAACGCGGGAAAATTTTTCTGGAAGATGAACCTGCGCGGTGTGTCGGAAAATTACGCGCGGCTGGGCGAGGTTTTGGGCGGGAAGACCGCGTTTACCGGTCCGACACTGTTCATCCGCGGCGGCAAGTCGGATTACATCACCGATGCCGATGAGGTTGAAATCCGCGAACGGTTTCCGGCGGTGAAGATTGAAACCATCGCCAAGGCAAACCATTGGGTGCATGCCGAGGCGCCGGAAGAATTTGTGCGGCTGGTGCTGGATTTTTTGTGAACGACGATATTTGAATCGCTGTACAATAGTTTTGGACAAAGGCAAAACGGCTGAATAAGCTGCAAATTAAGAATAAAGAGGGATGCTCAATGCGCCTTCTGCTCTTAGAGTTTTGCGATGAACACATATTGTCATGCCCTTTTGCTTTGCATCGCGATGGTGTTTCCAGCAGTCCAAACCAAGGCTGGCGAATCGCTTGCTAACAGCGTCGAAGCCGGAAGCCAAAAAACTGAGGCGATCCCAAGTGTCGCCGAGATAGAAAAGGACATCTCCACCAACACGGACCTCAGTACGCAACGCCTCATCAAGACATTGGAAGCATTGGAAAGCCGCGACTTATACTATGAATGTGCATTAGTCAAAGTGACAGAGGAAGAAAGGCTGAAAGGGCCGCCAAAATATGATGCATTTAAAAAAATTGTGCATGAGCTTGCGGTCCGTGGCGGCGAGTCGGTTTGGCAAGCATTCAGGAAAGTTCTTATCGAAGAAAAACTCCAAGCATCTGAGAAAAGTTTGGTGAGGGAAATTTTTTTGAAGGAAGCAGGTGAAGATGCTCCTTTTACTCTTTCTGCTCACGACCGAACGCAAACCCGCCAGTATCTTCTCCGCTTTAATCCAAAACGAAACACGGTAGTAACGGTCCACAAAGGTGATATGCTCGTACAAATCGCGCGAAGAGCATACCCGCATTTGAGCCAATGGTCTGCGGTTGATATTTTAGCATTTACTAACGATTTAAAAAACTGGGACAGCCTTCAATTAAATCAAACGCTCCGTATTTACGAATATGACATCGTAAAAGATGCGCAGGCGCCGGGGATGGAGCCTGTGGGCGCCGCCACCCATTGAGCATTTCAATTAGAATGGAAGCCACGCCAGAAGCGCCCATAGAAATCCGCGACAAATGGATCGCCAAGTTTCTGACGCATCTGGCGACGGACCGCGGGGCGTCGGTCTATACGCAGCGAAATTACGAGCAGGCGTTGATCGAGTTTGCACGCTGGCATCTGACGGAACTGAAGGCTGCCGCGGTGTGGGAGAAATTGCAGCGGGATGATTTTCGCAGCTACCTGCGTTACCTGGGCCGGCAGCAATTGAGCCGTTCGGCGATACAACTGCGATTTTCCGCGTTGCGGACATTTTACCGGTTTCTCATCCGGCACGGAATTGTTGAAAGCCTGCCGATAAAAAATATTTCACTTCCGAAATTGGAGAAGCGGCTGCCGAGATTTCTCACCAAGCAACAGATGGAGGATTTGCTGATCGCGCCGGCCAAGTTGCTGGCAGCGCAGAAGGAGAAAAAAGGTCCGGGGCGTCCGATCTCGCAGGAAGCCTGCCTGCGCGACATCGCGGTGCTGGAGACGATTTATTCCTGCGGCCTGCGTGTGAGCGAGCTTTGCGGCCTGCGCGTGGATGACATCGAGTGGAGCGAACAGATCGTGCGCGTACGCGGGAAGGGGAAGAAGGAGCGGCTCGTGCCCATCGGCCAGCCGGCGCTGAAGGCGATCCAGGACTACTGGGGAATTTTGTTGTCCGCGCCGCTGGGCGTGCAGCCGGTGTTTCGGGCGGACACGGAAAAAGCCGGGCCGCTCAGCCCGCTGCAACTCTCGCGGCGGTTGAAGAATTACCTCATCGTGGCCGGGCTTGATCCGGCTTTGACGCCGCACAAGCTGCGGCACAGCTACGCCACGCACCTGCTGGATGCGGGGGCGGATTTGCGGAGCGTGCAGGAATTGCTCGGCCACGCGCACCTCATCACCACGCAGGTTTACACCCACGTCACAACCGAGCGGTTGAAGAAGGCTTATGACGCGGCGCATCCGCGGGCCTGATTTTTCCAAGGCAAATTGATTTGAATTCCGTCAGGGCTTTCGCACAATCAAACTCAGGGAATTTTTTCAGTTTCCTTTTTTGAAGTGCATTTTTCTTTTTCATTCCGTCCGAAGCTGGTGGATGCGTTGAAAGATTATTCAGCGCAGACATTGTTTGCTGATTTTTCGGCGGGCGTGACGGTGGGCATCGTGGCGCTGCCGCTGGCGATGGCGCTGGCGATCGCCTCCGGCTTGAAGCCGGAGACCGGCATCTTTACGGCCATCATCGGTGGCCTGCTGGTTTCCTTGCTCGGCGGCTCGCGGGTGCAAATCGGCGGACCGGCCGGGGCGTTCGTGCCGTTACTGGCGCCAATCGTCCTGCTGCATGGGCCGGAGGCGCTGGTCGTGTGTGCGTTGATGGCGGGGGCGATCTTGTTTGTGCTGGGCGCGTGCAAGCTCGGCACGATGATCAAGTACATCCCGTTTCCCGTGGTGACCGGTTTCACCAGCGGCATCGCGATCATCATCTTAAGCACGCAGATAAAGGACTTTTTCGGGCTGTCACAAAAACTGCCGCCGGATTTCATCGGCAAGGTGCGCGCGCTGGCGGGAGATTTTCATCCGAACTGGCCGACGGTTTTGCTGGCGGCGGTTTGCGCGGTGGCGATCTGGTTCTGGCCAAAAAAAATCGGGCGCCTGCTGCCCGGGTCCATCGTGGTCATCGTACTGGCGGCGGCGGTGGTGAAATTTTTGCATTGGGACGAACAACTGGGCATCCAGACTTTGTTTTCACAATTCGGCGAAATGCCGCGCGGGTTGCCGGCGCCGCACTGGCCATCGCTGAGCTTTGATGCGTGGCGGGCGTTATTGCCGGCGGCGATGACAGTGGCGGTACTGGGCGCGATCGAATCACTGCTCTGCGCGGTGGTGGCGGACGGCATGATTGATGACCGGCATGACTCGAACCAGGAACTGATGGGGCAGGGAATCGCGAACATGGTCGTGGGACTGTTTGGCGGGATGCCGACGACAGGGGTGATTGCGCGCACGGCGACAAATGTGCGCAATGGCGCGAAAACGCCGGTCGCGGGCATCATCCATTCTTTGGTGTTGCTGTTGATCCTGATCGCCGCCGCGCCGTTGGCAAAGAACATTCCCCTCGCCGCCCTGAGCGCCGTTTTGGTGGTCGTGGCTATGCGCATGGGCGAGTGGCATCAGTTCAAACGCATCTTTAAATGGCCGAAAAGTGATGCGATGGTTTTTCTGTGCGCGTTCACCCTGACGGTGGCGGTGGATTTGCCGACAGCGGTCGGGGCATCGTTGATTTTGGCATCGGCATTGTTGGTGAAGCGGTTGGCGGAAACGGCTCATGTGGAGCCAGATGCGGAAGTGACGCAGGGAAATTCACCCGGACAACAGGTTGCCGGGAGGGTTGTGCCACCGGGGGTGGTGGTGTTCCGGGTATTTGGTGCGTTTTTC
>DATHQS010000198.1:0-6618 GCA_035482455.1 Candidatus Acidiferrales bacterium | reverse complement strand
GGGCATTGCGCATTTCATTCCGGCGGCGTCACCCGTCAGCAGCGTGCCTTTCACAACAAGCTTCAATCCGGGGCAGGGGAATTTTTTCAACATAAACGGCCAGCAATTGATGAATGGAGGCTGGAACAACCTTGGCTTGCAGGACGTTTTGCCGACCTGGCGCTGGCTGGTGAAAAGCGCCGGCACCAAGCTCATCCCGGGCATCGATTTTGCCGACGCATATTACGGCGGCGCGTCTTTGCTGGTCGCTGGCACAGTTACCAGCGCCACCAACGACATCTGGCTGTATCAAACCAGCCTCGCGGTCAGCAACAACACCCATGTGCGGTTCATTTGTAAAACCGGCTCGGTTGGTGCGACGTATTTGAAGCTGGGACTGGCCTTTGAGGACGGCCCGACAAATTTTCAGTTTCTCGACATCGGCAACACCGTTACCACTGCGTGGAACACGAACACATTGGATTTATCCACGTTTGCCGGGAGAAAGCTTTCTACGATTTCTCTGCGCATCGGCAACGCCACCACGGTCGGCAGCTACTCGCTGCGCGTCGGTCAGCTTTCGGTGTATAACGGCTCCATTGGCACACCGGCTGCGCCCGCTTCGGTTGCGGTGGACAAATTGTATAATCTGGATTGGAAAACTTATAATCTGCGCCTGACTTGGAGCAATTCCGCTGATGCGGTTTATTGCTACAATGTGTATCGCCGGAATCCTGACAACAGTTTGAGCTGGCTGTGGGCCACGCCGAACAACGGCGTTTTTATTTCCCAGCTCGCGCGGAGCAACAATGAAGCCTTCACGCCGGTTGAAGTGGAAGCCATGGGGATGGACTTTGGGGTTTCGGCCCATGCCACCTACAATTTTCAATGGATTGATCCGGTCACCATTCCGCTGACTAACAGCGATGCTGCCGGCGTATCCAGTTTTAACGCCGGCTTGAACTGGTCAAACTCGCTCGCACCCGCCGCGACGAACATCTACCAGGTTTCCGGGCTGGACCTGCGCACACCGGCGGTTGACAGCGATCAGATATTTGCCGGCGGCGCGTTGTATCTCACCAACGGCGGGGCGCTCCGGATCAAGGCCGCTGGCAGCGGCAACCTGACCACCATCGGCGCCGCACCCGGCACGGCTTTGTTTCTGGGTGGTGGCGTGGTGAGCGACTGGTCCGGGTTGCCGGAAACGTTGGCTGGATATGTTTTCTTGACCGGCACCGGTAACGTCTTCGATCCGCAGGCAAACCTGTTCACCGTGGCATCGCAGATCAGCGGTGGCGGGACGTTGACGGTGGATGCCCCGGGTGGAACGGCTGGCGGCGCGCTTATGTTGACCGGGGCAAACACTTACACCAACGGCACCGTGCTTAATGCGGCGGACACGCTGCAACTCTCTGGCTCAGGGACGCTCGGCGCTGGCGCATTTTTGGCCATCAGCAATACCGCTGCGCATGGCTTTGGTGTGGTGGATTTGAATGGCACGAGCCAAAACGTCGGGCCGCTGCTCGGCACCGGCGGAATCATAACGAACAGCTCGGCGACCGCGGCGACCCTGACCATCGGTGCCGGGAACGGCGGCGGGACATTTCTGGGCCGCATCGTGTCTGGCAGTGCGCAGCCACTCACCTTGAACAAGGCGGGCAGCGGTGCGCAGACCTTCTCCGGCAGCTCGGCCGTCGCCAGCTTGAATATCGCGCTGAACAACAGCAGTTCGCCGATGACAAATGGCAGCCTGATGCTGGGGGCGGGCGCGTCGTTGAACGTTGGGAGCGGTTCGGGCGATTCCATCTCCATCGCCGCCGGCAATTTCGGCGCGGCCTCGTTTGGAGCACTGGATGTCTCGGCCTCGTCGAATTTTACAGTGAACGTGGGCACGATCCTGGTGGCGGTGAACGCGCAAAACCCCGGCGGCAACTTCCCATGGACCGGGACGCTGAACCTGGGCACGAATAACACCATCACGGCATCGGCCTCGATCACCGTTGGCGACAGTGCAAGCGCCTTCAACGCCGCATCCTCGCAGGCCGTGTTCACCACGGCGGCGAACGGCACGACCACGATTCTGACCCCGACGCTGATCCTGGGCGCGCGGAAGTGCAATCCTACCTTCACCTATGGTGCGAGTTCGACGTTTAACGTCGGCGTCGCAGGCAATCGCACAGCCTTGAGCATCGGCAATTGCGCGGCGCTCGGACAGCTCGGCACGGGTACGAGCTTCAGTTCGCTGAATAATTTTTCACCAGGCATCTTCAACGGGGTGCTCAGTGGCCTTACGATCGGTACCATCAACAACACGGGTGGCGGTGGCCAGACCGGCACGATGATCATCGGCACCAATGCCGTCAACCATCTGGACATCAGCGGTGCGGGCAACGTGGTGGTGCTTGGGAAAAATTCACTGGGTGGCGGCGCCGGGACTGCAACGGGCATTTTGACGGTCAGCAACCTGGATGCAGGCAGCGTCATCGCCTCGACGGACAACAGCACGGCGATTTTGCTGGGTGCGACCGCCCAGTCTGCCGGCACTCTCAATCTTAACGGCGGGACGTTGAAGGTGACGACAACGGGTGCGGCCATCGCCGGCGGCAGCGGTAGCAGCACCCTGAACTTGAATGGCGTAAAATTAGTGGCCGGTGCCAACAGCACCAGTTTCATCACCAACCTAACCACGGCCACTGTGAATTCGGGCGGAGTCGCGTTCGACACGGCAAACTTCAATATCACGGTGGGTCAAGTGCTGGCCAATGGGAGTGGCGGCCTGACCAAGCTGGGTGCGGGCAAGCTCACGTTGGCCAAGGCTGACACCTATGCCGGCAACACCATGATTGGCGCTGGCACAGTGGCGTTGCAGGAGCCGGGAAATATTGCAAGCAGCGCGCAGATCATTGTTTCCAACGGCGCAGTGCTGGATGTGACCGGTCGCACCGACCGGACACTGACGTTGAACAACGGGAAGACGCTGCGAGGCAGCGGAACAGTGCTGGGCAAGCTGAACGCGATTAGCGGATCAACTATCAGCCCGGGTGATGGGATTGGAACGCTGATCGTACAAAGCAACGTCACGCTCGCAGGAACGGTGGTGTTGGAATTGAACCGCACGAATATTCAGACAAGCGACAAACTGGCAGCGACGAACGGAACGATAGCGGGCGGCGGCATCTTGACGGTGAACAATCTGGGCCCGGCGTTGCAGGCGGGTGATGCTTTTGTGCTGTTCAATCAAGCAGTAGGCGGCTTTACAACGGTGAATCTGCCAGCATTGGGGACCGGGCAGGCGTGGATGAATAATGTAAGCGTGGACGGAAGCATTCGGGTGGCGGCGACCGATCCGCCAGGTCTGGCCTTTGATATTGCTCCGGATCAATTGACATTGTCGTGGCCGTTGGATCATCTGGGCTGGCGGCTACAGGTGCAGACGAATGATGTGCTGACAGGCTTGAATGCGAACTGGTTTGACGTGCCGAACACGTCGGGAACCAACCAGCTGGCGGTGCCGGTCTCGCCGATGAATGGCAGCGTGTTCTTCCGGCTTATTTATCCCTGAACTAAAACCATGTTTAACGCGCTCCAATTTGTTTTTATGGCCAGACGATGGTTCCGTCGCTGTTTGTGCCGTGGGTTTTCTCCGGCATTTTTGTTTTCTGCCTGCCTGTTGCTCGTGTCCGCGCGTCCGGCTTCTGCGTATCTCGCGGGCGATGTGTCGACCATTGTGAACGGCTATTCGAACGCGTTCTATTTTGTCAGCGGCACCAACGGCTTTATCCGTGACCATCAAGGCAGCGGCAACTCCACATATTTCTGGCAGACCGCCAACGAGATCGAATCGGTGATCGATGCCTACGAATGGACGACCAACACCGTCTACCTGGGGATGATCACCAACCTGTTGAACGGGTTCATCAAGAATAACGGCGCCAACTGGTCCTACAACGGGTTTAACGACGACGACCTGTGGGCGGTCATGGCATTCGCGCGCGGCGGGGCGATCACCGGCCAGACAAATTATTGCGATGTCGCCAAGGCCAACTTCGACATGGTTTATGCGCGGGGTTGGGACACGAACCTGGGTGGCGGCCTGTACTGGCTGTATCCCAACAACGCCTCGAAAAACGCCTGCGTCAACGGCCCGGGCGCAATTGCCGCCTCGCTCATCTTCCAGATCTACGGCGATACGAATTATTGGGTCAAGGCGACCAACATCTATTACTGGGAACGCGCGGTGCTTTACAACTCCGGCACGGGTCGCATCTACGACAACATCAATACGAACGGCAACGTGGACCAGACACCCACGACCTACAACCAGGGCACGTTTCTGGGCGCGGCGGATTTTCTGGGCCAGACCAACGACGCGCTGCTGGCGGCGACGTACACGATGAACAGCATGAGTGGCGCCGGTTATATGCCCCGCTATGGCATCGGCGGCAACAATTCCATCTTCAATTCAATTTTTATCCGCTGGCTGGGCCGGTTCATGAAAAATCACAGCGTCTCGGCGCCTTACCAGATCTGGCTGCAGGGGCAGGCGAACGCATCGTGGAATGGCCGGCGCAGCACGGACAACCTGTCCTGGTGCCAGTGGCCGCAGGCGACGCCCGCTGACACCAATTTCTTTTCCTATGACTGCATCTCGTCCTTCGAGGCCATGCTGGCCGTGCCCGCGACGCAAACCACGAATCCGACGACGGTAACCATGAACACCTCGGATAATAGCGGTGCCAGCAGTTTTGAAAGCGGCTTGAACTGGTCGGATGGCACAGCACCGTCCTCCGCGCACGATTATCTGGTCTCCGGGTGGACGCTGCGTTCGCCGCAGGATGGTACGAACAATTTTTTTGCGGGCAGTTCGCTGACCTTGTCCAACGGCGCCACGTTGGCGTGTAAAAACACCAGCGGCGGCAAGGGCGTTTCGGTGGGGACCGATCTGTTTCTTGATAATGGCGAGGTGGCCGACTGGTCGGCCAACAGCACGGAGTTCGACGGCAAGGTTACGCTGCGTAGCGGCGGTGGCCGGCTCGATCCGCAGGGAAATACATTCACCATCGGTGCCATTATCAGTGGCCCGGGATCGTTGCGGGTGAAGGGTGCCGCTGGGCAGCTTGGCGGAACGCTCATCATGTCCGGTCTGAATACCTATACCGGCGGGACGGTCATCGATGCCGCGCACACCGTCCGCCTGACCGGGCAGGGCACATTGGGCGACACGAACGGATCGCTCACGTTCAGCAATTCGGCGGCGTTGGGATATGGCACCGTTGATTTGAATGGCACCGATTTGGGGCTTGGCAATCTGGGCGGCACGGGCGGAAAGATTCTAAACAACCTGACCAACGGCGCCACCCTGACCATTGGTAACAACAATGGCACCGGAGGGATTTATTCCGGCGCGGTCATCGGCAATATCGAACTGATCAAGACCGGCACCGGTGCATTGATCTGGGCGCGCAACACCAACAGTTGCTTTGGCGGCATGAACGTTGCCGGTGGAACATTGACGGTGTCCAATGCTCTGCTCGCCGTCAGCAATTATCTGGCGGTCGCCTCGGTGGGCAATGTGAACTCTGGCACCACCACCGCGACGCTGGATATGTCTTTGGCGACAAATTTCACGGCTAACGTGGACACCCTCCAAGTCGGTATCACCACCAATACGGTCGGCGGCAGCCCGGTCATCATCGGCACCTTGAAGCTCGGCACGAATAATTTTATCAACGCCGCCACGGCAATGCTGATTGGCGACATGGGGAACACGTTCAACACCAGCCTGCAATCTGTCACCACATCCACAAACGGAACCACAACCATTGTGACACCAAGCCTGACACTGGCGGGGAGCAAGGCGAACGCGGCTTTCACCATTGGTGGCGGCGCAAAGTTGAATTTGGGCAATAGTGGCAACCGCACCGCCTTGAACATCGCCGTATCGCCGCGCGGCGGTAGCGGCAGTTATGCTGGAAATTTTGACTGTTCCCCGGGCGTGTTCAACGGTTACTTGAACAGTCTGACGCTGGGCCAGCTTGCCGGTGCCGGCGCAGGAACGGAAACGGGCGCGTTGATCTTGAGCAGCAACGCTACCAACCATCTGGACATCACCGGCAATGGCACGGTGGTGACCATTGGGAAATTTCTCAGCGGCAGCAGTTCCGGCGCGGCCATCGGGGTATTGATCATCAGTAATCTGGATAGCACCAGCGTCATTGCCTCCACCAACAACGGCATCGCCATCTTGCTTGCCGCCAGCACGAACTCCAGCGGCACGCTCAACTTGAACGGCGGCACCCTAAAAATCACCACGACCAATGCCGCGATCACCGGCGGTGCAGGTTCAAGTACGTTGAATCTAAACGGCGTCAAATTGGTGGCCGGGGTGGGCAACCCAGGTTTCATCACCAACATCACCACGGCCACGGTGAATCCTGCCGGCGTCATCTTTGACACGGCGGGTTTCAACCTTACGGTTCCGCAAGTTTTGTCGGATGGTGGCGGCGGTTTGACCAAGCTGGGTGCGGGACAATTGACTTTATCCAAGGTGAACACTTTCACAGGGGCTACAATTATTGGTGCGGGTTCGCTGGCGCTGGTCGGGACCGGTAGCATCGCGAACAGCACGCAAATCGTCAT
>DATHQS010000197.1:0-8296 GCA_035482455.1 Candidatus Acidiferrales bacterium | reverse complement strand
CGAAGGGCTACATGAAGCATGAGAGCGGCACGCTCACCGCCGTGACCGAGGCGCGCAACATCGCCTACGCCGCGTCCAAAAACGCCGCTAGCAATCCGGGTGACGCTTCCGCGATGAAGAGCCTGGTTTCCGCCGAAGCCGGCCTTGGCGGCGGTAAAGGCGACATTCCGCGCCTGCGTGACGGCCTCCAGGGTTTCGCGCTCGTGCTTCATGTAACCCTTGGCGGTCTCGACCAGATTGGGAATGAGATCGTACCGGCGCTTGAGCTGGGCATAGAAGACCACGAGCACCGCCACGCCGTAGATCATCACGATCATCGAGATGACCGCGAGGACGAAATAGACGATCAACGATTTCGTCTTGCGCCGGGCGTGGTCCTGTTGGGCGAAGAAGTCCATGTGATTTACGATTTTGGATTTACGATTTACGCGCCCGCCGGTGATTTACGGCGACGTAAATCGCATATCGCAATTCAAAAACACACCGGGGCAGCCCAAGTTATGAGAATGAAACCTTGGGCGCAACCTTCTCTTCCGGCTTGTCGATGACGAACAGTTCCGCGGCCGCAAAGTTGAACATGCCCGCCAGCAGGTTGCTCGGAAACACCTCGCGGTCGGTGTTGTAGGTCATCACCGAATCGTTGTAGGCCTGTCGCGCGAACGAGATCTTGTTCTCCGTGGAGGTCAGCTCCTCGGTGAGCTGCATCATGTTCTGGTTCGCCTTGAGGTCGGGATATTGCTCGCTGACGACCATCAGGCGGCTCAGCGCCCCGCCCAGGCCGGCCTCGGCGGAAACCAGGTTCTTCATCGCGGAGGCGTCGCCCGGATTGCTCGCGGCATTTTTGGACGCGGCATAGGCGATGTTGCGCGCCTCGGTGACGGCGGTGAGCGTGCCGCTCTCATGCTTCATGTAGCCCTTCGCCGTCTCGACCAGGTTCGGGATGAGGTCGTACCGGCGCTTGAGCTGGACATCGATCTGCGCATAGGCGTTCTTGTACCGGTTGCGCATCGTGACCAGCTTGTTGTAGATGCCGATGGCGGCCGCGCCGATGACGATCGCGAGCAACACGAGCCCGCCCAGGACGATGATTAGGATGATTCCAGCAGTCATAGTAGTTCTTTCGTTAAGTGCACTTACAGTTTCACCGAACTGCGCCGCCGGGCAATGATAATTTCGCCCAAAAAGTGGAATCGCCGCCCCAAACGCCTTTCACGGCACCACTTCCACCGGCATGCCCACCCACGCCAGTTTCACCATGTAGGTCGCATCCCAGTTCGCCAGCCGAAAACAGCCGTGCGATTCCGTTCGCCCCACCTGCTCCGGCACCGGCGTGCCGTGCATACCGTAGCCTGGTTTGTCCAGGCCGATCCACGCCAAGCCGACCGGGTTGTTCGGGCCGGGCGGCAGAATCAATTTATGCCCGATGGCCTGTGCCTCCGGCGATTCCGGAAACACCGCCGGGTCGAAGGTATAGTTCGGATCCGGCGCGACCACCGCCACGTGCAATTCCCCGACCGGACGTTTCTCAACCTTCGCCGCGATGCTGCACGGGCAGTGCAACAGCAGGTTCGTCTCCGCATCAAACGCCTCCAAAATTTTTGCCGACAAATGGATGACCACGAAGGCCGCCTTGTCCGCCGGTTCGGGATATTCCGCCGCAGGAACTTTCATGGCCGTCCCGGCAGCAACATTGGTCCAGATCACGCCGGGATTCAGCTTCTGGATGAGTATCGGATACGAGTGCGACTTTTCCGCGACCAATTCCAGAATCGTTTCGTAATCGAGCGCGGATTGCTCCGACTTTTCCAGCCAAGTTTTGCCGATCGGCTGCAACCGCGCCAGGTCGTTGGAGGTGACGGTGTAGGTCGTCAGCAGCGGTGCATCCAGCAGCAGCACGGCGCGGGTATTGGTGTCGAGCAGGCCGGATTCGGATAATTTTTCCGCCCGTTGAAAGGCCGCGATGGCCGCGTGCGTCTGTGAACCAATGGCCGCGTCCAATGATCCCGGTGAGATTGCCCGCCGCATCAACGCCACCTGCGCCTCGAACGCATCCCGTACCGGCCGGGGGAAATCTGTCGCCGCCTGTGGCGCCACCACGAGGGGTTTTAATTTTGGCGGGGTAACGGCCTGAACTGCGGCTTTGGTCTGAACCTCCGGCTTGGTTTTTGAGCTTTTGAGATGCTTCTGATGCCACCAAAACCAGCCTATTCCGATGATGATGGCCGCCAAGAGCAGCACAGCCAAAAAGTCACTGGCGCGGTTGCGACGCTTGGACGACGACTTTTGCAGAATCGGCACGCCCATAATCTACCCGCCGTCAGGGATGAGCCAAGTTCAAACCGCTATTCGCGTTGCAGCACGTCATTATAGGCCGTGGCGATCTGGTCCACCAATGGCGACGGCACCACATGCTCACCGTCGAACGCGACGACCGGCACGATGCCCAGCACACTCTGCGTGATGAAGATGCCTTCGGCATTGCGCAGGTGCTGCGGTTTGATGACCCGTTTATTGGTCTCCAGCCCGAGCGCCTGGCAGATCTCCAAAACGACCGCCCGCGTGATGCCCGGCAGCACCCCCCTGCCCGTCGGCACGGTGCAGATGGTGTTTTGATATACCCAGAAAATATTTCCGCCCGCCGTCTCCGCCACCTCGCCATTCGTGTTCAGCAGCAGCGCCTCGTCCGCGCCGCGTTCGCTCGCCTCGATGCGGGCGAAGACGTTCAGGATTTTGCTCGTCGTCTTGAATGACGAGATCGCCCCGCTCGCGGGGATGTGGTACGACGACGTGATCATGCTCCATTGCAACGGCCCTTCCTCGGGCAGTTTTGGCAGCGGATGCAGGCTCATCACCATCGTCGGCTGCCCGGCGGCGGTGGGCGAATAGCCGCGCTCGCCGGCACCGCGGGTCAGCGTCACGCGCAACACGGCGTCCGGCATGGCGTTGGCCTCGACCAGTTGCGCCGTGAATTTCTGCAACTCCTTCGGCGTGAACGGCAGCGGAATCTTCAGGTAGTCCGCGCCGCGCACCATCCGCTCCAAATGCTGCGCCAGGCGAAACGGACGTCCGTTGACGACGCGCGTCGTCTCGAACAGTCCGTCGCCGTACATGAAACCACGGTCGCTCACTGGCACCATGGCTTCCGCCGCAGGCATTAATTTTCCGTTGAGAAAAACTACCATGAGAATAAACCCTTTTCCTAATTGCCTTCTATTTACGCGAGCCGGCCGTTTTTCGCGAGAAAATTTTTAAAAAATTGTTGTCCGGTTTCCGTCAGAACCGGCATTTATAGGTGAATGAACGAAGTGGATGACCTCGACCTGCTCCGCCAATACACCCGGCACGGCTCGGATGGCGCGTTCACAGAGCTCGTTTCGCGGCGCATCGGCTTCGTCTATTCGGCGGCCTTGCGGCAGGTGCGCGACCCGTACCTGGCCGAGGAGGTCACGCAGGCCGTTTTCATCATCCTGGCGCAAAAGGCCGAGAAGATATCCGATAAAACCATTTTCGCCGGCTGGCTCTTCAAAACCACGCGCTATGCCGCCATCGCCCAAACGCGCGACCGTGTAAAACGCCAGCGACGTGAACAGGAGGTCTTGATGCAATCTGAAATTCAATCCGCCGCCCCAGACCCGCTCTGGGACCAGATGTCGCCGGTGCTCGACGAAGCCCTGGCAACGCTCGGCGAAGCAGACCGGCAGGCCGTGCTGCTACGCTTCTTTGAAAACAAATCACTGGCGCAAGTTGGCCACGCCCTCGGCACCGGCGAGGACACAGCCCGCAAACGCGTCAGCCGCGCCTTGGAAAAACTGCACCGCTATTTAAACAAGCATGGCGTGAATTCCACCACGGCGATCATCGCCGGCGCACTGTCCACCAACTCCGTCCACGCCGCACCCGTGACCCTGGCCAAAACCGTGACTTCCGTTGCGATCGCTAAAACCGCGATGGCCGGCACATCAACCTTAACCCTCATCAAAGGAGCATTGAAAATTATGGCATGGACCAAGGCAAAAATGGCGATCATCACCGGAGCGGGAATTTTGCTCGTCGCCGGGGCAACCGTTGTGACTGTTCAAAAAATCCAGGCGGTGGAAGGCCGCGCATGGCAACAGAAATACGACCTGTTTGTCACCGATCAGTTGCCGCCGCAAGTCAAAATTCTCCCATCGCCACCCGCCCGGCAGACGCTGAACATACACACTTGGGGATCGCGAAACGGAAAAATACTTGGACTGGGGCAGAGTATCGCGGGCATGATGATGGCTGCCTACGATGTTCACCCCGGTCAGCTCATTATTTCCACCCCACTCCCGGCAGGAGAGTATGATTTTATTTCCAACCTTCCACGAAACCAGCCGGAAGCCTTGCAACAGGAACTGAAACGCAAATTCAAGCTGGTTGGCCGGCGCGAATTAATCGAGACAAACGTGCTGTTCCTAAAGATCCGAACGCCGAAACTCCTCGCCCGTTTGCAACGCGCCGGTTTCGGGCATTCTTCATACGCGGAAGAACCAGGCTCATTCATGTCTCACGAACAATCGCTTTGGGCGCTGGTCGATTATCTCCGGCGCGACCTTGGTATCCTGGTGGTGGATCAAACCCGGATGAGTGGGGACTATAATATCGATCTTGAATGGGATTCCACCCCTGAGGGATTGAAACGGGAACTGCTGGATAAACTCGGTTTGGAACTTGTGCCCAGCCACGAGCCGGTGGAATTTCTCATCGTGGAAACGGTAAAATGAAGCCATACAATCCCCTTGGATAAAAGCGTGAATAAAACCAGACCCATGAAGTCAGCCAGTACCACTGTCCGCCGGCGGGGACTCACGCTCATCGAATTGCTGGTCGTTATCGCCATCATCGCCATCCTGGCTGCCTTGCTGCTTCCGGCCCTGGGTCGTGCCAAATCCCAGGCCCGGCGTATGACGTGCCTGAATAACTTAAAGCAGATCAACGTCGGCTTGCATTTGTACGCCGATGCGGACAACGACACTTTGCCCGCCACTAAAGACGCCAGCTTTGCCGGTTACGCCACCAATCACTTTGCGATCGCTTATAAAAATCTCATCAAAAGCTATGTCGGCCTTCAAGGTGCCTCGTCGCCGTCGGACAAGTTGTTTGCCTGTCCAGCCGACGATTTTTACTATGATTTTCCCAGCCTGGTCTATGAGCCGACGAGTTTGCACGAACTGGCGGATACCGAGTATTCCAGTTATGGATTTAATGGTGGAAACCAGGACACCACCGCCCCGCCGGCCTATCTTAACGAAGAAGCTTTCCCGGGCGTTGCCGGTCGGAAACTAAGTTCGATAAAATCCCCGGTTAAAACCATTTTGGTCGCGGAAACATCCGCCTTCTTCCCCTGGTCCTGGCATGAACAAAAGAAATTGCCGCCCGGGCAGTATGGAATAAAGGATGCCAAAAACCTGGCCAGCTTCGTGGACGGCCACGTCAGTTATATCAAGATTTTCTGGGATGCCTCGCAGAATATCACGACTTGCAATTATAGTCCGCCGCCGGATTACGAGTATCAGTGGACGGGGGATCATTAAGTTGGGCCGTTTTCATGTAGCTGGCGTCGCACACGGCCAGAAAACCCGCCGCCTTCGCCAGCGTTTCCTCGTACTCTGCCCCGGCAACGGAGTCCGCCACGATGCCTGCACCCACATTGAAGTGCGCCGCGCCATCCTTGCACACCGCCGTGCGGATGGTGATGCTCAACTGGCTCTCGCGGTTGAAACCCAGATAACCAATACACCCGCAGTATGGCCCGCGCGAAACCGGCTCCAGTTCATCGATGATCTCCATCGCGCGAAATTTCGGCGCGCCGGTGATGCTGCCACCGGGGAAACTCGATGCCAGCGCCGCAAAATGCGTCACGTCCTTCCGCAACCGGCCTTCCACGGTGGAAACCAGATGCTGCACTTGGGCAAACTTCTCCAACCGCGCCAGGTCTGGCGTCTGGACCGAGCCGTATTCACACACCTTGCCCAAGTCATTCCGTAACAGGTCGGTAATCATCACCAGTTCAGCCAGTTCCTTCGCGCTGGTCTGCAGTTCGTAGGCCAGTTGCGCATCACGGTTCGCGTCAGCATCGCGCGGACGCGTTCCCTTGATGGGACGCGTGACGATATGCGAGCCGCTCATGCGCAAAAACTGCTCCGGCGAGGACGACGCGATCTGAAACCGGCCGTGCCCATTCCCGGCATCGCAATCCAGAAACGCGGAAAACGGTGCGGGCGACACGGTGGAAAGCTTCTGGAACATTTCCCAGCCGCCAGAAGCACACGGCAGTGAGAGCCGTTGCGACAGGTTGACTTGATAAATGTCCCCTGCGCTGATGTACTGCTGCGCCCGTTCCACGGCTGTGACAAATTCAGTACGGGTAAGGTTTGATTGTGGGGCATGCTTTTCCAGTTCCGCCACTACGGGATTCACCGGGCTTTCCAGCCCGGTGGCATGTAATCGCGTTTTCCAATGCTCCAAACGCTCCTTCGCACGCATCTCAGTGCGCGACCCATCGGCATTCAATCCGGTGGAAATGATGCTGACTTTGCCCAACTGATGATCAAACACCACCAGGCTGTCGTAAAAACCGACGTGGCAATCGGGCAGTTCCAAATCGTTAACAGCGCGGCGAGGCAGCTTCGGCTCGGTAAAATTCTTCAGGTCATAACCCCAGTAACCAAACGCTCCGCCGAGCGGAAACGGTGAATCGATCTCATCCAGCAATTCATGGCGCGCCATCAGCGCATCCAGCAGATGCCACGGGTTGCCAAATTGGGTCTGGGGTCTGGGGTCTGGGGTCTGGGTTATTTCACAGCGAGAGCCGAAGGAACGGAAGTTGAGAAACGGGCTGGCGGCAACGAAAGAATAACGAGCCGACGGCGTCTCGAACAGCGAGGTGCGTAACAGCACAACCCCGTTCTCGCCCCGCAGATTTTCAACGAGCGATTCGGGCGTATGCGTGGTGGCAATCTCTTGAATCAGCGGACGCATGACATATTACAATCAGCGGAAGGCCTTGGCCGGCAGTTCCGGCGGGCTGACGCGGCGCTGGTATTCGAGGAGGAGATCGATTGCCTCCTGCGGCTCGTCCACGAGCTGGACCAGGTCAAGGTCACCGGGGCTGATGTAGCCGTGCCGGACCTGCAATTCGGCTTTCATCCATGCCAACAGCCCTTTCCAATGTTCACGGCCAAAGAGGATGAGCGGAAATTGCGGGATGCGCTGCGTCTGGACCAGCGTGATGACTTCAAAAAATTCATCCAGCGTGCCGAAGCCGCCGGGCATGAAGATGAAGCCAAAGCTGTATTTCACAAAACACACCTTGCGCGAAAAGAAGTAGTGGAAATGCACCGGCACATTGGCAAAGCGGTTGCCGGTCTGCTCGTGCGGCAGTTCGATGTTAAGGCCGACGGATTTGCCGCCGGCATGCATCGCACCCCGGTTGGCCGCCTCCATGATGCCAGGCCCGCCGCCGGTGATGACCGCCAGTTTGTGCTTGGCCAGCCCCTTCGCAATCTCCTGTGCGGCGTGATAATACCTGTCCTCCGGCTTCGTCCGTGCCGAGCCAAAGATGGTCACCGCCGGGCCGACCTGGGACATCGTCTGAAACGAGTCCACAAACTCGGCCATGATGCGGAAGATGCGCCACGGGTCTTCGTGAATGAATGGGGTGTTTTCGCTCATGGCTGGAACATAATGCGGCCGTCCAAATGAAACAAGCCGGAGAACTTGAAAATTCTCCGGCTTGGTGGATATAAATCAGACCTTATGAGCAACCGAGGCTTTCGCCGCAGTTCAGGCACTTGTAGCAGGCGCCGTTGCGCACCGCCACGTGACCGCAGTTCGGACACGTCGGCGCGTCCTGCTGGTTCGTGATCATCGAGGTCAACGTCAGGGTGCGGCGCGCGTAGGTACTTTCCGGCTTCGCCTCAATCATGTCCGTATCGTCCGAGATCGGCAGTTCAGGCACCGGCCGGTTTACTTTTTTTTTGAGTTCCTCGATGAGGCCGGGAATCGCGAGCTCCGGCTGATTGCGTCCGGCGGTGATGCTCTCCCGGTAGCCGGGGATGAACTGGAACGCCAGCCAGCGGAACACATAGTCCGTGATGGACGCGGCGTTGCGGATCTCCGGGTTCTTGGTGAAACCGCTCGGCTCGAAACGTTGATGCGCAAACTTGCGGACGAGCGCATCCAGCGGCACGCCGTACTGCCAGGCGAGGCTGGTCAGGGTGCCGATGCTGTCCATGAGGCCGCCGATGGTGGAACCTTCCTTGGCCATCGT
>DATHQS010000196.1:0-17652 GCA_035482455.1 Candidatus Acidiferrales bacterium | reverse complement strand
CAACCGCTGCGGATGACCGCAGCGGTCGTTCTTTTTCACTGATGAGCGCCAAATATCAACCCGCATTATACTGGTTCGCCGTGCTGACGGCGGTGATGACCTTTTTGCTTATCGGGCTGGGTGGATTGGTGACGAGCCATGAGGCGGGAATGTCGGTGCCGGACTGGCCGACGAGCTACGGGTACAACATGTTCGCGCTGCCGATCCAGTTCTGGCAGGGCGGGGTGATCTACGAGCATACGCACCGGTTGCTGGCGTCTTTCTTGGGGGTTTTGGTGGTGGCCTTGACGCGGTGGCTGGGCGGTTCGGCCTCGCGGATACCGCTGATGATCATCGGTGGCCTGGAAGTTTTGGCGGGGATCGCGATGAACAAGTTTTTTCCCGGCATGCAGGCCGTTGGATACTTTCTGTCCGGGATCGGGGTCGTGGTGCTGCTGGCGGGGGTGGTGTGGTTCCGCAATGCACCAGCCAGCCGCCTGCTGGTGGTGTGCGGTTGGTGGGCGTTTGCGCTGGTCCAATTGCAGGGGTTGCTGGGGGGATTGCGGGTGGCGATGGTTTTGAACTGGCTGGGAGTGCCGCATGGGGCGGTGGCGCAAGGTTTTTTGATTTTGACGTGTGCCATCGCGCTGTTTCTGAGCCGTTGGTGGGTAAATTCGGCGGCGCAAAAGCAGATCGCCGTTCCACGCGGGCTGAGCAGCCATGTGCTTTATCTGACGATTTTGATCTTCATCCAGCTGCTGATCGCGGCGACGATGCGCCATCAGCATGCGGGGCTGGCGATCTGGGATTTCCCGGCGGCGCACGGGAAGGTGTGGCCGGACACATCGCCGGAGGCGATCGCGGATTACAACGCACATCGGCCGGCGGGCACGGTTGGGAGCCCGATCACGGCATTTCAGGTGGATTTGCAGATGGTGCACCGGCTGGTGGCGTATACACTTTTTCTGGGCGTGACGGCGTTGCCGTTCATGGCGCGCAAGAAATTGGGCAACAGCGACTGGCTGACCAAGTTCGCGTGGTTCTGGCTGGGGCTGTTGTCGCTGCAGATCGTGCTGGGCGCGGCGACGATCTGGACGAACAAGGCGGCGGACGTCGCGACGGGACACGTGATGGTGGGGGCGCTGGCGTTATTGACGGGGTCGCTCTGGTGGCTGGTGGCGCGGCGGCGGACACAGGTGGCTGGATAATATGAGAAAAACGGCTTACAACAGCTTGAGCAATGAATGCCTCGCCCCAATTTTGCGGCAAACAACATTGACAGGAATTGCCCTGGCAGGCCAAAATAGGTTGAATTAGGCGCGATTTTGCAGCACCACAATAAATGAAAGTTTCAGCGGAAGTTTTTAATGCCAACGCCGTCTCGGACAAGTCCTGGACGGCGGTTTTTGCCGACCTGGTCAAGGCGCGGCTGACGATGCTCGTGCTGCTCACGACGCTTGTGGGTTTCTACCTCGGCCGGTCCGGGGCGATGGATTACCTCCTGATGTTTCACACGCTGTTCGGCACGGCCTTGGTGGCCGCCGGAGCATCGGCGTTGAACCAGTGGCTGGAACGCGAACACGACGCCAAGATGCGCCGCACCGCAAGCCGTCCGCTGCCGTCAGGCCGGATGCAGCCGGCGACGGTCGTTATTTTTGGCGGGATCTGTTCCGTGGCCGGCCTGGTTTATCTCGCGGTGGCGGTGAACCCGCTGACCAGCGTGCTCGGGGCGGTGACGCTAATCAGCTACCTATTCATCTACACGCCGCTCAAGCGGGTGACGTGGGCGAACACGTTGGTCGGCGCCATCCCGGGCGCGTTGCCGCCGCTGATGGGGTGGACGGCCGCGCGCAATGAACTGGGCGGCGAAGGCTGGGCGCTGTTCGCGATCCTCGCATTCTGGCAGCTGCCGCACTTTTTTGCGATCGCCTGGATGTACCGCGATGAGTATGCGAAGGCCGGTTTCGTGATGCTGCCGAACATCGATCCCGATGGCAGCCGCACCGCGCAACAATCCATCAGCAACACCATCGCCCTGATCTTTGCGAGCCTGTGCCCGTTTGTGCTGGGCATGAGCGGGAAGATCTATCTGGTGGCCGCGCTGGTGCTGGGCGCGGGCTTTTTGCTGTGCGCCATCCAATTTTCGCGGCAGATGACTTTGCCGCGGGCGAAACAGCTGTTTTTTGCCTCGATCATCTATCTGCCGCTGCTGCTGGGGGCGATGGTCTGGGACAAGTTGAAATAAATTTTTATGCAAGCGAACGTCCAACAATTTCCGCCGTTCCGCGAACCGGAGCCGGCGCACGGCCACGACGACCACGGCCATGAGCATCACGAGCCGGGTTTCTGGACCAAGTACGTCTTCTCCTCGGACCACAAGGTCATCGGCATCCAATATGGCATGACCGCGCTGTGCTTTTTGCTGTTCGGATTTTTCCTGATGTTGCTGATGCGCTGGCAGATCGCGCATCCGACCCAGCCGGTGCCGTTCCTCGGGCCGCTGCTGGCAAAAACGCTCGGGCCCATGGCGGCGGGCGGGGTGATTTCCCCGGATCTTTACAACGCCTTCGGGGCGATGCACGGCACCATCATGGTATTCCTGGGCGTCGTGCCGCTGGCGTTCGCGGCGTTCGGCAATTATGTGGTGCCGCTGATGATCGGCGCGCCGGACATGACGTTTCCGCGCATCAACATGGCGAGCTATCACGCGTTTTTCCTCGGCGGCGTGGTGATGTTCGTGAGTTTTTTCATCCCGGGCGGCGCGGCCCAGGCGGGCTGGACATCCTATTCGCCGCTGGCGACCACCATCCCGACCAACGGCCAGGCATTCTGGCTCGTGGGCATGGTGTTGCTGATCACCTCCTCGCTGCTCGGCGCAGTGAACTTCATTGCCACCATCATCCAGTTGCGTGCACCGGGCATGACATGGATGCGCCTGCCGTGGTTTGTCTGGGCGCAGTTCGTGACGGCGTTCATTTTGTTGCTGGCATTTCCGCCGCTGGAAGCCGCCGGTGTGTTGCAATTGATGGACAATGCGCTCGGCACCAGCTTTTTCCTGCCGACCGGCCTCGCGGTCGCGGGCAAGGTGGGTGAAGCCAGCGGCGGCGGCAGCCCGCTGTTGTGGCAACACTTGTTCTGGTTCCTCGGCCATCCGGAAGTGTATGTTTTGATTTTGCCGGCGATGGGCATTGTTGTCGAAGTCATCGCCAACAACACGCGCAAGCCGATCTGGGGTTACAAATCGCTGGTGTACTCCGTGCTGGCGGTGGGATTCCTCTCATTCATCGTCTGGGCGCACCATATGTACATGACCGGCATGGGCCAAAAAATCGCGACGTTCTTCCAGGCGACGACGATGATCATTTCGATTCCGTCCGTCATCATTTTGACGTGCATGTTCCTCTCGCTGTGGGGCGGATCCATCCGCATCAATACGCCGATGCTGTTTGCGCTGGGTTTCCTGCCGATGTTCGGCATCGGCGGCCTGACCGGCCTGCCGCTCGGCCTCGCGGCGGCGGATCTCTATCTGCATGACACGTATTATATCATCGCGCACTTCCATTACGTGGTCGCGCCGGGGACGCTCTTCGCGCTGTTTGCGGGCGTATATTTCTGGTTTCCAAAAATGACCGGGAGGAAGATGAATGAATTCTGGGGCCGGGTGCATTTCTGGTGCTCGTTCGTGTTCATGAACCTGGTGTTCATGCCGATGTTCGCGCAGGGCATCAAGGGCATGATCCGCCGCATGAGCGACGGCGGCGTGAATTATTCCGCCGCCCGCGTGCCGGGCGCGATCGATACGCTGCCGGGTTCCGTCATGGAACTGAACACGTGGATCCTCTGGGCGGCGGTCGGCCTGGGGCTGGCGCAGATTCCCTTCATCATCAATCTTTTCTGGAGCATCAAGCACGGCGAGAAGGTGGGCACCAATCCGTGGCAGGCCACCACGCTGGACTGGCACACGCCCACGCCGCCGCCGCATGGAAATTTTCCGAAGGCGCCGCGCATCGTGCGCGGACCCTACGAATACAATGCGCCAGGTTTCGAGGGCAGTTTTGCGCCGCAGGCGGAATTTCCCGCCGCGGATCATGGCCACGCCCAACCCGCCCATCACTGAAATATTTCCATGGAAATCCCTTATACAGTCCAAAACCGGCCGGATACCGGCATCTATAACGCCAAGCTGGGCATCTGGCTTTTTCTGGCGTCCGAAGTCATGCTTTTCGGCGGATTATTTTCCGCCTACGTTTTGTTGCGTGCCGGATCGGAACCCGGCATGTGGCCGCACGGCTGGCTTGATGTCAGGCTCGGCACCGTCAACACGCTGCTGCTGGCGCTCTCGGCCATCACCACGCTGCTCGCGTGGGCGGCGTGCAAGGTGCGCGATTTTCGCAAGTTTAAGATTTTCCACGCCTGCACCATCCTGCTGGCGCTCGCGTTCCTGGGCATCAAATCGTACGAATATCACGACAAGTTCATCCACTATGAGATCGCGCTGAACGATGGCACGTTTGTGGACGGCCATCTGGTGGAAAAATCCGCCGACTTTGACCTCAAGAAAAAGACCGGCACGGTCACGCTGCACGGCCGCGCCGTGACCGACCGCAAGGAACTGATGGATCTGCGGGCGCCGGAGGCGAAGGCTGCCACCCTTGAGGAACATGTCGTCGCCGCCGCGGACATCAAAAAGATGCAGAACTACGGCCCGTGGCACAATACGTTCACGGCGATCTATTTCACCATGACCGGCCTGCACGCGCTGCACATCATCGGCGGCACGCTCGTGATTTTCTACCTGTGGGGGCCGGGCAGCCGGATGTGGAAGACGGACCCGGAACGTTTCACCAACCGCATCGAAGTCTCCGGCCTGTTCTGGCACTTCGTCGACCTGGTCTGGATTTTCCTGTTCCCGGTCATGTATTTGACCTGAAGATTTACCTGAGCGAATTTGAACATGTTATGAGCGAATCTGAGAAACCCGTCACGATGCAAAGCTACATCGCGCTTTGCCGGAACATCTTTATCGTCGTCCTTCTTGCCATCGGCTGCATGATTGCCGCGTCGTTCGCGCATATCGGCGAGGGCTGGACGTTGAAGGTTGCCCTCATCCTGGCCATCGCCGCGGTGAACGCCTTTCTCGTCGCCGGCTATCTGATGCACTTGCTGTCGGAAAAGAAACTCATCTATACCGTGCTGACGTTCACCGTGATTTTCGTCATCGGCCTGTTCGGGCTGACGCTGTGGGCGATGACGGATTTTCCGACCGGCACCGCCGTTCATTGAACCAAGATGTCGCTGAAGGCCTTCCATCTGATTTTTGTGACGCTGCTGACCTCGCTGTCATTCGGCTGCGCGGCATGGGCGTTCAGCAATGGGCGGCCCGGCTGGGGCATCATCGGCATCGTGACGGGCATCCTCGTCATCATCTACGGCATTTATTTTTTGAAGAAACTGAAAAAGATCAGCTACCTGTGAAATTGTCCGCCAAAATATTTTTGTTGGCCATGCTGGCGGTGCTTGTGCCTTCACCGGCGTTCGCCTGTGCCACGTGCTACGGCGCGAACATCAATTCGCCAATGGCTGACGGCATGAACTGGGGCATCTTCACGCTGCTCGGCGTGGTCGGCACGGTGCTGGCGACGTTTCTGACTTTTCTCGTGTATATCATCCGCAAAAGCGAGGCGCTGAATGCCGCCGCTGAATCCTCCGCCAAAGCTCCCCAAGTATGAACGACTGGTTTGCCTATCACATCCTCGGACTGCCCGAACGCGCCGCGCTCGGTGCCAAGCCCATTGACGACCTCATGGTCTGGGTGCATTACCTCATGCTCGTGCTGTTCGTCGGCTGGGTCGCCTATTTCTGCTACGCCCTCTGGCGTTTCAACGAACGGCGCAATGCGAAGGCCAATTACGGCGGCTCGACCAGTTCGATGCCAAAATATATTGAAGTCATCATCGTGGTCGCCGAGGCGGTGTTGCTGCTTGGAATCGCGATCCCGTTGTGGGGCAAAAACGTCCAAGAATTTCCCGATCCCAAGAGCGCCACGGTGATCCAGGTCATGGCGCAGCAGTTTGGCTGGAATTATCGCTATGCCGGGCTGGACGGACAATTCGGCACGCAGGACATGAAACTCATCTCTGAAAAGAACATCTTCGGGGTTGATCCCAAAGACCCGGGCGGCAAGGACGACGTCCAGCTTTATAACGGCAACATCCACGTCGTCGTGGACAAGCCGGTGATCATCTATCTGAGTTCCAAGGATGTCATCCATTCGTTCAAACTCGTCGCCATGCGCATGACCCAGGACGCGATCCCCGGCCTGCGCATTCCGCTGACCTTCACACCGACCAAGATCGGCCGTTACCAGATCGAATGCGCGCAACTCTGCGGTGGCGGCCATTCTGCGATGGCCGGCGGTTTTGTGGTGGTCGAATCACAGGATGACTTTGATGCCTGGATGAAGTCGCAGGAGGCCAAGGTGGCGGCGGCGGCCGCCGGCCCGCAGAGCTTTGAGTAATTTTCCGCCGCCACAACCGGCCACGCTTCATGCCTGAAAATTCCCGCCCGCTGCCACGCTCTGTGTGGCTCGGCTGCAGCCTGGCCTTCAGCCTGATCGGCCTGGCGGTTGTGGCTTCGATGCTGCAGAACGCGCGCCGGCAGCAAGCCCCTTTGCCGGTCATTGGGCCAGTGGCGGATTTTACGCTGACCAACCAAGATGGAAAGGTCGCCACGCTGGCAGACCTCACCAACCATGTCTGGATCGCCGACATCATCTTCACGCGTTGCGCGGGGCCATGTCCGCGCCTGACGATGCAGATGAAAACGTTGCAGGAGAAGATACCCGCCAACGGTGCCACCCGGTTTGTCACACTCACAACCGATCCGGCATATGATTCGCCGGAGGTCCTCAAAAAGATCGGCCTGCATTACGGCGCAGATTTCAGCCGCTGGAATTTTCTCACGGGCACCAAGGCGGAGATCGCGGGGCTTGCTGCTGGCAGCTTGAAGCTGAGCGCACAACCGGTGAAGCCGGAGGAGCAGAAGGATGCGGCCGACCTGTTCATCCACACGACCATCTTTGTCATCGTGGACAAACATGCGCAACTGCGCGGGTTTTTTGAGACCGGCGGCGAGGACGTGGATTGGACGAATGCTGTCCTGCCCAAAATCATCGGCACCGTGAACCAGTTGGAGGGCGAGCCATGAGCATCCATGACCTGCCCATCGTCAATGCCATGTTGAACGGTTTGAGCGCGATTTTTCTGACGCTGGGGTTCATTTTCATCAAGCGGGGCAACAAGATCGCGCACCGGAACTGCATGATCACGGCGTTCTGCACCTCCGTTGTTTTTCTGGCCTGTTACCTTACGTACCATATCTGGCTGGGCGTGGTGCTGCATCAGGGTCCGACGCGGTTTTTGAACCCGGAATGGTTCAAGCCGGTTTACCTGACGATTCTTATCAGCCATACGATTCTAGCAGCCGTGATCGTGCCACTCATCCTGATGACGTTGTACCGGGCACGGAAGCAGGATTTTGAGGCGCACAAGCGCATCGCCCGGTGGACCTGGCCGCTGTGGATGTATGTCTCCGTGACCGGCGTGGTGATTTATCTGTTACTCTACCAGATTTTCCCGCAGAAATAGGCGAATGACATCCGTCGCCACCGTCCGCATCCACGCCAGCCAGTTTCCGACAAACGTGCAACGTGACCTGTTGGCCTCTTTGCGCACGCGGCGGGTGAACCACAAGTTTCATTACGACAGCGTCAAACAGACCCGAAAATGGCTCGCCCTGCACGAGGCTCATTCCCCCGCGCGTTATGATGATGATTGCCGGTCAACTTATGATCACGCGTTCACCGAAACCGCCGGGAAAATAAAATCGAAATCAGTCCATGTCATTGGTCTTGGCTGCGGTGGCGGTAAAAAAGATTCACGGCTCCTGGCATTGCTGCAAAAAAGAGGCAAGAGCGTTTTCTACACGCCCAGTGATGTCAGCACCGCGATGGTTCTGGTCGCCCGCCAGGCGGCGCTAAAAGTTTTGCCAGAGAAGAATTGTTTCCCATTCGTTTGTGACCTGGCCACGGCGAATAATTTGCCAGCCGTGCTGGCCACGCGTCACCCGTCCGTGGTCACTTTCTTTGGCATGATCCCGAACTTTGAGCCGCAAATCATTCTGCCCCGGCTGGCGCGGCTTGTCCGCCCGAAGGATCATCTGTTATTCAGCGCCAACCTTGCGCCGGGCGACAACTATGCCGCCGGGATAAGGCGCATTCTGCCGCAATACGACAACCCGCTCACCGGTGACTGGTTGACGGCTTTCCTGTCCGATTTGGGCGTGGAAAAGCGCGATGGAAAATTGATTTTTACGATTGAACCCGGCGGGCTGAATCTCCAGCGCATCGTGGCGAAGTTTCATTTCGCCCGTGCCTGTCGCGTAGAAGCGGGCGGCCAAGTTTTTAAATTTCTGCCCGGCGAATCCATCCGGCTCTTCTTTTCTTATCGCTACACGCCGGAGCGCGTCCACAAAACCCTGCTCCGGCACGGCTTGGAAGTCTGCCAACAATGGATCTCCGCCTCGGAAGAAGAGGGTATTTTTCTTTGCCGGTCCTTGCGGACGGCCATCATGGAGACGCGGCGCTAGACGACAGGTTGCGGAGAGTAATTAGAGTTCAAAACACCTTCAGCGTATCAAGCACGGCCTTGATGCGCGGGACCTCATGGGTCCGGAGCAGATCGGTCTTTCCCAGCGCGGCGAGAACCGCGAAAAACGGCTCGGCGCAACGGACTTCTTCCCCGAAAAATTCAAACGCATGCGGCAGGGCGTGGCAGATGGGGAACCCCAGTTCGCGCAACCGGAAGGTGTTCAGGAAGACATTCATCTGGTGCCGGACACGGACCGCGCTGTCCTGCAGGTTGCGGTAATAAAAGCCGAGGCCGGGATCTAGGAAGATCTTCTGCACGCCGTTGCGCTGGGCGGTTTCGACCTGGCGCGCAAAGAAATCGCGCAACATCGGAACGGGGTCAGTGCTCAAATCAAAGTCGCCAACCTCGCGGACATTTTTCCCGGCCACATAGCAGATGATGACCGCCGCATCATGCGCGGCGACCAGCTTGAACATTTCGTCCGAAGCCTCCGTGCCGGTGAGGTTCAAAATGTTGGCGCCGGCTTCCAGGCTGGCGCGGGTCACGGCGGGCGAATAGGTCTCGACCGAGACGAGGATATTTTCCGCCCGCAAACCCTTGATGACCGGTATCAATTTGGATTGCTGGGCGGCATCATCCGCCCGGGCCGCATGGGCGAGGGTGGATTCCGCGCCGACATCAATGATGTAAGCGCCTTGCGCGGCCAGAACTTTTCCGCGCTGGACGGCCGAGTCCGGGTCCAGGCACACGCTTTCGCGATACCACGAATCGGCGGAAAGGTTCACCACGCCCATGATGGCGGGTCCGGAACCGGCGGCGAACTGCTGGTCACCCAGCGAAAATGCCTGCACCCCCGCCCGGGCGGCGGCGCGGTTCTGTTCGAGCAGGCCGGCTAGATGTTCGAGCGACAGCATGGGCGCATCGTAAGCGAGAAATGCCTTTTCGCCAACAGATTGGCGGCGGAAATTGGATCGTTACCGCTGCTGCAGAAACGTGTCCCGCAACGAACCCTTCTCCGTCGTAATGGCGGTGCCGGCACCAATGTGATGTTTGTCAAACCAGCCGTCGTGCGTTTCGAGCACGAAGCGGATGTTGTCGGTCGCTGAAAAAACCGTATTGGTGTCGTCGTGCTCCAGGTGATGGATTTCTTGGATCACGCCATTGGGGTCAATATAGGCGGCCGAAATGGATTCGGGACAGTTCTTCATCCAGAAGGCCGCCCGGTCCGTGGCCGGCAGCACAAAGAGCATCGCATCCGTTTCCTGGATGTTCGTGCGGAACATCATGCCCGTCTGTTCCTGTATCGGGGTCAGTGCCAGCTCGGCGTCAAACGTTTCCGGCCCGAGATAAATCTTCATCGTCCGTAATTTCGGCTGGGCCTGTTTGGGCTCGTTGTCGTCGGTCGAAGCTGCGGCGGGCGCGGACGTGGACGGTGCGGGCTTGCTGCAACCGGCGACTAACACCGCCGCCAGCAACAAGGCAAAATGGCATTTAAACTTCACTTGGACAAACTGCCCGATTTGCCGGACTTTTTCAACGGAAACAAAGGCGATATCGTTTGCGGAAGGCAAATGCCGTTTTTCGCCCGGTTTCGCGGTGCAAGTCACCGCTAACAAATCGCAACCCGCCGTCAGTGCTGGGAATCCGCCGGTGCTAACTTTAACGTGCCGCGTCAACCTCCCGCTGTGGGGCGGTTGACTTGTGCGCCAGAAACCGTATTTTGCCATTGCTGTGACAACCATTGTCCAACCCGCCGCCACCGTGCGGCTCGACGAACTGCCGCCGCGCGTTTGCGCCGTGGTGTGCCATGTCGCGACCGACGATGAGGACACGCAACGTCTCAAGGCGCTGGGCGTCTGCCTCGGTCGGCGTGTGGAACTGGTCCGCGTGGGCGACCCGCTGATCTTGAAAGTGTTTGGCTCGCGCCTCGGCATCTCGGCCGAACTGGCCCGGCGGGTGCGCGTGGAAATCTGCCAGCCCGGCCATTGCGCGTTGAAGGAAGAGCACGAGGGCGCATGAGCGCGTGCCACGATACCGCAGCGCCCGCGTCCCATCCGCACCACGCCTTCACCTTGGCGCTGGTCGGCAATCCCAACGCGGGCAAGACCACCCTGTTCAATGCCCTGACCGGCCTGCGCGCCAAGACGGCGAACTTTCCCGGCACCACCGTCGAACGCAAGGTCGGCCGCCTGCACCTGGACCACAAGCAGATCATCGTCGTGGACCTGCCCGGGTTGTACAGCCTCGACAGCAAATCGCCGGACGAAAAACTGGCCGCCGATGCCTTGCAGGGAAAGCTCGAGCACACCGCGCCTTCCGCCGCGCTCGTCGTCGTGGATGCGACGAACCTTGAACGCAACCTCTTCCTCGTCAGCCAGGTTCTGGAATTGAAGAAATGCCCCGTGATCGTGGCGCTGAACATGATGGACATGGCGCGGCGCGACGGCATCCGCATCGACGTGGCGAAACTGCGCAAAGAACTCGGTTGCGCGGTGATTCCCGTGGCGGCCCGCAACGGCGAAGGCATCGCCGAACTCAAAGCGGAGCTCGACCGGCTGGTGACCGGCTCCATGCCCGAGGCCTTGCAGCACGCCGACCCCGGCTGCGCCGGCTGCACCGGCTGCACCTTCCAGGCCCGTTACGAATGGACGGAGCAGGTATCCACCCGCGTCATGGACGCCGCCGCGCCGCAGCGTTCCGAGTGGACGGACCGGCTCGATGACGTGCTCACCCACCCGGTTTTTGGCGTCACGGCCTTTCTCGCCGTGATGTTGCTGGTGTTCGCGCTCATTTTCTGGGCGGCCAAAATCCCGATGAATTTGATCGACCAGTTGTTCAGCCATCTCGGCGGCTGGGTCGGCTCCATTGTCCCCGCCGGCGATTTCCAAAGCCTGCTTGTCAACGGCGTCATCGGCGGCGTTGGCGGCATCCTCGTGTTTCTGCCGCAGATCTGCATCCTGTTTTTTGCGCTCTCGATCCTGGAGGATACCGGCTATCTGGCGCGCGCGGCTTTCGTGATGGACAAGATCATGCGCCGCTTCGGCCTGCCCGGCAAAGCCTTCGTGCCGATGCTCTCGGCGCACGCCTGCGCCATCCCGGCCATCATGTCCACCCGCGTTATTGAGAACCCGCGCGACCGGCTCGTGACCATCCTCATCACACCATTGATGGCCTGTTCGGCGCGCATCCCGGTGTATGCGATGGTCACGGCAATGATCTTCCCGAACTCGCCGTTGAAGGCCGGCCTGGTTTTCACCGCCGCCTACGCGTTCGGCGTGGCCACCGCGCTGGTGATGGCCTTGATTTTCCGTGGCACGATCCTCCCCGGCGGCAGCAAACCCCTGATGATCGAACTGCCGCAATACCGCATTCCCGGCCTGCGCGTGGCACTGCTGCATACCTTCGACCGCGCCAAGATCTTTGTGAAGCAGGCGGGCACGATCATCCTCGCCATCTCGCTCATCCTCTGGGCGCTTTCGTATTATCCCAAGTCCGCGCCGCCGGCCGCCGCCGTGGCCATGACCGAGCAGGCCGCGCAGGTGGAAAAAGCCGGCGATGCCGCCAAGGCCGGCGAGTTGCGGATCGAGGCCGGCCGCCTCACCGCGCAACATTCGTTGCAAAACTCCTTCGCCGGCAAGATCGGCCATGTGATCGAGCCCGCCATCGCGCCGCTCGGTTACGACTGGCAGATCGGCATTGGCATCTTCAGCTCCTTCGCCGCGCGCGAGGTGATCGTCTCCACGCTGGCCATCGTTTATGGCGTGGGCGAGGACGCGGCGGAGAACAACCGCAGCTCGCTCTACGATTCCCTGCGCCGCGCCAAGCGCACCGACGGCACCCCCATCTTTAATGTGGCGACCTGCGCCAGCCTGCTCGTGTTCTACATCCTCGCCGCGCAATGCCTCTCCACCACCGCGGTCGTCCGGCGCGAGACCGGCGGCTGGAAGTGGCCGCTCTTCCAGATCGCGTACATGACCGGCCTCGCCTACTTCGCGGCGTTGATCGTGTATCAGACCCTGCGGCATTTCGGCCACGCCTGAGGCGGAGCGTTGTCCGCCTGCGTCGCCGCGGATTTTCTTGGACGTTAAGCGTTGAATGTTGGGCGTTGAATGTTCCCTCTTGTCCTGCCCATAACGGGTAGGGAGCACTGCTTCTTCATTCTGCATTCTTAATTCTTCCTTTGTTGCAAATGGCTCCTCCAGCCCCAACTTCTCGCAGCGTAAGGCCAGTCCGGCACGGATCAATTCGAGCCGCTGCGCCTGTAACTCCCCCCGCCGCAACGCCATCACATCATGGCAAAACTCCCGCATCCGGTTCCAACCCGACGCCATGTCGCCCAAGCCCTCCGCTGATTTCGCCGCCACCAGATACCGTGCCGTCACCCACGTCGCCAGCGTCTCCGTCACCGGCTCCTTCGCCGCTCCGGTCAGGGCCGCCGCGTCGGGGCCCACCCGCTCCATCAGGGTGTACGCCTCCTGTAACCGCAGCCATTGTTGATACCCGCCCTTGCGCCACTCGGACAGATTCTGTTCGCGCACCGGCTTGCCGCCAAATTCTTCTATTAGCACCCGCTGCACCTCCGGCAGCGAATTGAGCCAACCCGCCACCACGCGCCCCTGCTCACCCCTTCGCAACCGTTCATTAACCTCCTCTTGGATGCCGCCGGGCAACCGCCCGATCTTGCCTCGATGTATCAGATTCATAAATTTTTATTTTTTAGGTCGGATTAGGTCGGATTAACCCGGATACGCCGTCTGACTGGACCGCTGGCCTCATGCCAGTCCGGCTCGGACCCGGCGAGTTTGGCTTTGGAGCGCCTGCCAGTGCGGCTCGCACCACCGCCTCGGCACGGCCGGGAAAAAACGGAGCGCGGCTGTGTCGGGAGCAAGGGACCAGCCGCAGCAACCACGCCTGCAACCGGCACATTCGATCTCGCCGTCCCATTCGTCATTCAAAATTCGTCATTCGTCATTTCCACGCCCCACTCTACCCTGCCCATGAAGATCCTTCATTCCGTTTAGATTCCGTTTTATTCCGCCTTCATTCCGACCACCCCCTTCGTCCTCGAATCAACCAATAACGTGGCTCTTCAACTCGGGAAAGAAGGCGTTAAAATCGGCATGGAACAGGTCATAGTGTTGCTCCAGGATGGAAATGGAACGGGCCAGCTCAACCGGGCGCCGGAACCGCCGTCCGATGCGCCCCAGTGCGATGGCCACGCCTGATACATCCCGGTACGAGCCAAGCCAGTCATCTTGTTTCATGCGATCAAGCCGCGCGCAGGCTTCCGCCGGCATGTTGGCTCGGAACTGCTCGAACGATTCATAAACCGTGCGCGTGAAATCCGGCAGCGGCTCGGGCGAGTGGGCGGACCAGTCGCGCGCCAGAAAGTGGTCATAGAACATGTCGCACAGGATGCCGCCGAAACGACGGAAGGGCGGATCAATGCGCTGGATGCTCCGGCGGACAACCGGATGCGCATCGGTGAACGCGTCGATGCGCCGGTGCTGTGCGATGCCGCGCTGAAACTCCACCGGCAACGCCGCCAGCTGGGCGGGCGGCAGGAAGTCCGGCAAAATGTTGCCGAGCCGGTAGGCCGGATTTGGCTCGGACAGGTAGAGGTGGGCTAACCAGTTCATCTTGCAAGGCACCGGCCTGACGGTGTCGCGACTCTATTGGTGGCCATCGCCCCGGTCAAGGTGTGTTTGGTCGGCCCGCCTGGCTTCCGGAGCGCGGCTGTGTCCCGCGTCGTGCGGGACCAGCCGCAGCACGTCTGACTATTCCACGGCATCCGGACTGTCCACACGCTGCGGCTGACCTCCGGTACAGCCGCGCCCCCAACAAAAAAGCGCGGCCGGGATTGCTCCCGGCCGCGTCTGCTATATCTCGGTTCTCCTGACCGTTGGTGGCCGTCCGCTAGGACCTCAGTACCCGCCCATGCCGCCCATGTCGCCCATGCCGCCGCCGTGGCCATGACCGCCACCGGCCGCCGGCTTGTCTTTTTCCGGCATGTCGGTGATCAGGCATTCGGTCGTCAGCAACAGGCCGGCGATCGACGCCGCGTTCTGCAGCGCGCTGCGGGTGACCTTCTTCGGGTCCACCACGCCGGCCTTCACGAGATCCTCGTAAACACCGGTCGCCACGTTGTAACCTTCGTTGCCCTTGGACTTCTTGACCTTGTCCACGATGACGCTGCCCTCTTCGCCCGCGTTCGCCGCGAGCGAGCGGAGCGGAGCCTCGACGGCGCGCTTCACGATGCCCACGCCAATCGCCTCGTCTTCGTTGTTGGTCTTGACCGCTTCGATCGCGGGGATGCAGCGGATGAGCGCCACGCCGCCACCGGCGACGATGCCCTCTTCCACGGCCGCGCGCGTCGCGTGCAACGCGTCTTCCACGCGCATCTTCTTTTCCTTCATTTCGCTCTCGGTCGCCGCGCCGACATTGATGACGGCCACGCCACCGGCGAGCTTCGCCAGGCGTTCCTGCAATTTTTCACGGTCGTAATCGCTCGTCGTCTCTTCGATCTGGCGGCGGATCTGGTTGACCCGGCCCTGGATGTCGCTGTTCTTGCCGGCACCTTCCACGATCGTGGTGTTTTCCTTGTCGATGATCACCGTCTTCGCGCGGCCGAGGTCGGCCAGTTCAACGGTCTCGAGCTTGATGCCCAAGTCTTCCGTGATGAACTTGCCGCCGGTCAACACGGCGATGTCTTCCAGCATGGCCTTGCGGCGGTCGCCGAAGCCCGGGGATTTCACGGCGGCCACGTTGATCGTGCCGCGGAGCTTGTTCACGACGAGGGTCGCGAGCGCTTCGCCTTCGACTTCTTCGGCCACGATCAAGAACGGCTTGCCTGCGCGCGCCGCTTTTTCGAGCAACGGGAGCAAGTCCTTCAGGTTGCTGATCTTCTTCTCGTAGATCAGGATGTACGGATCTTCCATCTTCACTTCCATCGTCTCCGCGTTGGTGACGAAGTACGGTGACAGATAGCCCTTGTCGAACTGCATGCCTTCCACCACGTCGAGCGTCGTCTCGATGGACTTCGCCTCTTCCACGGTGATCGTGCCGTCCTTGCCGACCTTGTCCATCGCGTCAGCGATCTTGTCGGCGATCTCGAAATCCCAGTTCGCGGAAACCGCCGCGACCTGCTTGATTTCTTCCTTGTCCTTGACCTTCTTGGAGATCTTGCCGAGCTGCTCAACGGCGGCCTCGACGGCCTTGTTGATGCCGCGTTGGATGCCGATCGGGTTCGCACCGGCGGTGACGAACTTCAGGCCTTCGCGATAAATCGCTTCCGCGAGAACCGTTGCCGTCGTCGTACCGTCACCGGCGATGTCGCTCGTCTTGCTCGCGACTTCGCGGACCATCTGGGCGCCCATGTTTTCGTACGGGTCTTCCAGTTCAATTTCCTTCGCGACCGTGACACCGTCCTTGGTCACCGTCGGGGAGCCGAATTTTTTGTCGATGACGACGTTGCGGCCCTTGGGCCCGAGCGTCGCGACGACTGCGCGGGAAAGTTTCTGCACGCCGCGGAGCAACGCCTGGCGCGCCTGCTCGTCGAATACTAATTGTTTAGCTGCCATAAGATTATTCAGTTTTTAATTTTTAATTTTTAATTTCGGATTAGGAGAGGATGGCCACGAGGTCGTCCCCGGTGAAGATCTTGTATTCCTTGCCGTCGATCTTGATTTCCGTGCCGCCGTATTTGGAGACGAGCACGCGGTCGCCGACCTTCACTTCGAACGGGATGCGCTTGCCGTCGTCGTCGAGTTTGCCGGTGCCGAGCACGCGGACGATGCCCTCTTGCGGTTTTTCTTTGGCGGTGTCAGGAATGATGATTCCGCCCTTTTTGACTTCCTTCTCTTCGACGGCTTCCACGAGGATGCGGTCGCCGAGCGGTTTGATGTTCAATGCCATACTGTTTTTCTTTCGGTTGTTGTGTTTGTTGACTGTTTAAGTAACTCCCGATCCGCACTCGCGGCGGGAAAAGTGTTTTTCATGTTCCGGTCCCCTCGCCCCCCTGTCGCGCCGAAATCGGATGCAGGCGGATCGGAGGGGAGAGGGTTAGGGTGAGGGGTGCGACGGGATTGCTCGCAGGACAAACGCGCCACCGAAACCCGGCTACGTGAGTTCCTCTCCCCGGGGGAGAGGACACAGGTGAGGGCGGACGTCAAAACTAACTGACCACTCTCTGCCGCCTCCCGTTCCCGTCTGACCAGGTTTTGGTTGCGTCTTTGCCGGCAATCCCAACGGGATTGTGTCCTCCAGCCCAGGGTTGCGACGAAGGAGCTACCCTGGGTCAACTGTATTAAATTCCCCCAACCCCAACGGGGTTGCGGCACGGTTGACCACGACGCGGCCACAACCCCGTTGGGGTTGAAAAAATTGCGGACGACGGCCACCCAAGGTAGCTCGTGCCTCGCAACCTTGGGCTTTGAGCCGGAATCCCTTTGGGATTCTCCTGCCAGCCCGCTCAAATTGTTCTGCGCCATGTTCATTTTGTTTTCAAAGCCCCGCCGCACTCGCGGCGGAGAAATTTATTTACTCTGTAAGGAAGAATGGAGCAATAGATTCAAGCTCCGCATCAATTTTAGCGTGTACTTTTGGGTCGGAATGATCGCACGGGAAAAATTTAGCGTGTTTTACATCAAGCACGCCGAAAACCTCTTTGTTTTTACATTGTGGACTGAGCGCGCTCTCCATTAACTCGTTAATGAATTCCGTTTTCAGGCGAGAAATTGGCTCCTTTCTTAGATACAGCTTAATTATGTAACGCCTTCCTTCGCATTCCAACCCAAGTTCGGGATTAACGCTTACACCCAGCCCATTGTGTTCGTATTCGGATTTCGGTGGATTAAACCAATTCAGCTTTTTATTTCCCCAGCGCGACGCGCAGAAAGCCTGATAGGCGGCAATTGTTTGCGGGTAATTTGCCCGCTTTTTCCCATCATGGACATCGCTCATTAAAAAATTCAAATCACTTGCTGGGCGATCTTCTCGGTGAGTTTTAACAATTCTCTCCCGCAGT
>DATHQS010000195.1:0-3627 GCA_035482455.1 Candidatus Acidiferrales bacterium | reverse complement strand
CGTTCCTCACGGCGGATTTCAGTTTTGCGCGGACGTTCACGCGCGCGGAATTGGAAAACCTGACGCGCGACATCATCGCGCGCACGCGGCAGCATTGTCTGCGGGCGCTGGCGGATGCGAAGCTGGAGGCGAAGGATTTGGACCAGGTGATCTTGGTCGGCGGACAGACGCGAATGCCGCTGGTTCGGAAATTTGTGGGTGAACTGTTTGGCTGTGCGGATTTTGAGGAAACGCGCGGCAGCCTGCGTCTGGGCGTGGATTATCACAAGGCGGCGGGGCCGCAGTTGAACACCTCGCAGAATCCGGACGAGGCGGTGGCCTTGGGCGCGGCGATCCAGGCGGAGATATTGTCCGGCGGGTTCAAAAACGTTTTGCTGCTGGATGTGACGCCGCTGTCGCTGGGCGTGGAGACGTTCGGCGGGCTGATGAACGTGCTCATCCCGCGCAACTCGACGATCCCGGTGAAGGCGGGGGAGATGTTCACGACGGCGATGGATAACCAGCGTTCGATGCTCATCCACGTGCTGCAGGGCGAGCGCGAGCGGGCGAAGGACAACTGGAGCCTCGGGAAATTTACGATCGAGTTCGAGGCCGCGCCGCGCGGTGTGCCGCGCGTGGGCGTGCAGTTTGAGATCGATGCGAACGGCATCCTGCATGTGCTGGCGCGGGACACGCGCACGGGCAAGGAGAAGGTCGTGGAGATGAAATCGGCCGTGGACGTGGACGACGCGGCGGTGCAGCAGATGGTGGAGGAATCGGTGGAGCACGCGTTTGAAGATTTGGCGGTGCGGCGCTGGGTGGAATCCAAGCTGAAGGCGAACGAGGCGTTGACGGCGACCAAGAATGCGCTGGCGAGCTGCCAGGATGAGATTGAAAAGGAATACATCGAGCAGGTGACGGTTGCGGCGCAGACAGTGGAGGCGGCGCTGGCGACGGAAAATGAGAGCGGGGCGGGCGACTTGAAGCGGTTGCAAGCCGCCGTGGCGGCGCTGGACGAGGTCACGAAGCCGCTGGCGGATTTCCTGATGGACAAGGCGATGGAGGCGATGTTGAAGAAGCGCGGGTTGATAAAATAAAATCCGTTAACGGGCGGGCAGAAGCGGTCGTGGCCGGGCAACCCGGCTTGGCGAGACCCTTTTTCTCGACAGGTTTCCAATGGGCGGTAGCATTTGCGCCAGATGCAAAACAACATCCACTTCATCTCGGGCCTGCCGCGCGCGGGTTCGACCCTGCTCGCGGCCCTGCTGCGCCAGAATCCCCGGTTCCATGCCTCGATGACCGGCCCGATGGGGGGGCTGTTGACCGCGTTGCAACGCGAGATGAGCCAGGGAACCGAATATGGTCTTTTCATCGACAACGAGCAGCGCGCCAAAATCCTGACCGCCGTCTTTGCTGCGTATTACCATAAGATCCATCCCCAGCAGGTGGTGTTCGACACCAACCGTCTGTGGACGACGAAACTTCCCGCACTGACCTCGCTGTTTCCACGGGCGAAGATGATCTGCTGCGTGCGGAATGTCGGCTGGGTGCTGGACAGCATCGAGAGCCTGTTGCGACGGAACTATCTGGAACCTTCGAAGATCTTCAATTTTGACCCGGGCGGGACGGTTTATTCGCGCGTTGAAGGGCTGGCATCCAACACCGGGATGGTCGGCTTTTCGCTGCACGCTTTGCGCGAGGCCGTCTTCAGCGAACAGGCCGACCGCCTGATGCTGGTGCGTTACGAGACGCTCACCGCGGATCCGCTGGGCACGCTCGCGAAGATCTATGACTTCATCGGGGAACCGCCGTTCGCGCATGACCCGGCGCACATCGAGCCCTGCCATGAAGCCATCGAGTTTGATCAGCGGTTGGGGACGCCGGGACTGCACAGCGTGGGCTCCTCCGTGTGCCAGATCCACCGCCGCAGCATCCTGCCGACCGACCTGTTCAAGCGGCACGAGGCGTTTTCATTCTGGGAGAAACCGGACGAGCTGCCGGCCGGAATCCGGCTGGTTTAAACGGCCACGGAGCATTCAAGCGAAGTTGCGGCGCGGTCCGTGACCGCCGCTGCCGTTTCAGGCGGCCAGCGCCGCCGCCGGGTTATTGATTCAATATCCGGTAGAACTTGGCCGCGCCGGACAGGGGAACCGTCACGGGATTGGTCGTGCCGCTGGGGGAGTTGACCCAGTTTGTGGTGGAGAGGCTCGGATTCTCCTGGAGCACGGAGTTTGGCGAGGGAGAAGTCCACGAAATGGTGGCGAAGCCCGGTGCACCATGGGAGATGTTGAGGATCGTGAGCGGCACAGAAATTTGCACCAAACCGTTGCCAGCCTGGAAGCCGCCGACGTTCACCTGATCAAAGCCGGCATTGAGCGAACCGCCGCCGCCGCCGCCGCCGCCGGAGCCGCCGGCACCACCACCACCACCGGCATAGCCGCCACCACCGCCGCCGGCAAGGGTGCTGCCGCCACCACCGCCGCCAAAACCACCGTTGGCGCCGCCGCCGCCGCCACTGCCGCTGCCGAGGCCTGCGGAAAATCCAAAGCCCCCGCCACCGGCCTGGGAGCCGCCATTGCCGAGCAGGCCGCCGCCACCGCCGCCATTGATTCCGCTGAAACCGGCGCCCCCACCGGCGCCACCGGTTCCGCCATACAGACCTCCCCCATTGGTGCTGACAAGACCGGCATTGCCGCCACCAGAGTAGCCGCTGCCGCCGCCGCCGCCGGCGATGATCATTGCATTGGTCGACGTGTTCACCACGGCCACGAAGCTGCCGCCGCCGCCGCCACCGCCGTAATAGCCGCCGCCGTTTACGCCGGCTCCGCCCACGGCTATCCTTAACACCTGGCCTGAGGCAAGGCTGAAATTGCCGCTTATTTTTGCCCCGAAGCCGCCGGTGTATTGGCCGTTGCCGCCCTGCGCCCCAAAGGCCGTGATGTCATAGACGCCGGTCGCCGGCACCGTCCAATTGGTGAAGCTGCCAGTGTAGATGAAATTATTGGTCTGGCCCCGGGCGATCTGGTCAAACGCGGCCAGCACCAGGGCCGGGCCGAGAGTGCGGCGCAATAACGTGTAGTCACGGGTTTTCCCGGGAAACGGATTTCCGGCGGCAGCGGGTAGCGGGTGCGGTTCAAGATTCGGGCCGCCGGATATCCGGGCGCGAAGGGCTTTCTTTTTTTTCATTTCAAATCCTCTGTCCCGGCCGTGAGAACAACGTCCAAAACCGGGGTCGCACCGATTGGCGGTCCACAGCAGTGAACCAAACATGACGGCGACAGCGCTTTTTTACAGATAAGCGGGGGCGGTTCAAGCAAATAAAAATCGATCGCCCGCCAGCCACGGAACCGCCTCAGCGAGAAATGCCGGGCGGATGACTGAACAGCAGTATCAACGCCACCGCAACAACGACCATGATGGTGCCAAAGAAAAAAGTGAGAAACCGTATCTGCTTCTGGTGTGCCGACGGACGCCTTTTGTTCCCCATGCCCCTGATGATAGTTCAACCGAGCCAAAATTTCAAGAGCGGGGCGATGAAAATTGCTGGCAGGTAACTGTTTAGCTCCACGCGGCGGATTTCCAGGATGACCAGGGTGACCATGCAGGTGATGAACCCGGTGGCGAGATTGATGGAGGGGGTCAGGAAAT
>DATHQS010000194.1:0-13235 GCA_035482455.1 Candidatus Acidiferrales bacterium | reverse complement strand
GACCTCGCATTGCTGCACATCGAGGATAAAAATGCGCCCCGCTTCAAGTCCATCATGCTCGGCAGCTCCGATGCGCTGAACGTCGGCGACGGCGTGTTTGCCATCGGCAGCCCGCTCGGTCTGGAACGAACGGTGACGCAGGGCATCTTGAGCACCAAGACCCGCCAGCTTGAGGGCGAGCTTTACCTCCAGACCAGCACCCAGATCAATCCCGGCAACAGCGGCGGGCCGTTGTTCAACCTCGCCGGTGAAGTCGTGGGCGTGACGAACATGAAGATCACCTTCGGCGAGGGTCTCGGCTTTGCGATTCCCGTCGAGCTGGTGAAGAGTTTTCTCGACCACCGCGATGCCTTCGCGTATTCCACGGACAATCCGAACAATCCGTTCCGCTATCTCGAACCGCCCAGCCGTACCAAACAGCCGGTGGAGGCGAAATGATCCGGGGCCCGCTTGCCTCATCCAGAAATAATTTATCATGACCACAAAATCGCTGCGTCTGGCTTTTGCCGGCGTTTTCCTGACCACCGCCACCCTGCTCCCGGCCGCCATTGTCCCGGCGGAAAACCTGCTGCCTTCCGATACCATCGCCTTTTTCACCGTGCCGGATTGCAATGCGCTCCGCGCCGCGAGCAAGGTTTCCCCGCAGCTGATGTTCTGGAACGACCCGGCCATGAAGCCCTTCCATGACAAGTTCATGGGCAAGTTCACGGAAAAATTCATCGCCCCCCTCGAAAAGGATCTCGGCCTCAAGGTGGATGATTTTACGGACCTGCTCCAGGGACAATTCACCATCGCCGCAACCGTCAACGGCTCCAACGGTCACGATGATATCCCGCCCGGCCTGGTCGTTCTGCTGGACGCCAGGGACAAAAGCCCCCAGCTCAAGACCAACCTCGCCACGCTCACCAAAAAGATGACCGATAGCGGCCGGACCCTGCGCACTGAAAAAATTCGCGGCCTCAGCTTCACGGTCGTGACGCTGTCAACCAACGACCTTTCCGACCTGTTCGGCCAGCGTACGCCGGTCACGGAACTCGGCAAGGAGCAGAAGCCCCAGCAGCCGGTTGATATTTATTTTGCCCAGTATGAATCCCTGCTCATCGCCGCCAATTCCCAGAAATTGGCCGACGCCATCGCGGCCCACCTGACCGGCAGCTCCATCCCGGCGCTCGCCGACGATGCCAATTTCGCCGCCGACAAGCTCTCCCAATTCCGCACCCCGGCGACTTACTACGGCTGGTTCAACGGCAAGGTGTTTTTCAACCTCATCACCCAGGCCCAGGCCGCCGACGCCGGCGATCCTGATTCTGGCGGGATGCCAAAATTCTCCGTGGCAAAGGTTTTGGAAGCGACCGGCCTGGGCGGCATCAAGTCTGCCAGCTTCGCCATCCGTGACGGTCGTGACGGTTCCACCGCCGACGTGCACCTCTCCGTCCCGGCCGATAACCGCGGCGGCATATTGAAGATCATTTCACTGCCCGCCAAGGATGCCAGCGCCCCGGCCTTCGTCCCCGCCGATGCCATCAAGTACACCCGCATCCGCCTGGATGGCAAGCAGGCTTGGGCGGACCTGCAAACCATGTGTGCCGGCATCTCACCCCAGGCGCTCGCCGGCATCAACTCGGTCGTGGACACGGCCAATGCCATGGCCCAGCAGAAAGATCCGAGCTTTGATCTGCGCAAAAACCTCTTCGGCAATCTGGGTGATGACATCGTCACCTATGCCAAGGCCCCCATGGGCGATTCGCTGGCGGCCATGGCCAATCCGCCGGACATCATCCTCATCGCCACACCCAAGCCGGACGAGATCATCCAGGCCGTCAAGGTGGTGGGCTCGCTCATCGCCGCGCAGGATTCATCCGTGCAACCGCGCGATTTTCACGGCCATAAGATCCATTCCATTGCCATGCGCCCGCAGCGCACGGCCACCGGCAACGTGCCGCAGCCCCCATTGCTTGTAAGCTCCGCCAGCGGTTACGTGGCCTTCACCACGGACGCGGGCATCATGGAGGAATTTTTGCGCAGCGCGGACGCCAACGTGAAGCCGCTGCGTGACACCGCCGGGCTCAGTGATGCCGCCGCGCGCGTGGGCGGCACCGGCACCGGCCTCTTCAGCTACCAGAACCAGCGCGAAGGCATGCGCATCTCGTTCAAGCTGTTCAAGTACGCCATCGACTCCGATCCCACCATGCGGGCCATCCCGCAGGAGTTTCGTGAATGGGCTGACTTTTCCCTGCTGCCGGATTACGACAAGGTGTCGAAGTACTTTTACATGTCCGTCTTCACCGGCGGCTCCGGGAGCGATGGCCTGACCTTGAAAGTATTCACCCCGCGCCCGCCGCAGTTGTGAACTGACGGCGGTAACCGGTCATTTTCCAGCGGCGGCTTTGGGTTGGTCCGGCTCCGGCACCTTCAGGCACGGTGCCAGTTCCGGCACCGCCTTGGCCAGCCCCGTCACCACCAGCTGGGCGAACACCACGCTGCCCTTGGCATTCAGATGCGTGTTATCCACCGAGTTCACGCCATTGGTCCCCTTGATGACCGCGCTTAGCTCGTTGCACTTTTCCACGCCCAACTGCTCGCACAATTCCTTGCTGCTGGCATGCAGGTCGATGAGCGGCACGTTTTTTTCCGCGGCGATCTTTTTCACCACCTCGACATACGGCACAAGACTTGACGTAATCTTGCCGTCGCCATTCTTGTCCCAAGACCGGCGCACCAGCGATGTGACCAGCACCGGCCTGGCACCGATGGCCCGCGTCTCCTCCACGTAGCGCTCCATGTTCGCACGATAAGTGGTCTCCGGTTGTGTCTCGCGGTCCGGCCCCTTGCCCGGCTCGTCGTTGTGGCCGAACTGGATGAGGTAATAATCGCCCTTCAAGGCCAGCGCGTTCGTCCATCGGCCCTCGCTGATGAAGCTTTTGGAACTGCGCCCGTTCGCCGCGGTGTTGATGCACTCCGCCTGGTCAGTAAGAAATTGCTTAAAGCCCGTTCCCCAGCCGGTCCGGTCGTTCACCGTTGAATCGCCCACCAGGATGATTTTTATTTTCGCCGGCTTGGCGTCATCCGCCGCCATCACCCCGGCAGAACAGAGCAACGCCGCGGCCAGCACAAGATATCTGGATTTCATGCCGGTATGGTAGCCACCTGCCCGGGTCTGGCCATTTCCATTTTTTGCAAACCGGATTGAAATTTTTGCGGCCGGCTTCATTCGGGACACGGCCCCCACTTGACTTTTTTAAGGACTGTGCTTGCTTTTAGGTTGGCCCCGTAAAGGCCGCCCATCATTAAGAGAAAGGTTCTGTTGTATGAATACGCATCATTGGGCATTGCGTGCCAACGGGTTGTTGACCGCACTTCTTTTGCTGCTGGCATCCGCCGCCGGCTTGATGGCGCAGGACGTCGCCACCAGCACCGTTCCCATCGTCACCATCCAGGCCACCGATAACCACGGAACTTGGGCTGGCGACCCCGCTGCGTTCACCGTCTTTCGCTCCGGCAATACCGTGCCGGCGCTCAACGTGTACTGCTGTATCAGCGGCACCGCCTCCAACGGTGTGGATTATCAGAGCATCGGCAACTTCGTCCCGCTCAGCTCCGGCGTCACATCCAACACCGTGGTCATCCACCCAGTGAACTTGGGTCAGACGGACATCCGGACCGTTACGCTGGATCTGTGCCCGTCGCCACTCATGACCCCGGTCAATTATTCCATCGGTTCGCCCAGCAGCGCGACGGCTTTCATCGCGCCAGCCGGTGTCAGCAACATTCCTCCGGCGGTAGCGCTGGTCAATCCAACCAACGGCGCGGTGTATCAGGCGCCCGCCAATATCACGTTAATCGCCAAGGCCACAGATCCGGATGGCACGGTCTCGAATGTGGAATTTTTCGCCAACAACACGGATCTTGGCCGCGGACAACAGGTCGTATTGGACCCGCCGCCGGGTGGCGGTGTCTCCGGGCTGGTTTATATCTTCAACTGGCAAAACATCCCGGCCAATATTTATTCCCTGACAGCGGTGGCCACAGACGACGGCGGCCTCGCGACGACATCCGCCCCGGTGAAGATTTCCGTGGTGGCCGGACCGCCGCCGACCAACCATCCGCCCATCGTGCGGATCATCAGCCCGCCCAATGGCGCCATCTTCCGCGCCCCGGTGACGATTCCGATTTATGCCTTCGCCTTCGACCTCGATGGGACGGTGGCCTCGGTTGAATTCTTTGCCGACGGCTCCAGCCTTGGTTTCGGACACCACGTGTCCGCCGTGCCGCCACCGTCATCGGCAAGTTCAGTCCTGTATGTCACACCCACTAATTATTGGGTGCTGCTCTGGACGAATCCGCCGGTGAAAACAAACATCAGCCTGACCGCCCAGGCCACTGATGACGGCGGGGCATCAGCCATTTCCGATCCGGTGCTCATCAATGTCCTGCCATCGCCGCCACCGCCCACCAACCGTCCGCCCATCATCACCATCGTCGCCACTGACCCCATTGCCATCGAAGGCACAAACTGCTGGCCGTGGATCGGCCTGGTCGGCCCAACCGCCACTTGGAGCAACTGGATATCACCCACCGCCACCTACCGCCTGTTCACCAACTGCGGCCCGAAGAACGCCACCTGCACCGTATTCCGTTTTGGCGCGACCAATGACAGCCTCGACGTTAGCTACGCCATCGGCGGCACGGCCACGAACGGCGTTGACTACGTGGCGCTGCCGGGCTTGGTGACGATTCCGGCGGGTGAACGCCGCGCCGCCATCACCATCGTGCCGCTGGATGACGGCCCGCCCGACATCACCAGCAGCGTCGTGCTCAAACTTGCTCCCGGCACCAATTATGTGCTCGGTTATCCGCGGGCCGCCGCCGCCATCATCCTTGACAGTGAATCGCCGCGACCGGTCACCGGCATCACGCCCGGTGCGACGTTCAACTTCGCCGCCGCCGGACCGGATGGCGCCTGGTTCCGCGTCGAAACTTCCGCCGACATGATTCACTGGACACCGGTGTGCACCAATCAGGTGGTCAATGGCACGATTGATTTCGTCGATCCCGACCCGACGACTAAGTCAGCCCTGTTCTACCGCACGATGCCCGAAACGGGCCCCCCGATGCAGTAAGCCAAATGGACAACGTTCGGCATAAATTGATGCTGACAGCCGATTGGGGTTTTTCGCACTTGAATTTGCCCTTGAGTTTCAAGCGGTTAACCCCGCCTCTTAACCGGCCAAACTATTTTTAAAATAGTAGTTGACTGTTTAGTCCACTATGTTAATCTGTCTATGTGGATGCGGCAATGATGCCACTCCTTAACTGACTAAAAGATTATGGGCCGTGTGAGTGATGCCAAAGTGAAATTGATGGACGCCGTGCTGGAGCTGATCTGGACCGGCTCGTACGCCAGTACGACCATCGACCACATCTGCGACAAGGCTGGCGTCAAAAAAGGCAGCTTTTACTATTTTTTCGATTCCAAGTCCCAATTGGCCGCGGAAGCCTTGGATGCCAGCTGGCAAGACCGGCGCGTTGAACTGGACCGGATTTTTTCCGTGACGGTTCCCCCGCTGGAACGCCTGCAAAAATACTGCGAGTTTAACTATAAGGTGCAAAGCGAAATCAAGGCCCAGTATGGCCGGGTGCTCGGTTGCCCGCAGGTTTCCCTGGGCTGCGAAGTCTGCACGCAGGAAGATGCGTTGCAGAAGAAGATCCAGTCCATCATGGATTACAAATACAAGTATATCGAGTCGGCCATTCGCGATGCGAACGCCGCCGGGCTGACCCAGGTGACCGATCCCGCAGCCATGGCCCGGATGTCCATGGCATATATCCAAGGCTTGATGACGCAAGCGCGGATCCAAAACAGTCTTGAATCCCTGCGCGATCTGTCCTCCGGCCTGTTCAGCCTGTTGGGTGTAAAAAGCAAAGAAGTTGTAGCCGCCTGATTTTTGATTTTTTTTGAACTGATACTTTACTAAACAGACAACTATTTAAATTATTAAAACAAATATGAATACGACCAACGCTGCCAACCAGAATAACACAACCGCCGCCAAAACCTTTACCGCCGCCTGCCTTGGTGCCTGTGAAAAGATTGCCGCCCAGATCACGGACGCCAAGGACAACCTCGTCGCCGAATTCCGGGGCAGGTTCCAAAACCATGAATCGTGGCTCGATCTGGTCCTCTTCCAAGCCGATGCCCTGGCCCAGCAAACCAAGTATCCGCACCTCGTCTTCCCGTTGCTCGCGGCCGAAAAACTTCAGGCCGCCACGCAATGGCAGCTGCGTCAGCAATCAATGCTGAAGTTGCAACCGGCTTACGCCCACGCGGCGTAAGCCGGGCCTCCGGCCCCTTAACGAACCAAACCAAAACCCCCAACCACGAAATACCATGAACCAGAATTTTGTCCGTCCCCTGTTGATCGCCCTCACTGCAACCGTTGCCGCCGGTTTTGTCACCGGCTGCAGCCACGCTGCCGCCCAGTCGCAACCGCCGTCGCCGCCGTCCGTGACCGTCGCCGCCGTGCAGCAAAAGGAAATTGTCGAGTGGAGCGAATTCACCGGCCGCACCGAGCCCATTGAATCCGTCGAGATCCGTCCGCGCGTTTCCGGCTACATCCAGGAAGTGCGTTTCCAATCCGGCCAGCTCGTGAACAAGGGCGATGTGCTCTTCGTCATCGATCCGCGCTGGAACCAGGCCGCGTACGACCAGCGCCTGGCGGTCTATGAACAGGCCAAGAGCGAGAACGATCGCACCGAGAACCTGCTCAAGAACAACGCCATCTCCAAGGAAGAGGCCGGCGCGCGCCAGGCGCGTTACCTCGCCGCGAAGGCAGACCTGGACTCCGCCAAACTCGACCTCGAATACACGCAGGTTCGTGCGCCCATCAGCGGTCGCGTCAGCCGGGCGCTGTTGACCGAGGGCAACTATGTCAGCGGCATCGCGGGCGCCTCTTCCCTGTTGACCACACTCGTCTCCGTCAACCCGGTCTATGTGTATGCGACCATTGATGAAGACGCCTATTTGAAATACAACAATCTCGTCCACGCCAAGACGCTCGATGCCGACAGCGATGGCCATGTGCCCGTTGAGTTGCAGCTTGCCGATGAAACCGAATTCTCGCACCAGGGTTACATCGAATCCTTTGACAACCGGCTGGACCCGAATACCGGCAGCATCCTCGTGCGCGCCGTGTTCACCAACGAAAACGACCGCCTTGTCCCCGGACTTTTCGCCCACATCCGCATCCCGCTGAGCGAACGGCACGAGGCCGTGCTCGTGGATGAACGAGCCATCGGCACCGACCAGGCGCAGAAATTCGTCCTCACCATCACCCCGACCAACACCGTCGCTTACCGGCAGGTGCAGCTCGGACCGCTCAACGATGGCAAACGCATCGTGCGCTCCGGCCTGACTGCCGGCGAGCGGATCGTGGTGAACGGCCTCCAACGCGTGCGCCCCGGAATGCCGGTGACGCCGGAGCCGGAAGCCTTCGCGAAATCTCCTTCCCCAAAACTGGCGCAGCGCTGAATCACCGCCGCTCCAAAAAAACCTAATCCAACCTAAACCTGACCGAAGTATGAACTTTTCAGATTACTTCATTAGACGTCCCATCTTCGCGGGCGTCCTCTCCATCGCCATTTTCGTGATGGGTCTCCTCGCGCTGTTCCGCCTGCCGATCAGCGAATACCCCGAAGTCGTGCCGCCGACCATCGTTGTGCGGGCGACATACCCCGGCGCCACCCCCAAAACCATCGCCGAGACCGTGGCTTCGCCCTTGGAGCAGGCTGTCAACGGCGTGGAAGGCTCGCTCTACATGTTCTCGCAGGCCACCGGCGACGGCGTGATGACGCTCACCGTGACCTTCGCGCTCGGCACCGATCCGGACAAGGCCCAGGTGCAGGTGCAGAACCGCGTCTCGCAGGCGCTGCCGAAATTGCCGGAGGAAGTACGCGACCTCGGCGTCACCACCACCAAGCAATCGCCCGATCTCACCATGGTGGTCCACTTGTTTTCACCGGATAACCGTTACGACAAGGTCTACATCCGCAACTACGCCACCTTGCAGATCAAGGATGCGCTGGCCCGCATCCCGGGCGCCGGTGACGTGGAGCTGTTCGGCTCCGGCGATTACGCCATGCGCATCTGGCTCAATCCGGACAAGGTCGCCGCGCGCAACCTGACGGCCAGCGATGTCGTCGCCGCCATCCGTGAACAGAACGTGCAGGTCGCCGGCGGCGTGATCGGCCAGCAACCGCTCAGCAGCCCGGTGAATTTTGAGATGCAGGTGAACGTGAAAGGCCGTCTTATCTCCGAGGAGGAATTTGGTAACATCGTCATCAAGACCGGCGCGAACGGTGAAAAAACCCTGCTCAAGGATGTCGCCCGCATCGAGCTTGGCGCCGGCAGCTACGCCCTGCAGTCCTTGCTGGATAACAAGACCGCGGTGGCGATTCCGATCTTCCAGACGCCCGGCGCCAACGCGCTGGACCTTTCCAAGAACGTCCGCGCCAAGATGGCGGAGCTGAAGAAAAACTTCCCCGAAGGGCTCGACTACAACGTGGTTTATGACCCCACGGTGTTCGTGCGGCACTCCATCGAGGCCGTGATCCATACGCTGCTCGAGGCGATTCTCCTCGTGGTGATCGTCGTCATCATCTTTTTGCAGACGTGGCGGGCGGCGATCATTCCGCTGGCGGCCGTGCCCGTGTCCCTCATCGGCACCTTCACGATCATGCTGGCGTTTGGCTTCAGCATCAACGCGCTCTCGCTGTTCGGCCTCGTGCTGGCCATCGGCATCGTGGTGGATGATGCCATCGTCGTCGTCGAAAACGTGGAACGTAACATCGCACGCGGTTTGTCCGCACCGGCGGCGGCGCGACAGGCGATGAAGGAAGTCACCGGCCCCATTGTGGCCACTGCGCTTGTGTTGTGCGCGGTGTTCGTGCCGACGGCGTTCATCACCGGCCTGACCGGCCAGTTCTACAAGCAGTTCGCATTGACGATCGCCATCTCGACGGTCATCTCCGCTTTCAATTCCTTGACGCTCTCCCCTGCCCTGTGCGCGGTGTTGCTGAAAGACCACCATGCACCCAAGGATTTGGTCTCGCGCGGAATGGAAAAGGCGTTCGGCTGGTTTTTCAATCCCTTCAACCGCGTATTCGCCTGGGCGGGTGAAAAGTATTCCACTGGCGTCGCCACCGTGCTGCGCAAGAGCGTCATCGCCCTGCTCGTCTATGGCGGTCTGGTCTTCCTGACCGGCTGGAGCTTTGACAAGATTCCCACGGGCTTTGTGCCCACGCAGGACAAGCAATATCTCGTGGCGTTCGCGCAATTGCCAGACGGCTCCTCCCTCGACCGCACCGAGGCGGTCATCCGCCGCATGTCGGACATCGGCTTGAAACTGCCCGGCGTGGAAAGCGCGGTCGCCTTCCCCGGCTTGAGCATCAGCGGGTTCAGTGTGGCGCCCAACGCCGGCATCGTCTTCTTCACCTTGAAGCCGTTTGACGAACGCACAACGAAGAACCTGAGCGGACCGGCCATCACCGCCGCATTGAACCAGAAATTAAGCTCCATCAAGGATGCGTTCGTCCTCGCCGTGCCGCCGCCCGCCGTGATGGGCCTTGGCCAGATTGGCGGCTTTAAACTCTATGTCGAAGACCGGGCCGACCTTGGCTACGATGCCTTGTACCAAAACTTGCAGGGTGTCATCGGCAAAAGTTACCAGACGCCTGGACTCGGCGGCGTGTTCTCTGGATTCACTGTAAACGTGCCCCAGCTGGATGCGGATGTTGACCGCGTGAAGGCCAAGCTCCAGGGCGTGCCGTTGCAGAATCTCTTCGAGACGATGCAAATCTATCTGGGCTCGCTCTACGTGAACGACTTCAACAAATTCGGCCGCACTTACGAAGTCATCGCGCAGGCGGACGCCCCCTTCCGCGCCCACGCCGAGGACATCACCCGGCTCAAAACGCGCAACGACAAGGGCGATATGGTTCCGCTCGGGGCGATTGTAAAAGTCACCGAGACGCACGGCCCGGACCGCGTGATGCGCTACAACGGCTATCCCGCAGCGGAAATCAACGGCGGCCCTGCACCCGGTTACAGTTCGGGCCAGGCGGAGGCGTTGATGTCCAAACTCGCCACGGACAACCTGCCGCGCGGCATGTCGTATGAATGGACGGAACTCACCTATCAGCGCATCCTGGCCGGTAATGCGTCCTTGGTGGTCTATCCGCTGTGCCTCCTGCTCGTGTTCCTCGTGCTCGCAGCGTTGTACGAGAGTTTCCGCCTGCCGCTGGCCATCATCTTGATTGTGCCGATGTGCCTGCTGTTCGCCATCACGGGCGTCTGGCTCAAGGGCAGCGACAACAACATCTTCACCCAGATCGGCCTCATCGTGTTGGTCGGTCTCGCGTGCAAGAACGCCATTCTCATCGTCGAATTCGCCAAGCAGAAACAGGACGAAGGCATGACGCCCTTCGCCGCGGCCATCGAAGCCTGCCGTTTGCGTTTGCGTCCCATCCTGATGACCAGTATCGCGTTCATCGCGGGCGTGTTCCCGCTGGTGGTGGCAAAAGGTGCCGGTGCGGAAATGCGCCAGGCGATGGGTGTCGCCGTGTTCTCCGGCATGATCGGGGTCACGCTGTTCGGCCTGTTCCTCACGCCGGTGTTCTATGTCACCTTGATGAAACTTGGCCTGAAGAAAAAAGCCGAGCCCACGGCGGAACCGAAAAGCGTTTTTCCCGGTGCCAGTACCGTCACGGTAGGCATCATCACCGCCGCCCTGCTCTTCAGCGTCGTCTCATCGAACGCCGGCATCCTGACCGTCGGCCCGGACTACAAGGCCCTGAGTAATTCCATCCCGGCCGGCTACAAGGCGGCTGACCTGGGCAACTGGAAAGTAGGCCAACCGCTCGACAGCGTGCCCAAAGACAATTGGTGGAGAGTGTTCGGCGATGACACCTTGAACACGTTGGAATCGCAGGCCGCCCAGTCGAATCAAGGACTCAAGGCTGCCATCGCCCGCGTGGACCAGGCCCGCTCCACCGCCCGCGTGGCGCGCGCCAACCTGCTGCCCAGTATCTCGGCGGACCCGAGTTACGCACGTCAGCGTTATTCACCGAATGCCAATCCCAGCTTTGGCAGCCTCACGGCCAACACGTTCAGCACACCGCTGGATTTGAGCTACGAGGTGGATTTGTGGGGCCGCGTGCGCCGGGGTTTTGAAAGCGCCCGTGCCGACGCGCAATCTTCGCTCGCGACTTATTTCAACGTGCTGCTCACGCTCCAGTCCGACGTCGCACAAAATTACTTCGCGTTGCGTTCGCTGGATGCGGAGATCGCCACCGTCAACGGCACCGTCGCGCTGCGCAAGGAACAGGTGAAGCTGGTGCACGACCGTTTTGACAGCGGCATCGGCAGCCAGCTCGATGTCGCTCAGGCCGAAACTGAACTCGCCACCACCGAGGCCGAAGCCGCCTCGCTGGCACAAAGGCGCGACCAGTTGGAGAATGCCATCGCCATTCTTGTCGGCGAAAATCCGGCCAACTTCCGGCTCGCCGCGCTGCCCGAAGCGGACAAAAAATGGAATCCCCAACCGCCGGAAATTCCCGCCGGTCTGCCCGCCGACTTGCTCGAACGCCGGCCGGACGTGGCCGCGGCCGAACGCCAGCTCGCCTCCGCCAATGCCAAGATCGGGGTCGCCAAGGGCGCGTTCTTTCCCGTGGTCACGCTCACCGGCTCGGGCGGCTACCTGAGCGGCGATGTCGAAGACCTGTTCAATTGGGGCAGTCATACCTGGTCCTTCGGTCCGAGTGTTTCCCTGCCGATTTTCGCCGGTGGCCGCAACTTGGCTAACTTGCAGCGTGCCAAGTCCGCCTATGAAGAATCAGTGGCCCTCTATCGCCAGCAGGTTCTCGTCGCCTTTGGCGATGTCGAGGACAGCCTGTCCGGCATCCGCCATCTCGTGGACCAGTCCGCCGCTCAATCGCGCGCCGTGGTATTTGCCCGCCAGGCGGCGGACCTGGCCGATGAACGCTACCGTTCCGGCATCGTTGCCTACATTGCCGTGGTGGATGCCAATCGTGACGCCCTGTCTGCCGAGCGGGCCAATGCCCAACTCGCCGGTCAGCGCCTGATCGCCACCGTCCAACTCATCAAGTCACTCGGCGGCGGCTGGAGCGAACAACAGGTGTTCGCCAGCGCCAGCCCATCTACCGATCACAAGAAATGAAATCAACCGTTGTCGTCACCGCTGCCAATTTTAAGCGCGAAGTGATCGAAGCCACCCAGCCCGTCCTCGTGGACTTTTGGGCCGAATGGTGCGGGCCGTGCAAGATGCTGGCTCCGGTGCTCGAAGAAATCGCCAACGAGCGCCCCGGCCGGGTGAAGATCGCCAAGGTCAACGTGGACGAAAACCCTGCGCTCGCCGAGCAGCACCATGTTGAGTCCATCCCCACGCTCGTCTACTACCACAATGGGCTGATCCACGATCAAGTCGTCGGGGTGGCAAGCAAGAAGGACATCACGGCCAAATTGGAATCGCTGGGCTCCAGATCATGACTGCCTGCCTGACATCCAAGCTGGAATCCTTCCGAACTGCGGGTGGAGTCGTTTGGAATTGGATCGGCACCATTTCAAAGTTTGCAGATTTATGGACCGTTGCCTCCCCCAAAAGGGTCAAGCAACGTCATCATGAGCAAGCTGGTCACGCATTTGAAATGGCATCAGACAGGCAATATGACATATCCAAACGGGACAAAATTGTCTATCCCTCATTGCTCCACCGCAGATGGCGCACCGGTGTATTTGTGTCCCGTGCACAACATCCGCCATCGTCCAGGCGTTTGGTGTTTCAGTAACGGATCTTGTCCGTCTTGGTCTGCCACTCAGTGAAAACCTTCAACGCCTCCGGGCGCAGCAGTTGTTTCATGGGGATGAGCCGCTTGGAGATCGGCTTGGCCACCTCGCGGTAAATAAGATCGTCATCGAAGGCAATCTTGGCCGCGTCCTTGCGGGTGTTCGCGTAATAGACCTTCTGGAAACGCGCCCAGTAGATGGCCGAAAGGCACATCGGGCACGGCTCGCAACTGGTGTAAAGTTCGCAATCGTCGAGCTGGAAAGTCTTCAACCGGCGGCAGGCGTCACGGATGGCTGTGACCTCGGCGTGCGCCGTGGGGTCGTTCGTGGAGGTGACCTGGTTCCAGCCGCGCCCGACGATTTTGCCTTTGCGCAC
>DATHQS010000193.1:0-7700 GCA_035482455.1 Candidatus Acidiferrales bacterium | reverse complement strand
CCGGGCGTGGCGTCGCAGATGGAAACCGCCTCGACAACGTTGTCACGCTTGAGGACGTTGCGCACGCCGTTGAGGAACTCGGCGGAATTGATCTGCGCACGGTGGCAGAACAACGCGCGCTCGACGAACACGGCGATGGCGATGGCTGCGGCGATCAAAATCAACCAGATCACCGGCCCGCCGTTGGCTAGAAGCATTGGCATGAACTTTTTATAGGCTTTTGCGCGCGAAGTTCAAAGATTTTTCTTGGCGTTCTTTGCGTCTTGGCGGTTAATTGGCGCATGGAAAATCCCGACCAACTCCGCGAACTCTTTCGGATGCAAAAGGCCCTCAACGAACGCATCGGCGTCAAGACCGACGGCATGAGCGAGGAGGAAAAGACCAAATGGCTGCTCAACTACACCCGCGCCATGCAGCAGGAGATGGCCGAGCTCACCGACAGCGTCCCCTGGAAATGGTGGGCCAAGTACCAGAAATTCGACGAGCAGAACGCCCGCGTCGAAGTCGTGGACCTGTTCCACTTCCTCATCAGCATGGCCCAGGTGCTCGGCATGAGCGCCGACGACGTCTTCGCCGCCTACGTCAAAAAGAACGCCGTGAACTTCCAGCGCCAGGACAGCGGCTACGTCAAGAAGGACGAGAACGACTCGAAGCACATCTAGCCGGCGGTCCGGCGGTTCCAAAAAACGGCGGGAATTGTAATTGAATTGCCGCGCCACGCTGGGAGAATCGAAGCGCGATGGACTCCGAAATGAACGATTCGCCATTCAACCTCCCACCGGATAAATCTCAGCCTGCCAAGTCGGACGGGCTTGGCGCGACCGTCTTCCTGGTCCTGTTCGCCACGCCGTTCGCGGGCTTTGGCCTGCTCGCCGCCGTTCAGGGCATCCGGAAGCTCATTGCGGGCAATACCTACGACGGCTCGATGCTCTGCCTGTTCGGGTTCATTTTTTCCCTCGTCGGCTTCGGCCTCATGTTTGGTGCAATCTGGGGACGGAAAAAACTGAAGCAGACCGCCGGATTGCGGGTGCGCTTCGCGGACAAGCTATGGATGCTGCGCCCGGATTGGGCGGTTGGCGAAATCAAATCCACCGGCCGGGGCCAGGCCGTCTTGTTCTGGATCATGGCCCTGGCGTTTTGTGGCTTTGGCATCCCGATTTTGATTTTCATCATTCCGCAGGAACTTCATAAAGGCAACCGGCTTGCCTTGATCGCGTTGCTTTTCCCGCTGATCGGGCTGGCCATGATGATCGCGGCGGTTTATCAAACCTTGCGCCAGCTAAAATATGGCGCGGTGCTGTTCAAGCTGAAATCCGTCCCCGGCATCATCGGCGGCGTTTTGATGGGCACCATCCGGATTCCGGCGCATTTTCAACCCCAGACGGGCATCGCCCTCCGCCTGCGCTGCGTGCGCCGCCTCGTGACCGGCTCGGGCAAAAGCCGCAGCGTTTCCGAGTACGTGCTCTGGGAGGACGAGAAACACCTCGGCGGCAACCTGCCGCGCACCGGGCCGATGGAATACGATGTGCCGGTCTTTTTCAAGATCCCTGCCGACAGCCGTCAATGCGATGACGAAAAACCCGACGACCGGATCCTCTGGCGGCTGACCGCCAACAGCAAGCAGGCGGGCATCGATTTCCACGCCGATTTCGAAGTGCCCGTTTTCAAGGTCACTGACGATATCATGGGCGACATCGCGGACCCGACCGCCGCGTTGCAGGTTCCCGTTGCGGAAGTCATCCGCGACGAACATTCCCGCATCAAGGTCACCGACATCGGTGGCGCGCGTGAATTTTATTTTCCCCCCGCTCGCAACCTGATGAACCTTGTCGGCTTCACCGCCGCCGTCCTCGTCTGGACCACTTTCACCGCCGCCGCCTTTCTGTTGTTCCATTCGTTGTTTTTCGAGATCGTGTTTGGCCTGGTCAACGTGCTGCTCGTTGTGGGCTGCTGCGACATGTGGCTCCGGTCCAGCCGCGTGACCATCAACGCCACCAGCGTCCACGCCACCAAGCATTGGCTGTTCCTCGGCCCGACGCGCACCTTCGACGCGGATGTCATCACGGGGTTTGAAATCAAGGAGGGCATGACCAGCGGCCAGACGGTGTACTACAATCTCCAACTCGTCACGCGCGCCGGCCGGCGCTGTACCGTCGGCAATGGCGTCCCGAACCGCCTCGAAGCCGACTGGCTCGCCAAGCAAATGAACCGAGCACTGGGCCGCGGTGAATAAAAAATCCTCGGCAAAGGATTAAAACCCATTACGATTCCGTGACCGTCATTCTTGTGAGCACCATACTTAAAACCAGCCGTTCCCAAACCCCCGTCCCCGTGCGCCTCCGTTCTGAGGTGGAAAAAATCCTCATCACCGACGAACAGCTCGCCCAGCGCATCAAGATACTTGCGCGGTCGATTGAGCGTGATTTCAAGGGGCGCGAAATGGTTGTCGTCTCCTTGCTCAACGGCACCGTTCTGTTCCTCGCCGACCTCATCCGGCACCTGAACCTCCCGTTGCGCCTTGATTTCATCGGCGTCTCCAGCTACGGCGCGGGCACGGAATCCGGCGACCTGGTTTTCACCAAGGAACTCCGTCTCGACGTCCGCGGTCGCGACGTGCTGCTCGTGGACGACATTCTCGACACCGGCAAAACCCTGAGCCGCGTGCTGCCCAAGCTGAGGGCCCTCAAGCCGCGCCGCATCAAGACCTGCGTCCTGCTCGACAAGCCCAGCCGCCGCGTCGCCAAAGTCAAACCGGACTACGTCGGCTTTACCATTCCCGACTTGTTCGTCATCGGTTACGGGCTTGATTTTGCGGAGCGTTACCGCAATCTTCCGTTCGTCGGCGTGCTGCATCCGCATATTTACAAGGAAGTTTTGGAGCACGCGGCCAAAAAATAATGGACCTAAAATTCATCAGCCTCCTGGGCTGGCTCACGATGCTCTCCGTCGCGTGGGCGATCTCCTACAACCGCAAAAAATTTCCGTGGCGTACCGTCATCTGGGGCATCATCCTGCAATTCGCGCTCGCACTGTTGATTTTGAAAACGCCCTGGGGCAAGGCGGTTTTTGAGGTTGCTGGAAAAGCGGTCAACAAGCTGAACGAATTTGCGTCGGATGGAACCAGGCAGGTGTTCGGTGTGGTGGCGGACCAAAAATACCTGGCGGACAAATTTGATCCGCAACACTCGTTTATTCTTGGAATCGTGGTCATCGGCACGATCATCATTGTCGCCAGCATTTCTTCGTTGCTTTATCACTGGGGTATTTTGCAAAAAGTGGTTCACGCTGCGGCCTGGGTGATGAAAAAAATAATGGGTACGAGCGGCAGCGAGACGCTTTCCGCCGCCGCGAACATTTTCATGGGGCAAACCGAGGCGCCGTTGGTCATCCGGCCTTACGTTCCGCGCATGACCAAGAGTGAAATCATGACCATCATGGTCTGCGGCATGGCGCATATCGCCGGTGGCGTCGCCGCCGTCTATGCCTCGATGGGGGTGTCCGCCGGACATCTGCTGACCGCTTCCGTGCTGAATTGTCCCGCCGCGCTGATGGTCGCGAAAATTATGCTGCCGGAAACCGAGCGAAGCGAAACCGCCGCCTCCATGCCTGCAACTGTCCCGCGCACGACCGCCAATTCCATCGACGCCCTGTGTCGGGGTGCCGGTGACGGATTCCATCTGGCCTTGAATGTCATTGCGATGCTCATCGGTTTCATTGCCATCATCTCGCTGGCAAACTACGTTTTCGGTTTCGTGCAAACTCATGTTGGGATCGCGCACGCGCTTACGCTGCAAAACATTTTTGGCTACATCAACGCGCCTTTTGCCTGGCTCATGGGTGTGCCGGCGCAGGACTGCTTGAGCGTGGGACAGATTCTCGGTGAACGCATCGTGCTGAATGAGTTCGTTGGCTATATCGATTTGACCAGCCATGCGAAAGACCTTGCGTTGAACGATCGCAGCTTCACCATCGCCACCTATGCGCTGTGCGGGTTCGCCAATTTTTCCAGCATCGCCATCCAGATCGGCGGCATCGGCTCGCTCGCGCCGGAACGCCGCGGCGAAATGGCCAAGATCGGTTTTCGCGCGATGATCGGCGGCTTGCTCGCCGCTTACATGACCGCCTGTCTCGCCGGCTTTTTACTTTGAACTGAAATGTTTGTTGCGTTTTGCCAAGTTAGTTCCCAATTTAACGATTCAACCATTTAACAATTTAACTTCCCGCCATGCCCGTCACATTGCCCCAGCTTTCCCGCCGTGAATTCCTGAAACGCGCCGCCCTGGCCGGTGCCGTCGCTGCCATTGCGCCCTCGAGTTACGCCGGTCTGTTCGGCAAATCGCGTGACGAACACACGTTCTTCTTTTTGTCCGACACCCACATCGCGGGCGACCCGGCGCAGACGTATCTCAATGTCAACATGACCGACCACTTCGTCGCCTGCTCGCGCGAGCTGGCCGCCTGGCCGGTCAAGCCTGCCGCCGTCATCGTGAACGGCGATCTCGCCTACCTCACGGGCAAGCCGGAAGATTATGCCCAGTTCGCTTTGCTGATCGAACCCGTGCGCGCGCTGGCGCCGGTTCATCTGTCGCTGGGCAATCACGACGAGCGGGAAAATTTCTGGAGCGCCTTTCCGCATGACGCGAAGAAGGTGAAATCCGTTCCCCAAAAACAGGCGACCGTTTTCAGCAGCGACCGCGCCAACTGGTTCATGGTCGATTCTCTCGGCATCACCAGCAAGACACCCGGCCTGCTCGGGCCGGCCCAGCTCGACTGGCTCGCGCATGAACTCGATGCGCGTGCCAACAAGCCCGCCGTCGTTGTGGTACATCATAATCCGCAATTTCCGGTGCCGACCACCGGTCTGCTGGATACCAGTGCGCTCATGGAGGTGCTCGCACCACGCCATCAGGTCAAGGCGCTCGTCTTCGGTCACACGCACGACTGGCACATCACGCAGCACGAGAGCGGCATCCATCTCATCAACCTGCCGCCCACGAGTTATCCTTTCAAGGAAGGCCAGCCCAGCGGCTGGGTTCGTTGCACGCTGGCCAACGACAGCATGGAGATGGAACTGCGTTCGCTGGACGTCAAGCATCCCGAACACGCGCAGCTTCACGCGTTGAAGTGGCGCACGGGCTAATTTGGCAAGGTAGGGACATTGCGCTGGGCGTGGTGGCGTTTTTCGCGCTGCGAAAACCCGTCGCCGAGCGTAGCGTCAGGCGACGGAACCGAACGTTCGAGGCGCATGTCAATCACGCGCGTTCCGTCTTCAGCTCTTATGTCAAAGAACGCCCTGCTTCGCACTCAGCTCCAAAATCGTGATGGAGCAGGGCGGAAAGCTGCGGGTAAAACTCGTTCCCAATCCCGTCACGGCTTCCGTCACGGGCAGCACGTGCTTCGGGTCGTCGATCGTATTGGTCTCGCCGCGGTTGTCCGCCTTCAACACCGTCGCCGTGCCGGCATCGGCGATGGCAGCGACACCGCTGATCTGCACGTTCACCTCTTGCGCCGCATCTGCGCGGTTCACGACCTTCACGATGATCTTGCCGGACGCCGTGTCGTGCGTGGCCGAGTAGAACAGCGACTTCACCTCGTTGGTTCTCGCCGGCAGCGGTGTGCCATTGCGGGTGCGCCCATTTTGGATCCAGGTGTAGGTCGGCAGATCTTGCGCGTCGATGCCCAGCACCTCATCGCCCTGGTGCAGGCTGAAGATTTTCTGCGCGTAATAGGACGGCGAACCGTAGCTGTTCAGCGCGTCGTAGCCGATCAGGTCGGATTTCCACTGCATCGAACGGCCCGCGCCCAGGTCGCTCACGTTCACGAAGAGCGGCGCGTAGCAGTGCATCATCACGATGTCCGCATTGCGCTCCATGCAGCACATCCACGCCGCATCACCGAGCGCGCCCGCCATGTTCGGCGTGGGCGAACCGACGCGCGTCGCCCATTCACCGACAAAAATTTTCGTCGGGTTGCTGCGGTCCCGCTTGTCATACACAAAGGATTGCGACTCCATTTCTTCCTCGGAGCGGTAATAATGTTCGTCCACCAGGTCCGGCGTGCGGCTGTGGATGCGTTGGGCTTCCGGGCGTTCGTAGCCGGCCGTGGAGATCAGCTTGAGCTGCGGATACTTGGCCTTGATGGCGTCATAGAACTGCGCGAAACGGCCGTCATAGCTGCCCGAGATGTCGAACCAGTCCTCGTTGCCGATCTCGACATAGTGCAGCGTGAACGGGGCCGGGTGGCCGTCCTTCGCGCGTTGCGCGCCCCACTTCGTTGTGGTCGCATCGCCCGTGACGTATTCGATCTCCTCCAGCGCCTCCTGCACGTACGGCTCCAGGCTATCGCCCGGGGCGACGTGGTCATGCCTCAATGTGTAACCCGCAAACACCGCCAGCACCGGTTCCATGTGCAGGTCCTCGCACCAGCCCAGGAATTCCGGCAAACCAAAACCGTCCGTCGCCCAGTAGCCCCAGCAACTGCGGTGGCCGGGACGTTGCTCCACTGGGCCGATGGTTTCCTTCCAGTTGAAACGTTCGTTGAAGTAATCGCCTTCCACAAAGTTGCCGCCCGGGAACCGCAGAAATTTCGGTTGCGCATCCGCCAGCAGTTGCGAGAGGTCGGCGCGGTCGCCGTTCGGGCGGTCCTTGTACGTCGGCGGGAACAGCGAAACCTGTTGCAGCCAGATCGTGCTGTCATGATGGAAGAACGTTCCGGCTTTCGTGGTGGTGATCACAAGCTGGTTGTCCTTGGAGGGCTCGATGTCGCCGGTCGTCAGCGTCACTTCATATTTCTGCCACCCATCGGAAATGTTTTGAACGACCGCGCTGGCGACTGGCATGCCCGCCTCACCAAGATGAACCTCAAAGCCGGGAGGCGTCTTGACCGTGACGTCTTTCGGATCGATGCGATGGACCAGGCTGACCGTCAGCGGCCCGTTGAAATGTTTCGACTTCGCATAAAAGGATGCGTGGTACGTCGTGTTCGGTTTGACCGGAATGCCCCAGTAGCCGCCATTCGCCACCCCCGCCGGGAGGTTCTTCGTGGCCCCGTTGATTTCGACCTTGAGGCTTACATTGAGTGCCTCGTTCAGGACGGTGTTGGTGTCCAGCGAGATCTTGGCGCCGTTGATGGCGCTCCAAAACTTGGGCGGATTTTTCACGGCGATCTTCACCGGATAATGTTTCGCCGGGTCATAGTTTTCCGGCTTGATAGGTTGCTGGATCGCATCCGCCTTGAATGCGCGGTTCCGCACCAGTTCGCCGTAGAGCCCGCCCTCGTAGGCATAATTGATCTCCTCCGTCATCAGCCCGTAAAACGTCGGCGGCATCTTGGCCGTGACCTTGTCGGCGTGAACCTGTAGCACCGGCACGCTCGTTTGCGCGAGACCTGCCATCGTCGTGGCCAACAGGAAGGGTAAAACCGGCAGCCGGGAGGCACAAACCACCCGTGTGAGGGATTTAATTAGGTTCATTCAAAAAGTATTGGATTTGTTGCCCTCCTAAGTCCATACCCATTTCTGGCGATGCTCCTCGCAAGTAAAAATTATTTTTTCCGGAATGGGCGAATATCGGCGAATTTGACCGAATATCGCCGAATATGGGCGAACGTGAGCCCGTGTGTGAGCCTCGGACCTTTTTAAAAATTCTAGGGTCTGACAAAGCCTGACGAAGCCTGACGGACGTTGCACCACAATCAGTTGC
>DATHQS010000192.1:0-19224 GCA_035482455.1 Candidatus Acidiferrales bacterium | reverse complement strand
AGAAACACCACATAGTGCGAACAGTCCATGACCTGCTTCTGCCCCCACGAATGCGGCAACAAAGCGGCGCGAACCCCCGGATCCTGCACGACCAAAAACTTGTAAGGTTGCAGGCCATAGCTGGTCGGCGTCAGCACCAGTGATTTTTCCAGCGCATTCCACACTGGGGCGGGAATTTTTGCAGCAGTATCAAAAAGCTTGGTCGCGTAGCGCCATTCGAGGGCGGTGATGAGTTGATCGGGTTGGATTGGCATGATTTTGATGTCTAAAATGTCCGCAGAAAGTTACATAGCTGGCAGAAAATGCAATTTATCTTTGCGCCGGGAAAATTTCCGCCAAAATCCCCGCATGAGCCAACCGGAACTCCGCATCCGCCGCGCGACCGTCGATGACCTCGCCACGCTGAAGGCCATCTGGCTGTCCATGCGCCTGCCGGCGGACCAGCTCGAAAGCCGGCTCACAGAATTTCAGGTCGTCGAGCGGGACGGCGAAGTCCTGGGCGCAATCGGCTTTCAGGTCATTCGCACCGCCGGTCTCCTCCACAACGAGGGTTATTCCGATTTTTCCGTGGCCGATGCCGCCCGTCAGATGTTCTGGGACCGCATCCAGACCCTGGCCGCCAACCACGGCATCTTCCGGCTCTGGACACAGGAAACTTCGCCCTTTTGGCTCCGGTGGGGATTCCAGCCGGCGGACTTGGAGGCCCTCGCCCGCCTGCCGGATGAATTGAAGGGTTCCGAGGAAAAATGGTACACGCTCGAGCTGAAAAATGAGGCGGTCATCAGTGCCGTGATGCAACAGCAGTTCTCCAGTTTTCACAGCTCTGAAAAGAAGCAGGCGGATGCGACCATGGCGCGGGCCAAGACGGTCACCAACCTCGTTGCCGCCTTCTTTTTTATCGTCGGCTTCGCCGGCATCGGTTTTGCCATATATCTCTTCCTGCACATGCGGGCGGCCGCCCATTGACGGCTCGTCGGGGGCTTAGAACATTAGTCTGATTGACCGGTTAATGGTTTTCAGGGATTGTCCTTATGATGCGTTTCTTTGTTTTGCCCGCGCACATCTTTTTGGCGTGTTTTGGCCTTGTTGCCGTGACGGTCCACGCGCAAATCCAGCGCGTTCCCAACACGACCTTGACGATGCCGACCGCGCCGCCGACTTTTGGCTACACCTCCGTCAACGCGTTTGGCAGCCTCACGTTCACCAATCCGGTCTGCCTCGCCACGCCACCGGGGGAGACAAACCGCATTTTTGTCCTGGGGAAAAATGGCACGATTTTCGTCATCACGAACCTCGCCAACCCGACGCGCGCGGTGTTCATGGACATCCAGGATCGCGTGACCAGTTCGGACAGTTTCAGCGGCGGAGCGGGCGAACAGGGATTGCTGGGGCTGGCATTCCATCCGGGGTTTGCGACGAACGGTTATTTCTTTGTCTTTTACACCGGCCAGGCCACGAACGGCACCACGGGTGAACATGATATCTTGTCGCGCTTCAAGGTCTCCGCCGGCAACACCAACCAGGGCGACCCCAGTTCGGAAGTTTTTTTGATCCGGCAGTATGACCGGGATGTGAACCACAATTCCGGCGACCTGCATTTTGGCGCGGATGGCTACCTGTACCTGACCGTCGGCGACGAGGGTTTGGAATACGACGGCCGGAACAACGCGCAATTCATCAACAGCAATTTCTTTTCCGCCATGCTGCGCCTGGACGTGGACAAGCGCCCGGGCAATCTGCCGCCAAACGCCAGCGCGGAATTTGCCTCGACCACCAACTATGCCGTTCCCATCGACAATCCCTTCATCGGTGTGACCAATTTCAACGGCTTCACCGTCAACTCCAACCAGGTGCGCACGGAATTCTGGGCGATGGGCTTCCGCAATGCGTGGCGCTGGAATTTTGATTATTTCACAAATTCATTCGGCACGAACGTTCTCTATCTGGGCGACGTGGGACAGGATCACTTCGAGGAAGTCGATGTCATCGTGCGTGGCGGCAATTACGGCTGGGCGTATTGGGAGGGGACCAATGTGGCCACGGGCGGCAGCACCGGCCTGCCGCATACGCCCTACATCACCAACCAGGCTGTTTATTTCCCGATCGTCAATTACCCGCATAACTCCACCCCCACCGGCGGCAACTGCGTCATCGGCGGCGTGGTCTATCGTGGGCAGCGCCTGTCGCAACTTTACGGGATGTATGTTTACGCCGACGAAGTTGACGGCAACGTCTGGTCGCTCGTCGCCTCCAACTACACCGTCGCCTCCACCAACATAAACAGCTCCTCCGGCCCCACGGCTCCCATCATCAACGTCGGCACCAGCGCGCATATTTCCGCGTTCGGCACCGACCCGGCGAACGGTGACGTCCTGTTTGCCGAGCTGAGTTCCGGCAACAACGGCACCATCCAGCGCATCACCTACAACAACGTCACCAATGGCGCGCCGCTGCCGGCCACGCTGTATGACACCGGCGCGTTCACAAATTTGATGTCGCTCACCACCCCGCTCGACCCGCTGCAGGCTGCGCCGGGGATTGTGCCATACGCCATCAACGTGCCATTCTGGTCGGACAACGCGATCAAATCACGGTGGTTCTCCGTGCCGAATGTGAACCTCACCATCGGTTTCAATCCCAATGCCAATTGGTCCTTCCCCACCGGCACGGTCTGGATAAAGCATTTCAACCTGCAACTGACCAACGGCGATCCGGCCTCGGAAATCCGCCTGGAAACCCGGCTGCTCGTAAAAAATTCCGCCGGGGTTTATGGCGCAAGCTATCGTTGGGGCGGTTCCAAAACGAACGCCACGCTCGTGGCCGCCACCGGCATGGACGAAAATTTTACCATCAACAATGGCGGCGTGCTGAGCACGCAGGTCTGGCACTACCCGTCGCAAAACGAATGCGTCACCTGCCACACCCCCGCCGGCGGATTCGGCCTCGGCACGCGCACCGAGCAGTTGAATTGCAGTTATGACTACGGTTCCGGCGCGACCAATGAGATCCAGGCCTGGAGCGCCGCCGGTTATTTCAGCTCACCCGTCACGAATGATGTCAGCACCCTGCTTGCGCTCGCGGCCGCGACAAATACCGCCGCCAGCCTGGAATTCCGTTCGCGTTCATTCCTGATGGCGAATTGCTCGCAATGCCACCAGCCCGCCGGCACCGCGCAAAACGCCAACTGGGATGCGCGCATCACCACGCCAACCGCGCTCGCCGGGCTCATCAACGGTGCCGTCGTCAACAATCTCGGCAACCCGGCCAGTTGTGTCATCGTGCCGGGTTCATTGACGAATTCCGTGCTGCTCACGCGCATCTCCACACGCGGCGCAAATTCCATCCAGATGCCCCCGCTCGCCTCGTCGCTGGTGGACATCACCGCCACCAACCTGATCTCGCAGTGGATTCTGAGCCTGACCAATACGTTCTGGCTCGGTGCCGCGCCCGATCCGCAAACCATCGTGCCCGGCAACAGCGCGGTCTATGCCATCACTTATGTTGCGACCGGCGATTTCACCAACGATGTCACTTTGACCGTGGGCGGGTTGCCCGCCGGCGCCGGCGCGGCCTTCAGCCCGGCCACCGTCAACAGCACCGCCACCAATTCGACCCTCACCCTCACCACGACCAGCGCAACCCTTGGCGGCACCTACACCCTGACCATCGCCGGCACCGACGGCATCCAGACGAACACGGACACGGTGAGTTTGACCATCAGCAGCAACCTTGTCGCCGCGCCGGGAACCTTGGTCTGGACCAATGCCAGCACGGATATGAACTGGTCCACCTCCTTGAACTGGCTCAACGTCACCGCCGGCGGCAGCGGCACGCCCGGCCCGGCCAACGATCTGCTGTTCACTAACACCGCGGCGGTCGCGGCGAACATCACCAACAACTTGGTGGACGCCAATTTCGCCGTCGGCTCGTTGCAATACGCCAACAACAACACCTCGCCGAATTATCACGTCACGCTCATCGAAGACGGACAGACATTGTCCCTCACCAACGGTTTGCTGGTCGGCACCGGTACGGATGCGGGCGCAGGCGGCCTGGTGAACGCCCTGATCACGGGCTTGCGCGGGACATTGTCACTCAGCGGAGGAAACCTCTTCGTCGCGCAGGGCAGCGGCACCGACGGCGCGCATCTCGCCACTTTGGATATGTCCGGCCTCGGCACGTTCAACGCCAACATCGCCCGGTTGAGCCTCGGCGTGCCGAACGGCGGTGCCGCCCCGCCCCGCGCCGCCGGTGTGCTGCGTCTGGCCCGGACAAACACCATCTCCATTTCCACAACCGGAACCACGAACGGCTTGCTCGTCGCTTGGAATTCAAACACCGGCGCCTCCACCCCGGGTGCCACCAAGCCCAGCCTGCTTTATCTCGGTCAAACCAACGGCATCTATGCCGACACGGTCTGGGTCGGTTCCGTCAAGACGACGGGCGCCCTGCTGGCCTTCAATCCCACCGGCTTGAACAGCCCGACCGCTTATTTCCGCGGCAGCGACGGCGCAAACAGCCGTGTCTCTGTCTGGGCCATCGGCAATGCTTCCCCGCAGAGCAACAGCAATCAAAATACTTCCGGCACCAACGACTTCACCGGCGGTTCCGTGGATGCCTTGGTGAACGGCCTGACCGTCGGCGTCACCAGCACCGGCAATTCCGGCGGCGGCATCTCCGGCAGCGGCATGGGCGTCCTCAGCTTCAACGCCGGCGTGTTCGACGTGAACACCGTGACCAACGGCTGGAGCCTCGGTACCGGTACCGTCACCAACAACGGCGTGGGCGTCATCAACGTCAACGGCGGCACCTTCAAGGTGAACAATGTCCTGGCGATGGCGATTAACACCGGCGGCGGCTTCAGCGGCCAGTCTGGCACGTTGAACATCCGCAACGGCACCGTGCTGGCCAACTCCATCGTCTCTGGCGGCGGCTCAAACGCGATCACGATGCTCAACGCCACCCTCGCCATCACCAACCGCGCCGGCACACCCGGCTTTGGCCTCCGCTCGTTTGCCATTACCAATTCCACGCTGCACCTGAACCTGAACGGCCTGGCCATCGGCACCAACCTCGTCGTTTCCAACCTAGTGGCGAACGGGACCAGCGCGATCGTGATCGATGGCGTCGCCAACGTGAGCGGCGTGATCACCTTCCCGCTCATCAGTTACACAGGAACGTCACCGGCGAATGGAAGTTTTGTGAAAGGCGCCCTGCCCGCCGGCTTTTCGGCGAATCTTGTCAACAACACCGCGCAGAAACGGATCGACCTCGTCATCGCCCCCAACGCCACGGTGACCCCGCGCATCAACGCCCTCACGTTCGCGGGCACAAACCTGATGATTGGCGGAACGAATGGATTCCCGAGCTCGGCGTTCTACGTGCTGACGTCAACAAACCTGACGCTGCCGCTAAACCAGTGGCTGCCGGTTTCAACCAACCCGTTTGACGTGAACGGCGGATTTAATTTCACGAACCCGATGAACCCGGGTGCGTTGCAGTTGTTCTACCTGTTGCAGTTGCAATGAAGCTCAGCAGTGCGGCGTTTCCGCCTTGAATTCGTCCGCATGATACGAGCTGCGCACCATCGGCCCGCTGGCCACATGGACAAAGCCCATCGCCTCGGCGCGCACCTTGTATTCCGCGAACTTTTCGGGCGGGACAAACTCGATCACGGGCAGATGCTTCAATGACGGTTGCAGATACTGGCCCAGCGTGAGGATGTCGCACTTCGACGCCCGCAGATCCTGCATCGCTTGCAACACTTCGTCCTCGCGTTCTCCCAGACCGAGCATGATGCCGGATTTAGTGTGGATGGAATCGCCCCGCATGTCCTTGGCCTTTTTCAGCACGCTCAAGGAACGGTCGTAGGTCGCGCGATTCCGCACGGACGGCGTCAGGCGGCGGACGGTTTCCAGATTGTGGTTATAGATATGCGGATTGGCGGCCAGCACCATCTCGATGCACGCATCGTTATCCAGAAAGTCGGGCACGAGCACCTCGATGACGATGCCGGGATTCAATTGGCGTACCGCCTCGATCGTCTGCTGGAAATGTTCCGCGCCGCCATCTCTCAAGTCATCGCGCGCCACGGCGGTGATTACCACATGCTTCAATTTCATCCGGCGCGTAGCCTCCGCCACGCGCATAGGTTCGTCCGCTTCGAGCGCGAGCGGTTTGGCCGTGCTGACAGCGCAAAAGCCACAGGCGCGCGTGCAGCGGTCGCCCGCGATCATGAACGTGGCCGTCCCCTTGCTCCAGCATTCCCAATGGTTCGGGCACTTGGCGCTTTCGCAGACCGTGTGCAGCTTGAGTTCATCCAGCAACGAGCGCGTATGCGAGAAGGTGTCGGACGTGGGCAGCTTGATGCGCAGCCATTCGGGCAAACGCGGGCGGGCGGGCGGTTTCTGTTCAGTCGTCGTCATTACAAATTCATTTTAACCACGGATGGACACAGATGCACATGGATTTTTACGGCTGGAGATTTTTAAAGAAGCCCGGCAGTTCCTCCGGCCCGAAATCCGCCAGCACCTTGCCATCCACCTCCAGTACCGGCGCGAGCTCCTGCCCGGAGATGCGGACCATCTCGGCAAACGCCGCCTCGTCCGCGATCACATCAATAGTTTCGTATTTGATATCATGCTCATCCAGCCAGCGGATGGCTTTATGACACCAACCACAGTAGGGTTTTATAAAGAGGCGGATTTTCATTGGTTGCAAATCGACAAATTATTTTAATTTCTTCTCTTCCGAAAATCGGATTGGAAATCCAGGCGGCTGTGAAACTGTATCGCTCGCAAATCCGGCAGCATATCCCCCTGCATAAATCGCCATGCTGTCAGTAATTTTTATGTATCGCGTTATGCGCAAGCACGGGAAATCACTTGTGAAACGGGAGCGCGTCATGAAAGCGTCCGGTAAACGGCCAATTGCCGATGCATCTGCAAAAGTAAACAGCGACTGCTCATTAGACACCACCAAACTGAAATGCTCGTCTTTTCCAAGATTAATAATACTGCCGCATTGGCGCGACATGCCCGCTGGAACTGCAGTTGACGTGCGATGCCCGGTGGGATCAACCACCGTCACCAGAACATCTTTACCGGTTTCGTTTCGAACCTTCGTGGCAAGACCCACACAGCAGCCGCTTGTGCAAACAATGAGAGCCAAAACTGGGAAAATACGGAGCATTTACCCGCCAATCTGCTTCTTATAATCCTCCGGCGAGAGCAGCGCACCGACTTCAGCCGCATTGCTCAGTTTGATCTTGTAGAACCAGCCGCCGGTGTTCGGCTCGCTGTTCACCAGCGCGGGATTGTCCACCACGGCGTTGTTGACCTCGGTGATCTCGCCGCTGACGGGCGAATAGATGTCGCTGGCGGTCTTGACGGATTCCACCACGGCGCAGGCTTCACCCGCCTTAACCTTGCGGCCCTTGGCCGGCAGTTCCACAAACACGATGTCCGTCAGCTCGGCCTGCGCATGGTCGGTGATGCCGACGGTCGCGGTGTCGCCGCTGACGCGGACCCATTCGTGTGATTTGGCGTATTTCAGATCGGAAGGAACATTGCTCATAAATTGTGCGGGTATTTCACCACCTGGAAACCAAGACCGAAAGCAAAATTTTTGACGCGAATTTCACGAATTTCCACGAATTGAATTTACCCCTCGGAAATTCGCGGTAATTAGCGCAATTCGCGTCTCACTTCTTATAAATCGGCTTCTTTACCACGACCGCCCCATACCGCTTGCCGCGGATCTCAATCTCAATCTTCGTATCCGACACGGCAAATTCCGGCGGCACATACCCCATGCCGATGCCCAGATTGAGCGACGGGCTCTGCGTGCCGCTCACGACCTCGCCCACGCTCGCGCCGTTCACCCAGATGGGATAATGCGGACGCGGCGGCGCGGACTTGTCAGTCATCTTGAAGGCCACGAGCTTTTTCTTCGTGCCATTCGCTTTCTGTCCTGCCAGCACAGATCGCCCGTTGAACTCACCCTTGTCGAGTGCGACAAAAAATCCCACACCCGCCTCAATCGGCGTGGTGTTCTCGTCCAGTTCATGGCCGTAAAGGGGATAGCAGACTTCCGTCCGCAACGTATCACGCGCGCCCAACCCGGCGGGCTTTACGCCAAACGGCTTGCCGATTTCCAGCACCTTGGCCCAAATGTGTTGGATGGAGGTATCCGGCCCGACGATCTCAAACCCGTCTTCGCCACTATAACCGGTGCGCGAGACAAAAACACTGTGATCCTCAAACTGAAAGCCGGCGATCTGGTTTTTCTTCAAATCGGTGACGGCGGCGACCGGGAATACCGAACGGGATGGACCGGGAATGACGGTGTTGATGAATTCCTGCACACGCGGCCCCTGCACCGCCACGGCGGCGTAATGATGCGAAGCGTCCGTCAGGCTCACTTCACCGCCGGTAAATTTCGCCGCCTGCGCCTTCAGCCACGCGACATCCGCCTCAATCCGCGAGGCATTGATGATGAGAAAATAAACCCCCACGGACAACCGGTAGGCGTACAGATCGTCCACCACGCCGCCGTTCTCCCGGCACATCAATGTGTACTGACCACCACCAGTCGGCAGCTTGCGGATGTCGTTCGTAAGGACGGAATTCAGGAACGCCTCGGCACCCGGGCCATTGACCGTGACTTCGCCCATGTGCGAGATGTCGAAGATGCCGGCGGCATTGCGGACGGCCAGATGTTCATCCGTGATGCTCGTGTACTGGACGGGCATTTCCCAGCCGCCGAAATCGATAAGCTTGGCGCCGAGTTTCTGATGCGCGGCGTACAGTGGGGTGCGTTTCAACATGATTTAATTTAACCACGGACGGGCCCGGATGCACACGGATAAAAAACAAACACGAAAGCAAAATGAATTGCCTCCGTGTTTATCCTGCAAATCCGGAACCAAACTCAGCCCCATTTCTCGGTCTTCATCTGCTCTTTCGGCAGGCCAAGGCCGTGGATGACAAGTTCCTCGGCGAAATCCACCAGCGCATTCGGGCCGCAGGCGTAGAAGACGGTATTCGGCAGGTCGGTGGCGACTTCCTTGATCCATTCCGGCGTGACGCGACCAGTGCGGCCGGTCCAATTGTCCTCCGGCGTGGCACGGGTGCAGGTGACCAGGAATTTGAAGTTGGGATTCTCCTTCTCCAATTCGCGGAATTCGTTGTTGAAAATGATGTCCTTCGGCTGACGGACGCTGTAAAGCACAGTGATCTTGGTTTCCAGTTTGCGCCGCGTGGCCTCACGCGCATAGGCGCGGAACGGGGTCACGCCGGAACCGCCGGCGATGCAGACCAAATGCTTGTTTGGCTCGTACACGGGCAGAAATTTTCCGACCGGCGGGATGACGAAGATTTTATCGCCCACCTTGGCCCAATCCACCATGCGCGTACCCATTTTGCCATCGCGTTTGATCGTCACCTCATAAAAGCCGCGGTCGAGCGCACAAGAAGACAGCGAGTAAGCGCGCTTATAATTCGTCGTGTCCGGCCAGTAGAGCGTGATGAACTGGCCGGTCTTGAACTCAGGATTGTGCCCGTCGGGCCATTTGAGTTTCAGGGTTTTGGTGTCCGGCAATTCCATCGTCGCGGTTTCGACGACCATTTCGAGGATTTCTTTGGCCATAGTTAGATTGGTTTGAGGTTATTAAAACTGCCGGGTGGCGGCAAGCAACGATGCGCCGGGGAACATCGCCACAATTTTCATGCGCTGTTTTTGGCCAGCCGGGCGGACACCTCTTGCGCCAGCAGCTGGTAGGCGGCGGCCCCGCTGCTGTATTTATCGTAGTAAATGATGGGTTGCCCGTGGCTGGGCGCTTCAGCCAGGCGGGTCGTGCGCGGCACCAGGGTCTCAAAAACTTTTTCGCCCAGCAGCTTGCGGACTTCCTCCACGACTTCATTGGACAGCTTGGTGCGGCCGTCGAACATCGTCATCGCCACGCCGAAGATGTTCAGGTTCGGATTCACCCCGGCGGCGCGCAACTGGTCGAGGACACGGTTCATCATCGAGATGCCTTCGAGTGCGTAGTATTCGCATTGCAACGGCACCAGCACGCCGTCGCAAGCGGTGAAGGCGTTCAGCGAAAGGATGCCCAGCGACGGCGGACAATCGAGCAAAACAATATCGTAACGTCCGCTCTCACGGACGGGTTTCAAAGCCAGCGCCACCCGCTGCAGATGATTTTCCAGCCGTGCCAGTTCCAAGTCGGCGGCGCAAAGATCCACCTCGCTCGGGATCAGTTCCAAGCCGGCATAAGCCGTGGGCTTGATCTTTTCGAGCAAGCTCCCCTCGCCCAGCAGGACATGATACGCGCTGGCACCGTCAACCTTGTCCACCCCCACACCGCTGGTGGCGTTCGCCTGCGGGTCGAGGTCAAAGAGCAGCACACGCTTGCCGTCGGCGGCAAGGCAGGCGGCCAGATTGACGGCGGTGGTGGTTTTACCGACGCCGCCTTTCTGGTTGGCGACCGCGATGACAGTGGTTGGCACTGGCGAATTAAATGAAAAGCGCGGTGACGTTTCAAGCGTTCACCGCGCAAACTTTACAAAATTTTTGGTCCGCTCAGTGGGCCGGGGCAAAACTGGCAGACTGAAACAGGGAAGAAGCTCCGCCATTCTGGCCAAACAGGGTGGCCGCCGGCTGGAGGCTGGCGTTGGTGCTGATGACAATGCCGCCTTCCGAAGATGCAAATTCCGGCGTGGCACCGGGGACCAAGGCCGCGCCGGAAGCCATTGAATCAGCCGGGCTCGATGACGCGGTGAACGGGCTTTGCGGACCTGATTCAGAACGCTCCGCCAAAACCACCCCAAACAAAAGCACCAGGCAAAGACTGGTCGCAAATCCGCCGATGACACCCGGTTTCGCTTCAAAAATGCGGAGAAACCGCACCAGCCACGGGGCGCTGTCATTCAGTTGCGCGGCAAAAGAAGCGGACCGGCGATCTTCCCCTTCGCGGATACGGGCAATGACCCCGTCAGAGAAGTGGTTGAAAAAACCCGGCGGCGGAACCTCATGCCGCTTGAGTTTCAGCAGGTTCTTGAGGTCCTTAAAATTATTTTCGCTTTCGTTCATGGCTTGATGTATTCGGCCAGATGGCCTTGCAATTGTTGCCGCGCATAAAACAACCGGGACCGCACCGTCCCGATGTTGCACCCCATGATTTCGGCTATCTCATCGTGCGACTGGCCCTGCACATCGTGCAGGATGACAACCATTCTGTGAGGTTCAGACAGCCTGAGCAACGCTTCGTTCAATTTTTTTTGCAATTCCGACAAACCAACGTCACGGGTCGGTGTTTTATCGGAAATCAAGGCCATCAGGTCCGGGTCATGCTCGGCATTGAAATCGATATCGTTCAAGCTCAGGTGGAATTTATTCTTCCGCTGCTTGAGGAAATTGATGGTTTTGTTGACTGCGATCCGGTAGAGCCAAGTGTAAAAACTGGAGCCGCCTTTGAACGACTTCAGCGCCGAATACGCCTTTATAAATGCCTCCTGCGCAAGGTCATTGGCGTCCTCATGGTTGGACGTCATGTGGTAAATTGTGGCGTAAATTCGCTCCTGATAACGCTTTACAAGCTCATCATAGGCATGCAGATCCCCTCGCCGGGCGCGCTTGACCAGGTCGCCCTCCAACATACCAGCCGGCGTGTTAGGGTCGGGGGTGGTGGCTGGTTCGGACATAATCATTGAACCGCCAAAGCCGACGTTTGTTGCGCAAGATAATCCGTCAATTGCGACAATCCGGCTCGTCCCGGTGAAGCCGGCAAAACCCGCAATGCCCGCCGGGCCAGGTCCAAAAACTTCTCAATTTCCTTAACCGACGGCCCAAAAGTTTCGTATTTCGCGAGCAGCTTGTTGACGAGTTGGAAATGCTTTGGTTGCCATTCCTTGATGGCATTTTCCAGATTGGCGCGATCTTTGGCATCGGCCCGTTCCCAAGCCAGCAGCAATGGCCAGGTCAGCTTGCCCTTCGCCAGATCGGTACCTAGCGACTTGCCGGCATCCGCCTCCGTGCCGAACAGATCCACGCAGTCATCAAAGACCTGATAAGCGGTTCCTACCGCCGCCCCGAATTCCTTCAAGGCCGTGCGCTGCTCCTCCGTGGCCTCGCTCAGGAACGCCGCCAGATCGCACGATAGCGTGAACAGTTCGCCGGTCTTCATCTCGATGACCCGGAAATAATCCCGGCGCGCAGCCGTGAAATTCCGGCGTTGCTGGGTCTGGATGATTTCGCCCGAGCAAACCGTGTTGGTCGCGAGTGAAACAGCGCGGCAGACTTCCGTGGTCGGATAGCTTGAAGCCAGTTTCAATGCCTGCGCAAAAAGGCAGTCGCCAAACAGCACGGCGATCTCGTTGCCCCATTTTGCGGCGACGGTCGGGCTGCCACGGCGGATTTCCGCCTCGTCCATCACGTCGTCATGCACCAGCGTGGCCAGATGGATCATCTCGATGATGACCGCCGCCTTGACGTGCGCTTCGTTCGGCCGGCCAAAGCAGGATGCCGCCAGCGCCACGAGGGTTGGGCGCAAATGTTTGCCGCTGTTGTTCAGGGCATGCTCCGCATACGGGACAAGTTGGGGATCAAATTCCTTTGCCTGACGCATCAATTGTTGCGTCACGGCCTGCAAAAATGGCTCGACCGGTTCCACAATTGCTTTCCAGGAACGGGCCGGGTCGGATTTGGAGGTGTGGTCGGATTTCACATCCGTCACTTTGGTTTCAGCTGCCAGCATTGGCGTCAGCTTAAATTCAGTAGCACGGCGAGTCAAACCCGTTATGTATCAAGCAACACGGTTTGTCCGAAATTGTAACCGCAGAATCGCATCACGTCGCCGTCAATTCGGCTCCTGCTTTCGATGGATTTGACAAATACCCTGCTCCGGCGCTTCCAGCGACTGCCGCGCTTGCCCCGTCACCGTCTTGCATGCCGGTAAAAAAGATCGGTCATCTGCACTGAACACCCCGAGAGGAACCAGGCCGTCCACGATTCCCGTTGCTGCGATCATGTCAGCATCATTATTGAAATACTCCATCAAGTTCACAGTCATTCCAATACTTGCTCGAAAAACGGCCGCCAAAGAATCTACGACTGCCGATATATTCCTGGTTGTCCGGATTCGGCGAATCCGGCCTGAAGCCGCAACATTTCAAACCGAAACTTACCCCGAGATATTCACCGCTTCGCTCGTTTACCCATGTGAAATGCACGGCATCGTCCCATTTACTGACTAAACATTGATTTTCAGTCCCTTATGTGGGTGGAAAAATCTGCCCGGCGTTCGTTTTTTGGTCTCACATCAGGCAAATATGTCAAAAAGCCGAACACTTCAGCCCGGCAGGAATTCCCTCATAACACGGGCAATACGCCCTTCAACCAGCCAAAAATTGCCTTTTCCTGAAACTTTAGGGAATTCTCAGGAAATTTTTACCATGGCACGGTTGTTGCAAAGGTCGTGGCATGAAAAAGAACAGCGCATTTGATCGGGCCATGGGACAGATTGTAGCTCAGGCGGAAGCCGAGCGGCAACACGAGGTGAAGGCTGCGAAGCGGGCCGAATGGTTTGGGCGCGTCCGCACCGCGTTCATCTACCTGTTCATCGCCACGGTCATCATCTTTGCGTACAACTTCCACGGCAAGATCGGCGATCTCATCGCCACCGTCATGCCCAACAAGGCGGCGGCTGGAATTGCGGGAACAAATGGAACCAACGGCGTACCCGCAACCCCGACCGGCAAAGCCGCCAGCGCCCTGGAAGGCGCGGCAAAGAACGCCGCCATCCGCGACAGCTTGATTGATTCGCTCGCGAAGTGATTCCGGCTGGCCGCCTCAAGTGGCCACGCCACCGGCAATATACTGCTCCATCTGTTCGATTGCCGCGTTCTGGGTGGAGATGATCCAGTTCACCAGGTCGCCGATGGAAATGACGCCCACCACACTGACCCCGTCCATCACCGGCAAATGACGCACCCGGTTTTCCGTCATCAACTTCATGCAGTCTTCCACGGAATCGTCTGGCGTCACCGTGACGACGTCCTTGGGCATGATCTCCCACACCTGCGTCTGCTTGGAACTCTTCCCCTGCAACGCGATCTTCCGGGTGTAATCGCGTTCCGTGAAAATCCCGACCAGCCGGTTGCCCGACGTGACCAGGAGTGAACCGATGTTTTTATCCGCCATCAACTTGATGGCCTCGAACACCGTCGCCTCGGGAGCAATCGTCCAAACTGCGGACGTTTTGTGGTGAAGCAACGAACTGATGGGATAGGTCGTCTTCATAGGCTTATACCTGTTTATCCGCCCGTTCCGGCATTTATTCAAGTGAAATCTTCATGCCTTCGCAAACCGGCAAAGGTGGACAATGTCGCGCTGCGACATTGTATGCCCGCGCAGCGGGCACCTTGTGGCATTGCCAGATCTTCGATAGCCGCATATTCATAATCGTTTGCTCGCGCGAAGCGTCTGTGCGGTCGCTTTAGCGCCGCTTTCGTCTGCAACCGAAACCCGCTCATATTACGCCCGCCACCACTCTGCAAATGGCTTTGAAATGGGTTTGAATTGGCTTTATTTGGGTTCATTTGGGTTCATTTGGGTTCGTTTTTTTGTGCATAAAAAAACAGTTAAGACACACAACATCAGTGATTTAACTAATATTTAAATTTGGGTTCGTTTCGTAATATTCATGTTTCCAAAAAAACGCTGTCCGCCAAAGCCCGGAGCGCGGTTGTGTCCCAAGCGGGACCAGCCGCAGCACATTGCCAACACAGGCCGCTCCGTAATGTACCGATGCGCTTGCCCTGTTTCTGCATTCTTCATTTTGCCTTCTACATTGACTTTTCATGCCCCCCATCCTGCCACGACCGCTTGGACAAAGGCTGTCCAACCCAAAAAAATTAATCCACGCCATCCTCCATCATCAATTCGCCATGTTCGTTCCACTTTCACTGTGGCCCTGCGCCAGCAGCGTCCGCCAAGACCAAAAATGACTGGACACTTTTCAAAACCGTGTTAAAAAAGTTCCACACTCGGGCCATATCCGGGGAAAACAAAAATCAGAAAGGTAAAAGTAAAACATGAAGGGAATTCATGCGGTTTAGGGCGGGCAATCAGCCGGCACTTCGCCACATTTCCACAGTTTCAGGCAACCCATTGGCAAGGACTATGAACCCAACAGGCAAAACCATCAGGGCCGTTCACGGGCTAAAAACCGTTTCTGCCCGCATCCTCATTCTCGCGAGCTTTTTATTGGCCCTGCTGCCATCGGCACAGGCGGTGTCCTTTCTCTTGCCCGGCGGCACCAATTCCGCCCCTGCCTATGTTCCGCTGGATATCTGGTCCTTTTATGACCGGACAAATTGGGTTAGCAACCATGGCTACGCGCCCGTTTCCTTCACCAATCTCGATTACTCCTACCTCGGCAACGGCTCATCCCTCGTCGTCGATAGCACCAACCAAGCCTGGCTCCAATACAACGTCATCGAAGCCGATGGCACTACCAATCTCACCGTGGATGCCGGCACCATTACCTTCTGGTTTGCACCCAGCTGGTCAGGCACCAATGACGGCGGCACCGGTCCGGGCGATTCCGGACACTTGCTCGAAGTCGGCGGCTACACCCCCGATTCCAGTTTCGGCTGGTGGAGCCTTTACGTCGATGACGTCGGCCAGAACCTCTCTTTCTCCGCTCAGACCAACGATCTGTCTAGCAATGTCGTCACCTACCTGACCGTCCCCATCGACTGGACCACCAACTATTTCCACTTCATCGCCCTGACCTATTGCGCCACCAACACCGCGCTGTATCTGGACGGCGACCTGGTGACCAACGGCCCGCCCCTGACCGTTTATCCCGGCCCGGACGTATTGACCAACGGCTTTTTCATTGGCAGCGACAGCAATGGTCTCCACCAAGCCCACGGCCTGTTCAACTCCGTTTACACCTATAGTGTGCCCCTGGACGCGGAAACCATTCAGGGAATTTTTAACTACAACCAGTTCTGGTATTTTTTTAACCCCTACAATCTGGCGATGTCCAGCAGCATCGCCTCGGCCGGTTCCACGCCGGCTTACATTCCGACCTACAACGCCGTTACCGGGATTGGAAATTTGAACGATCAGGGAATCCTCATTACCGACTGCATTTCCAGCACCAATGTCTGGATCACCAATGTCATCGCGCACGCCGCCGGCAACGGGACGATGACCATCACTTTTACCGTCGCTGGCGGCGTGGACGGTGTGCCCTACGATGTCTTCGCCAACTCGCTGCTCGATTTTTCCAGCAACACCAACCTGGCTTGGGCGTGGCAAGGGCAAGGCTACCACTGCCACACCTACACCCTCACCGGCATGCCCAACACGGCGGTATATCTCATTTTGGGGACCCAGATGGATACTGACGGCGACGGGCTAACGGATGCGTTTGAAAAACTGGTCACCAAAACTGACCCAAACAATCCGGATACCGATGGTGACGGCATTTCTGATTCCGACGAGTATTTGCTGGGGCTGAATCCGCTGTCCGCCAATTCAGCCTTGCCCGCCAGTCTGAGCGTTCAAACCTGTCCACAGTGAATCAGAAGGGAAAATTGACCATGAAATTGTATTCTCGTTGGAAATTGAAGGGGCTGGCGATTTTGCTTTCCTTGCCATTCTTTGCATCCGCACAAACCCTGGATTATGGGGCCGTGCCGGCATTGACCATGCCGCAGGGCGATCAGGCTGCGGCAAACCAGAAACTGGATTTTCACACGGACTTGTACACCGGAAGGTTCACGGATCATGTGCCGGTTGAAGTTCCGCCCGGACGCGGCGGCTGCGAGCCGGCCATTGCCCTCCAGTACAATTCATCCGGCGGCAACGGTTGGTGCGGCGTGGGCTGGGACTTGGACTTGGGTTACATCCAGCGCGAAACGCGGCATGGCGTTCCCATTAGCGGCAGTTCCTATGCCGACTCGTTCGGGTTCACCTTTTCCGTGGCCGGACAAAGCGGCCGGTTGGTGCTGGCCACCGATGGCACCTACCGGCCCGAGATCAACACTTCCTTTTTGATATTCGTCCAAACCAATGGCTATTGGTTGGTGACGGACAAGGGCGGGACGAAATACACGTTCGGCAGCCGCTCGCTCTCGACCATTTCCGGGCCGTCCGGTGTCAGTGGCGCTTTTAAATGGATGTTGAGCACCGTTCAGGATGCCAATGGCAACCAGTCCACGTATGATTACCAGACCGCCGGCGGCACGGACAAGCAGCTCTATCCCTCTCAAATCGCCTACAATGCCAACGCCAACAATTCCGCGCTGACCAACAATTGCACAGTGAGGTTTGTCCTCACCACCCGCTCGGACATTCCCAATTCGTGCCTTTCCGGCCAGGAAATCCCGACCCAATACCTGTTAAACAACATCACGGTTTCAAATAACAACCAACAGGTCCGCAATTATTATCTGCAATACCAGACCTCGCCCAGCACTGGCCGTTCCCGGCTGCAATATGTGACAGAATATGGCACCAATAACTCGACCGCCTGGCCCACCACAACTTTCAGTTACTCGGACCTGGCCCAAAGCTTTCAGCCCGTGCAGCGCTGGTCAATCACCAACCAATCGCTCACGCTTCATGATGGCGTTTATACTTCGCCATCCTCCATGGATACGGCCTTGATTGATATCAACGGGGACGGTCTGCCGGACTGGGTCTCGGCGCAACGCACCGCGCCTTTTACCCTTTACATCGTGCAGACGAATACCGGCCATGGCTTTGGCCCGACCAACTACTGGGCCGTGGATAATGAAACTCACTATGCCGGTGGATTGGGCTGGAATGAGGTGAACACTTATTTGACAGAAAGCTCGGGCCCGGGGGGAACCTACGCTTCCTGCCAATTGGTGGATATCAACGGCGACGGCCTGCCGGACCGTGTGATGTCTCGTTCTCCAAGCGGGTCGGGCACCTATTTTCAGGTTCAGACCAACACGGGCAATGGCTTTAGCGCCGTCATGGATTGGAATAACGTCAATGCCACCGACAACTTGCCTCTGTCCCCGGTCTGGAACGGTCCGGGCACTATGCTAGATCCTGGTTCCGACGCCCAGTCATTGCTGATGGACATGAATGGAGACGGCCTGGCCGATCTGTTGATGCTGGGTTCTTCATCGGGCAGCCAGTTTAAGGCGCAACTCAACAATGGCGCAGGTAGCGGCAGCTTCCAAAACGAAACCCCTTGGTATTTGCCTGCGGCTGGCGATAGTAATGGCATCCGCCTCCAATATCAAAATGAAGGCATCTATTCTGATTTGGTGGATCTGAACGGTGACGGCCTCCCGGACCGTATCACGCGGGGCAGCGTCCAGTTGAACCTCGGATTCTATGGCAGTGGGTCGGGCGGTAAATTCGCCACCGGGCAGGCGTGGGGCATGACCAGCGGCGAGCAGTTTTCCCAGACAGACAGCTCGGGCAACAGTTACTTGCGCGAATTGATCGACATGAACGGGGATGGCTTGCCAGATTTGGTTTTTGCCACCGCCAGCACCTACTCTGCAACCAGCAATTACACCTACAATGTCTATTACAACACCGGCAACGGATTCAGTTCCTCAGCTGTCACTTGGTCCGGCGTGGATACCGTGGCTGGCCAAACCATCGGGTTGCAAACGCGGGACCCCTTTGTCAACTCAACCACCGTGGTTTTTACCGACATCAACGGGGATGGTCTGCCGGACCGGGTCGTTCGGAATAACAAGGGCGGCACCGATGACTGCCTGCTCGTCCAGCTTAACTCCGGCCCTTATCCCGACCTGCTCACCGGCGTGGATAACGGCATCGGCGGCACCGTTACTGTGGCCTACACCAATTCGACCGCGTTCGATAATTCCGACGGCACGCGGCCCCGCCTGTCAATGCCGATGCATGTGGTCACCTCCGTCCACACCGATGGCTACAGTGCCGGCACCACCACCACCTACAACTACCGGTATGGCCTGTACGACACGACTTGGCGCGAATTCCGCGGGTTTGGCCTGGTCTCCGCCTTCTCTCCCAACGGCACGGGCGGCACCATCCAGACGGACACCTATTTCCACCAAGGCGGGGGGAAAGATTTCACCTCGCATGGCGAGTATCAGGATTCCCGGTTCAAGGCCGGGATGCCCTTTGATGTCATCACCTACGGAGCCGATGGTCTCCAGTATAAGGAAACCGTGA
>DATHQS010000191.1:0-5847 GCA_035482455.1 Candidatus Acidiferrales bacterium | reverse complement strand
CTGGCCGACCGATGCCACCGGCAATTTGACGGATAAAACCCGAAAACTCGTTGCATCATGGGATTCCTGAAAAAATTATTCGGCGGCCTCGCGGCCGTCCAGCAGCTGCCCTCCGGCACCATCACGGTGGACCGCGACGGCAGCATCATCGCCTCCACGGTGTCCTCGACCTATCCGAAGGCGCTGCTCCATACCATCGCGCGCGATGTGCTGGAACTGCTCCGGGAGGCGCGGCTCGCCCAGATGCCGCTGGCGGAAGTCAGCCTGCACTTCGGCAGCCTGCGCATCACCGCCCGCGAACTGCGCGGCGGCGCCATCATTTTTCTGTTACCGCAAACCGCGTTGTTGCCAACGCCCAACCAGTCACGCTCATGACCTCCAAGGACATCAACCAGCTCGTCACCCAGATCGAGACCCACATCGAATGCTGGAAACAGTTCAACCAGTTCATCACCCAGGCCAAGAGCAAGAAGTACGGCCCGGCGGATGACAACCATTTTCTCGAGATCAAGAGCATCATCGTGCAGGAGCTCGAGCTGATCTATGCCGCGGTGGAGGTGCAGAACCCCACGCGCGAGGAGATCCATAACCTCATCAGCAACGCCCCGTCGCTCCGTTACCTGAGCGAGATGAGCGAAGGCGCCTTGCGCGGCCTGGAGACCCAGTGGCACAAGATCTACATCGGCTGGCACGCCATCCTCGGCCAGCTCAAGGTGAAGCAGCGCACCGTCGATCAAAAGGCGTTTTGGGGTAAAAAGTAAAATGGGGCGGGCCGGCGTTTTTCACCATGTCCTTTTTCAAGGTCTTGTTTCTGGGCGTTGCGCTGGCCGTCGTGATTTTGGGCTGTACCACTGCCTGATTTTTACAGGGATTGTGATTGGGAAACCGTTCAGGCAGACTCTGCCCCCATGTTGAGTTATCTTCAAATCCTGATTCTGGCGCTCATCCAGGGCGCTTGCGAACTTCTGCCTGTTTCCAGTTCCGCGCATGTGATCGCGGCGGAAAAACTCATGGGCTTGGACCCGTCCAGCCCCGAGATGACCATGCTTCTCGTCATGCTGCACACCGGCACCATGTTTGCGGTCATCGTCTATTTCTGGAGCGGCTGGAAACGTGATTACCTCTCCTCCCCCGGGCAGATGAAGTGGTTCGCGGTCCTGATCATCATCGCCACGTTTTGCACGGGCGTGGTCGGCTACGGGCTGAAGCTCGTCATCGAAAAAATTTTCATGCGCGGCGCGGAACACGCGGAGATCGAGAATCTGTTCTCCAACCTGCCGCTGATCGCCGGCGCGCTCACGGCCGTCGGCCTCCTGATCATCTATGCCGGAATGCGGGAGGATAAAACCCCGCGCCAGCCGGAGATCCAGCCGCAACATTCCATGTGGATCGGCCTGGTGCAGGGGCTGTGCCTGCCATTTCGCGGGTTCTCCCGCTCCGGCTCGACCATCTCCACCGGCCTGATCCTGGGCCTGCCGAAACAAAAGCTGGAAGAGTTCAGTTTCGCCCTCGCCGTGGTTTTGACGCCGCCGATCATCGCCAAGGAGGCGCTGCGGCTGGTGAAGTCCCATGCCCTCAGCGGCCAGGGTTCCGTGGCCCACCTGTTCGTGCCGGGTCTCGTCGGCATGGTTCTGAGCTTTGTCGCCGGCCTGCTGGCGTTGAAATGGCTCTCGCGCTGGCTCGAGGGCGGGCGTTGGAAATTCTTCGGCTTCTACTGCCTCGCGGCTGCGGTTGGCATCATGCTCATCCATTTCAAGGTGAAGTGAGCCGGGTGGATTGAGGCGGAGTTAAGGCGTTTTCAACCTGTCCGGCCGGTGCCGCATCGCGCCCGCCGTCTTCATCTTTGCGCTGTTGCGTTGAAGCGGACGACTTTGGAGGTTTTTGAGTCCACGGGGACTATTTTCACGCCCTGCCAGCCGAGCAGGACATCGAAGGCATAGATCACCTCGGCTCGCGACAGCGAATTTCTCGTTTGCAATGAAATGGTGGCGGACACCGGCCCGTTTTGGATGATCTTTCTTCCGATTAATGCCGCATAGATATCCCGGACATGTTCAAAATCGGCGTTTTCAAAACTGATGAATCCGCTTTGCAAATCTTCCCCCGGTTTTGGAGCCGGCAGGGCGGTGGCCCCAGGATGAACGTTTTTTACCAGCGCGCCGGGCACGATTTGTTCGAGGTCGTTCCCGTCGGGGACGATGGTGATGCCTTGGTCGTTCAACCAGCCCACCAAAAACTGGATTGCCTCGGCTTTGCTTTGCGGATTGGCGGCAATATCCACGGGCATTTTCTTCCGGGCATCCGGATGGATCAGCAAGGTGTGTGAGCCATCGCTCAGGATGGAATAGAGATCAAAGACGCCCTTTAAACTTGAGTCGTGCAGGCGGAGGGTGACGGCTTCCAGATTGGCATCAGAATTTTGTTTCGTTTCAAAACGGTACGTCACGGACGCGCCGTTTTCGCGCGCGTGGATGAGGCCCTTGGCAAATTCGATCTTGATGATCTCAATTTTGACATACGCATCCTTGACCTGGTCGTCATCAAAAGACTGGCCTTCGTGCAAAAATGCGCGGCTGCGAGTGGACGAGCGGCCGCCCGGAAACCAGTCATTAAATTCCAGGGTGACCGCCTTGTAATCATCCAGATTTACCATACCGATGACGGTGGTCTCATGCCGGGTGATGACATCGTAGTGCACAACGGCCGTCTGCGGTGCCGGAACGGGCTGGGTCAACTGTGTCTGCCGGAGCACGCCCACTTCACCGCGCAGGCGTATCAGTTCATGGTTGTCGATGTTGATTTTTACGAGGTCGTCTTTCAACGATTCCGCCCGGCTGGTGGCGGCATCACGTTCGCGCTGTAATTGCTGGATGGTCACCAGCAGCGGCGCCTGGCCTTGTTTGAGCGTCTGGATCTGGTCGCGCAGGCTGATGGTCTCATGCGTCTGATAACTGAGCCATCCGACGGCCGCGGCCAGCAGCAGGCCGACGGCCGCCTTTTGCAGGGTGGCCACGGAAATCCAGCCGGTGCCGTGGGCGAGGACGGCGGCGACAACGCCCGCCGAGGTGATCTTTGCCGCCATGCCCGCGGGTGCGGCGGACACGGAATGGGCGGAGACGGCCGCGGCGATGGTGGCGGCGGACAGCGTGATGCCGCGTTGGGTGAACAAGGTCCGTAATTTTTCCAGCGCGCGGGCGAGGCGTTTGTGGGCAGCATCCTCGCCGATGCCAAGTTGCGCCGCGGCTTTGGCGGCGGTCTGGTTCTGGTAAAAGCGCAGCACCAGCAATGCGCGGTCGCTTTCTGTGAGCCCGGACATCGCGGCTTCCAGATGCGGCGCGAGTTGTGCCCAGGCCTTGGCGCTTGCATCGTTGCCACTTGCGCCGTCATTCAAGGTCGATTGCATGTAAGCCTCCTGTTCGCGGGCGTGGCGGCGGATGTTGGTGCGGTGCAACCGGGAGGCGGTGTACCGGGTGGTTTCGTAGAGCCAGCCCGGCAGGACGGTTTTGGCGGACAGGCCGCCAGCCTTGCGGGCGAGGAGGATGAAGACGGCCTGTGTCACGTCCTGGGCATCGCCGTCATGGCCGGTGCAGCGGAGGGCCACGGAATGGACGAGGTTAAGGTGTCGCCGGACGATCTCACCAAAGGCGGTTTCGGATCCGCTGCGGGCGAATTCCTGCACCAACTCCATGTCGGGCGTGTCTGGCATCTATCCAATTATCTCCGCTGACGCCGGAAGTGGACAAATTATTTTAAATATTTTTCCAGTCGGGGAAGCCGTAGAGCTTGGCGAAGCGGCGGCGGTGGAGGTCGCCGTCCATGACATCGAAGTGGCAGGGGAAGAGCCAGCGGGGTTTTAACCGGTGGATCTTTTCCGCGCTCGCGGCCAGTTGTTCAGGGGCGCTGTTCAGGATGGGCCAGGGGCGGTGGGCGTTGAAGAAGTAGCTGGCCATCATGTCGCCGCTGAAGAGCAGGTCGTGTTTGGCACTGTAAAATCCGCAATGGCCCAGCGTGTGGCCGGGCAGATGCACCACTTGCAGCCCGCCCCAGAACGGGAGTTGCTGGCCGTCGGCAATAAATTCATCGATCTTGGCGGAACGGTAGCGGAAGGCTTTCCGGCCCACCGCCTCCAGGCGGCCGCACCAGCGGTTGACACCTTGATAGGGATACGTGCCATCGATGTGCTGTTGTTCGATGGGATGCGCATAGATTTTTGCTCCGGTCCAGTCTGCCAGCCACGCGAGGTTGCCGGCGTGGTCGAGGTGGCCGTGGGTGAGCAGGATGACCTTGAGGGATTTTGGGGCGAGGTTCAGTCGGCGGAAGAGGCGGCGGATGAAGAAGGGCTCGCCGACAAGGCCGGTGTCGATCATCGCGCTTTGGTCGCCATCATGCAGGAGGAAGCAGCAGCCCATGAGGCCGCGGATGGAATACAGGTTGGGCGGGGCATTGCGCACGTGTCAGTTGTAACAGACCGGGGGACGGGGGCAGGCATTCAAAAAATTGTTGTCCGCCTTGGGAGTTAAATCTTCGTGTTCATCGGGGGCGATTCGTGGTTCAATCTGCGGCGCACATGAGCAAAATTGTCGGCATCGACCTCGGCACAACGAATTCACTGGTGGCAACGGTGGATTCGGGGATTCCGCTGGTCATCGCGGATGCGAAGGGCCGGCGGCTGACGCCGTCGGTCGTGCATTTTGCGTCCGCCACCGCCGCGGCGATGGTCGGGCATGAGGCGAACCGCGTGCGGCTGGTCAAGCCGGCGGAGACGGTTTATTCCGTGAAGCGGTTCATGGGGCGGCGCGGCGCGGATGTGACCTCCGAAGAGATGTTGGTGACGTATCCGGTCAAGAATGACGGCGGCGCGGTGGCCATTCCCGTCCATGGCAAAAACTTTTCGCCGGAGGAAGTTTCCGCCGAGGTGCTGAAGAAGCTGAAAAAGGATGCGGAGGATTATTTTGACGAGGCGGTGACGCGCGCGGTCATCACGGTGCCGGCGTATTTTAATGACGCGCAGCGCAACGCCACGAAGCGGGCGGGCGAACTGGCGGGGTTCACCGTGGAGCGCATCGTGAACGAACCGACGGCGGCGGCGCTGGCGTATGGTTTGGACAAACTGAAGGAGAAATCGAAGATCGCGGTCTATGATTTGGGCGGCGGGACGTTTGATCTTTCAATCCTGGAACTGAACGAGGGCGTGTTTCAGGTGTTGTCCACGAATGGCAATACGCGGCTGGGCGGAGATGATCTCGATAAGCGGTTGGTGGATTTTTTGGTGGAGAAGATCAAGGTGGCGGGGATGGCGGATTTTCCGGCGACTGTTTTCTCGCGCATCCGCGAAGCGGCGGAAGCGGCGAAGATAAAGTTGTCTTCGGAAACCGAGGCGGAGCTTGCGCTGCCATTTTTGACGCCGGAATTTTCCTTCAGCTACAAGCTCACGCGGATTGAGCTGGAAAACCTGACGCGCGACATCATCGGGCGGACGCGGCAACATTGTCTGCGCGCGTTGGCGGATGCAAAGCTGGAGGCGAAGGACCTGGACCAGGTGATTTTGGTGGGCGGCCAGACGCGGATGCCGCTGGTGCGGAAATTTGTCGGCGAACTTTTTGGCTGCGCGGATTTTGAAGAAACGCGCGGGAGTTTGCGGCTCGGCGAAAATTTTCACAAGGCAAGCGGTCCACAGTTGAACACATCGCAAAATCCGGACGAAGCGGTCGCACTGGGCGCGGCGATCCAGGCGGAAATTTTGAGCGGCGGTTTCAAAAATGTTTTGCTGCTGGACGTCACGCCGCTGTCGCTCGGCGTCGAGACGTTCGGCGGGCTGATGAATGTTTTGATCCCGCGCAACTCGAC
>DATHQS010000190.1:0-28341 GCA_035482455.1 Candidatus Acidiferrales bacterium | reverse complement strand
CTTGCGGCCGGCCATGAATTTTTCGGCGGCCGCCCCATGACGCTGGTGGTGACGACGGATGACCTGCACGCGTGGCGGCATCCCAAACGCAAGTTCGCGGTGCTGGATGAACAGAATTTTTCGAGGCTCGGCTCGTGGGACGAACTGGAGGCCGCGCGTCATCCGGCCGTGAAAGAGCTGCTGGCCGAACCGCTGGAGACGACAACTGATTCCAAATCGCTTTCAAAATGAGACTAATTCGCTTGTCTTTTGGACCGCTGGCTTCGTTGCTCGCTCGTTGCAGATCCCTGCGGATATGCGCCTCGCTCGCGCCTTGCCAGCGGTCCAAAATCCGGCGCGCCTTAGTCTTATCTTGAAAACTCATTGGAATTAACCATTTTATTTTATGCCGCTGCAAGACCTCACCCCCCAACTCCGGACGCGCCTCAACAAGATGGAGCGCGCCGTCGGCTGGTTTGTTTTTCTCGCGACCGCGCTGCTGCTGTTCGGTTTCGGCTACTACATCTACCACACGGCGGAGCGCAAGGGGTGGTTCAAGATCAAGGCGCCGTTTTTTACGTTCGTCCAAAGTTCGTCCGGTTTGAACGTGGGCGACGATGTGGTGATGATGGGTTTTGCGGTGGGCAAGATCACCAGCGTGGAGCCGCAGAAGCCGTTTGAACCGCACAATGTCAAAGTGCAGTTTGAGATCACCGAGCCCTATTTCCGCTATCTCTGGACGGGCGGCACGTATGTGAAGGTGAACGCCGCGGACTTTCTCGGCAAGCGCCAGCTGGAGGTCACGCGGGCGACGAACGGGTACGCGCTGGTCGTCACGCAACCGGTGAGCGTGTTCACCAACCTGGAGGATTTGAAGCAAAAGGTCATCACCCAGCCGGGTGAGTGGCAGCTTTCGCAGGATGTGTTTGATGAAAACACCAACCTCATATTCCACGCCTACGACACGTTGACGGAATCCAACCTGCAAGTCATCGTGGCGCTGAAGCCCGAAGCCCTCTACGCCTACGATAACAAGGAGAAGAGCTACGACCACATCGTGGCTTCCTGGCACAAGCGGAATCATCGGTACGAAAATTTTACGCCCAACTCGGACGACGCCTATCTGCACGCCATGGAGACGGCGCCGATCGGCGACCAGTTGCAGGGGATGGTCACACAGGTGCAGAACGCGTTGCCGGGCTTCCTGTCACTCACGAACAAGCTGAACCTCATTTTGGACAACGCGGCGAACGCGACTTCCAATTTGAACACCACGCTCGCGGCCACGCAGCCGCTGGTGACGAATCTTACCTTCATCAGCGGGGAACTGCGCGACCCGGGCAGTCCGCTGATCTGGGCGCTGGGCGCGGAGGGTAATGGACAGGTGCAGGGGGTGCTGACGAATTTGAATGGGCTGCTCGTGAACACGGACACGAATTTGGGGGCATTGCTCTTCAACCTGGCGGACCTCACAGGCGGGTTGAACGCGCAGGTGCAGTCCAATTCGAACATGCTGGGCGGAATCGCGAAGACGGTGGGGGATACGGACGACCTGGTGCAGGGCTTGAAGCGTCACTGGCTGTTGCGGTCGGCCTTCAAGACCCCCGTAACAAACCAGCCGCCGACGAAGACCAAGAAATGAATCCTGTCTGCGGCGGCGGCGTGGCGTAAGGAAATTATTTCGAAAGCAGGAAAACGAGGCCCACAAAGGCGCCCAAGAAACCAACGATGAGCGCACCGTCGATCACACCAAAATGGCTGCCCTTGGCCTCGGGCGAACGCATCAAAGAGATTTCGTTGACCCCGCTTTTTTCTTGAACCGTCAAGCTCGTGTTTGTCATACGGAATCCTACAAAGCATAAGCCAAGCCAACCCTTTTCCGTGCTCATTTCCCCTGTAAACAGGCCCGATTAAACCGCTGTTGTCCCAAGAGTGGACAGATGGGGCGGGCGGGTGAACGAGACAGGTCATTGGTCTTGATGTCGTTTTAATCCGGGAAGCCTTGACCAGGAGAACCGTTGGTGTTTGGCTTTGCTCAGGAAGCCAAACACCCCCCATTCTCTTATGAAAAAAATCCTGCTCTCCCTCGTGCTCACGCTTTCCCTCGTTTCCGCCCGAGCGGACTTCTTCAGCAGCCTTGGACTCACAAAAAACACCAACTCCACCGCCACCGGTTCGGCGGCGCTGGCGGCGCTTTCGGATACGCAGGTCGTGGGCGGGCTCAAGGATGCGCTCGGCAACGGCTTGCAACACGCCATCGCCAGCCTCGGCCACGACGGCGGGTTCCTGACGAACGTGAACGTCAAGATTCCGCTGCCGGAAAAACTGCAGTCAGCAGAAAAAATGTTGCGTGCGGCCGGGCAGGACAAGCTGGCGGATGAATTTGTGACAACCATGAACCACGCGGCGGAGCAGGCCGTGCCGCAGGCCGCAAGCGTGTTCGGTGACGCGGTGAAGTCGATGTCCATCGACGATGCGAAGGCTGTGCTGACCGGGCCGGCGGATTCCGCCACGCAATTTTTCCGCCGCACGACCTCGACAAATTTGTACGCGAAATTTTATCCCATCGTGCAGAAGGCGACGGCCGCGGCCGGGGTGACGGGCGCCTACAAGAACATGATGGCCAAGGTCAGCGGCGGCAGTTCGTTCGGGAGCTCGTTGAGCGGGCTGGCGGGGAATTATCTCGGCGCCGACGCGCTGGATGTGGATGCGTATGTGACAAACAAGACGCTCGAAGGCCTGTTCAAAATGGTGGCGGACGAGGAGAAGAACATCCGTTCAAATCCGGTGGCGCGCACGACAGACCTGATGAAGACGGTGTTTGGGGCGGTGGGGAAGTGACGGCGGGCGACTGCGGTTATACCGGCTGGCCGAGCTTGCGGCGCAGGTTGCCGATCATCTTTTCCGCCATGCGTTCGTAGGGCATCAGGGAACGGCCGTGCAGCTTGATCTCGTCGATGGTCGCGAGGGCCATGCCGAAGTCGGAGTCCTGGAAATCGCGGCCGCGCTTGATGCGGCGGACCCAACGGGTGAGGTCGGTCACTTCCTCGATATTGCCCGCAAAGCCGGGACGGAAGGAGATTTTCCAGTCATCGCGCAGGATGAAGCCGTCCTCCGCAGCCCGTTTATCGAGCCACGGGTCGCAGAGCAGGATGCAGACGGATTTTTTCCCCACTGAGCCGAGCCGGTAAAAAACGATGCGCGCGTCCGTCTCCGAAAAGATGTCGTAGGCGATCTCCAGCGCGTCGTCATCCGGCGGCGTAAATCTCGTCTGGAAGCTCGTGTGGAAACTGTCCGGGGTGGCGCCGGGTTCGAGGATCAGGTTCTCGGCGAAGACCCAGAGCGGCTCGGACGGCAGGCCGGCCTGGGTGAGGCATTCCCGCCACGCAGACAGCGCGGCGTTCAACGACGGACGGGCGTAGGTTGGTTTGCTCATTCTGTTTTACCTTGACTGCCCCTATTACTGCCTGTTTTTGCGGAACCAATCAACAAAAAGTGGTATGCCTTTTTCGACCTTCACCTGCGGGTGGTAACCCAGCTTCGCCCGCGCCTTGGAGATGTCGGCGAAGGTGATGGGCACATCTCCCGGCTGTAACGGCTGCCGGTTGATGACCGCTTTCTTGCCGAGCGCCGATTCGATGAGCGCGATGAGGTCCGCCAGCTTGACGGTCTGCGATTCGCCGAGGTTGAAGATGTCGAAGCCGAATTCCTTTTTGGTGCAGGCCATGACGCCGTCCACGATGTCGCTGATGAAGGTGTGGTCGCGCGCGGTGCTGCCATCGCCGAAGACGGGGATGGGCTTGCCGGCCTCGATCAGGCTGGTGAACTTGGAGATGGCCAGATCGGGACGCTGGCGCGGGCCGTACACGGTGAAGAAGCGGAGCATGGCCACATCCATCTGGTAGACGTGATGGTAGGTGTGGCCGAGCGCTTCGCAGGCGAGCTTGCTCGCGGCGTAGGGCGAGATGGCGGAAAAGATGGGGTCGCTCTCGCTAAACGGGACCTTGGCATTCACGCCGTAGACGGACGAGGAGGAGGCGAGCGTCATCTTTTTGACGCCGTGCTGGCGCGCGGCCTCGAGGAGGTTGACGGTGCCCTCGACGTTCACGCGCTGGTAGAGCGCGGGATGTTCGAGGCTGGGACGGACGCCGGCGCGGGCGGCGAGGTGGATGACCTGGTCGAACTTTACGGCCGCGAACAGTTCGCCGAGGGCGCGGGCGGCGCAGATGTCGCCCTGCACGAATTCAAAGGGCTTGGCGAGCGCCTGCAGGGTGCGGATGTTGGCGCGCTTGAGCTGCGGATCGTAAAAGTCGTTGAGCTCGTCAAAAGCCCAGACGGAATGGCCGTCGTGCAGGAGGCGTTCGCACACGTGCGAGCCGATGAAGCCCGCGCCGCCGGTGACGAGAAAATTCATGGGGCAAGGTTAGTCGGCAGGCGGGATGGTGTCGAGCGCGGGGGAGTGCGGCCGTCCCCGGCCGCAGCGATGCCCTTTTGTAAGGAATCATATTGCGAATATACCCGGCATGGTTCACGCGAGTTGCTGCGCCCGGGGACGGGCGCACTCCGGAGAAAGGCGGATGCAGATGGTCACGCGACCGGCTGGCGGTCGAGGTCGGAGTAGGGGAAGTGGCCGGCGTCTTTGAGCAGTTGGATCAGCTTTTCGCCGCTCTCTTGGCGCGCAAAATCCATCTCGGAACGGAAGATTTCGATCACGGCGAGCACGCCAAAGCCGCGCTGCGGATTGTCGTGCGGGCCGTAGTTGTGAAAGATGAGGCATTTGCCGGCGAGTTTCTCCATCTCGGCCGGGAACTCGCAGGTGTCATTACCGTTCAACTTTGCGGTCGCGCTAAAGGGGGCGACACAGTTCAGGACGCTTTTGATGTTGGAGTGGGCCTTGCCGAAAGCGGTTTCCGGTTGATGAGCCTGGTCCAAGTCCAGCGGATGTTTGGTGAACATCACGAGTTCGTAGCAGGAGTAGGCGGCATTGGACGAGCCTTTGTCAGGCGCCTCGGAAACTTCCATGGTGGCGACGCCGGTGCCGGGGATGCCATTGGGATAATAATAGAGGTCCAGCCCGCCAATCGGATAGGGAATGATCGCGTGCATGACGCTGTCGTGCTGCTTGCCCATCAACCGCTCCATGACTGCCTGCTTCTGCTCATACCAGACGTGCGCAGCGGCGTCATCGGCTGTGGTCGGGGAAGGCGGTGGCGCCTTTTGGAAGAGTTTTTTGAGGCGGTCAAACATGGTCGGGCTCCGGGGAAAGCTAGCTAACCGGATGAAAGGTGTCGAGTACGGCGGGGTGATGCCAGATGGGACCAGATTCCGCCCGGCCCTGACATCCTGTTCCCGGAGTGCCGGGCACCGCCCCGGCAGAGGTGAGGTTTAAAGCAGGCGGCCCGTCAGTTCCGCTCACACCCCGGCACCCATTCCGGCTTGCCAACGTTTCAAAAAGCAAGCAAAACAATACTGCAGTTCAAACCTAGCAGAAGTTTATATGAGGAACTGGTTACCCATCTGGTCAGGGACGGTCTCGGCGACCGTCGCGTTTTTCTTTTTTGTGGCGGTCGATTCCCAAGCGGATGATTTGACCGCCGCCAGGCAATCCTTGGAAAAGACGCGCTTGGAATTGCAGCAGCAGGGATTCAAAACCGCCGTCACTGATTTTGATTTCTCAACTTCCCCGGAGCTGCGCGCCAGCGAGGCAATCCTAAAAGCAGCTTCGCGCGACGGGTTGGATGGTCCGGCGCCAGAACATCCCAACCTGATGGAGGCCATCAATAGCAACACTGTGATTGTCGTTTGGCAGCAGGATCACTTGAAGCGCGAAACACCCGCCTGGCCCAGCACCAACTATGACCTCACTTGGGACGACTTTCGTGACCAGACCGGCGACGAGGAGGCGGAATTGGCCGCCGCCCGCGTCGCCATTCTGTCCGGCCCCATCCAATTTGATCTGCAAGCCGCCGACGGCAACTCCATGTTACTTCCGCACCTCGCCCTGTTGAAGCGCCTTACGCTAACATTCAACGATTGTGCCATGCTGGCGTTGCATGCTGGCGACCGCGCGGCGGCCTTGACCAATCTGCTGGCCGCGACGCATCTCGTGACCGCCTGGAATCCGGAGCCGGTCACGGTTTCGGATCTCACACGTTTTGCCAATGCCCAATTGGTCTTTGGCGCCACCTGGCAACTGCTCCAGACCAATGCCTGGACGGATGATCAACTCGCCCACCTTCAAGCCGAATGGGCAGCCGCCGATTTTCTGGGCAGGTTGCCGGAAATCCAGGCCTTCCAGCGCGCCAGCGATCTTCAGGCGATGGAATTGGATCCCGCGACGGCCCAAAAGCCCGGGCCAGGCATGTTTGATGATGAAGCCCGTCTGCTGCTCTTTTACCGTGATCGCGAAATCGAATATCATAATGCCGTTCAAGCCACAAACTGGGCACAGATGCGCCAGATGCCTGGTGTGACCAATGAGGTTTTCTTCCAACCCAAATCCCGGTTCCGAGGTCCGTTTGCCATGAGCCGGATTCACCGGCAAACACTGATGCAATTTCAGGGCCAGGGCATCGGCATCTTGGGGCATGCGGCGCAGGCGGAAGCCGAACGCCGGTTGATCATGGCGGCCATCGCTTTGGAGCGTTACCGGATCAAACACGGGGAATATCCCGATAACCTGGCGGCGTTGGCCCCGGAATTTGTGAAAGCAGTGCCTCTGGATTTCATGAGTGGCCAGCCGCTCCATTATCATCCGTCTCCAGGCGGACGTTTTTTTCTTTATTCGGTGGGCTTGGATTGTGCCGATAACGGCGACACGATTGTCAAGACGCCGTCCATGGAAGAAAGAGCCGCGAACCGGGCCGGTTTCCCAAGGCCGGCTCCAGAACCGGACATTGTCTGGCCCTTGGCAGCTTCCCCGGCACAAACCATAGCATCGCACGAGGAGCAATCCCGGATTGATGCCGAACTCAAAACCAAGCGCGAAGCGGGATTCGAAGCCGAGGCCAAACAACAGGCACAAGAAGCCGAGGAAGCGCGCAAGGCCGCCATGAAAAAACTGCTCGCCGAAAAATCATCGCTCGGACCGGAACCCGTCTATCAGGGAACACCGCTCAGCCTGTGGGTCATCAAAGCCGGGCAAAGAGAATGGTTCGATGGCCCGCCCGCAGATGCCATCGCCGCCATCCGCGCCATCGGTCCCAAAGCCGTTCCCTTCCTGCTCGAATGGATGCCGCATCCGGGCATGGAGAGACCCGTGGAAGGGTTTCCCGGTTGGGATGGGTTGGAAGTCGCTTGGTTTGCCCTAGGGAGTGAAGGCAAGGCCGCCATTCCTACACTGGCGCACATCATCGGCCGGTCGTGGAAAAACGCGGACGATTATTCGGTGTGGACTGAAAACGACAAGGCCATTTCTTATCTGGGCCCGGATGCCATCATGCCCATGTTGACCGTCGTCACCAACCTTCACGGGCAGCATGAATTATGGGAGTTCGTCCATAATTTTGGAAACCTTGGCACCAACGGCGCACCCGCCATTCCCGCGCTCATCGGTTGGGCGAACGACCCGGATTCCTGGATGCGCGATGGCGTGGTCAGCGCCTTGGGTGAGATCGGTCAACGCCCGGATCTGGCCGTGCCCGTCATCTCAAAAGCTCTCAATGATTCCGATTGGATGGTGCGCCGTGATGCCGGCACGGCGTTGGGTGCTTTTGCAAAAGACTCCAAAGATGTGTTGCCGGTGTTGGCCAAGATCGTAAAAGATCCGCCCGATTGGCAGGCCCGCTCCGGAGCCTTGTCCGGCCTCGGGCGAATCCAGGACCAGCCCGAAGCCGTGATTCCACTCATCGTTCCTTATTTGGACGACGATAATTCGGTCGTCGCCCGCAGCGCCGCCTATGCCTTGCGGGACCTGGGCAGTGAAGCCGGCTACAAGGCCTTGGTCCAGGCCACGAACAATCCGAACATCGGTGATATCATCTACGAGGTGCAGGAGAAGATGCGGCATCCGCCCGGGAAGTAAGAGATTGCTGCCATCCGCCTCGCGCACCCCAGGCCTTCTGTTTTGCGCAATTCGCATATTTTGCGGCGGGGCTTGGAATTTCATTGTGCGCCCGGTTCTTGGAGCTTTTGCAGCATTTAGCCTTTAGAATTTGGCCTTTCCCCCGTAGCGTGTCCCAATGTCGCAGATCAAATTTGGCACGGATGGGTGGCGGGCGGTCATCGCGGAGGATTTCACTTTTTCCAACGTCGCGCGCGTGGCTCAGGCCACGGCAGATTACTGGGGCGCCAATCCCGTCGCCGGCACGGAACGGAAGGTGGTCATCGGGTATGACCGGCGGTTTTTCTCGGACCGCTTTGCGCAGATCACCGCCGGGGTTTTCGCCGGGAATGATTTTCAAGTCATCCTCACGCCGGAACCCACGCCCACGCCGTCGGTTTCCTATGCGGTGAAAAATTTGAAGGCGGTCGGCGGGGTGATGATCACGGCGAGCCACAATCCGCCCATCTTCAACGGGTTCAAGCTTAAATCGCACTTCGGCGGCAGCAGCGGGCCGGAGGAATGCAAGGGCGTGGAGGGCATGCTTGACCAGAATTTCGTGAACTTTGTGTCGCACCACGCGTTTAGCCATCCGCTCCCGACGAGCAACGGGGACAGCCGGGGTGAGCACAACATTTCCATCGAGGATATCCGGCCGGCGCATTTCAAGGCCATCAAGGAACTGGTGGATTTCAAATTGATCGCGAAGTCGAAATTGCGCGTGGCGCATGATGCGCTGTTTGGCGTCGGGGCGGGGGTGTTTGAGACGCTGCTCGCGAAGACGAATTGCAAGGTGACAACGTTGAACGGCAAGTACGATGTGCTGTTCGGCGGCATCTGCCCGGAGCCGTTGCCGAAAAATTATGCGCTGGGCGGCGCGCAGTTGCGGAAAAATCCGCACGACATCTGCCTCGTGACGGATGGCGACTCAGATCGCATCGGCGCGATGGACGGGCGGGGGAACCCGATGACGAACCAGCAGGTGATCGCACTGCTGTTGCATCATCTGGTGCAAAACCGAGGTGAGGGTGCCAAGCGCGGCGGGCGCGGGGTGGTCACGAAGACGTACAACACCACGGCGATGGTGGACAAGATGTGCGCGGCGTGGAATTTGCCGCTGACGGAGGTGGGCATCGGGTTCCGGTTCATCGCGCCGGAATTGATGAAGCCGGGCGCGTTGTATGGCGCGGAGGAGAGCGGATCCATCGGCTTCGCCAACCACATCCCGGAGCGCGACGGCCTGGCGGCCGGGCTGTTCCTGCTGGAGATGCTGGCGATGGAGAAGATCCCTGTGAACAAAATTTACGCGGCGCTGGAAAAGGAATTTGGCCCGCACCGGTATGGCCGGTACGACGCGTATTATCCGCTCGAGAAACGCGCGGCGCTGATGGAGTCGCTCAAGGCGAATCCGCCGGCGAAACTGTTGCGGTCACCGCTGGCCAAGGTGGATGCGCGGGACGGTGTGAAGTTTGTGGCCGAAGATTCGACGTGGCTGATGCTGCGCGGGTCGGGCACCGAGCCGGTGCTGCGGATATATGCGGAGGGGAAGTCGGATGCGGATATGCAGAAGTTGTTGAAGCTCGGCAAATCGTTGTTACGCGGGTGAGCCGCAAAATATGGGTTTGGGTTTCAACGGTTGGGATATAGAGGCGGCCCGGGGTGGGCGGCGCAATTCGTGGCGATGATTTCGGCCGCTTCTTGCCGGCCTTTCACATCGTCGGCAGCATTGTAGCGGCTGCTGATCGCAAACACATATTTGCGGTTGTGCCACAGTTCATCGATCACGCCACCGGCGTAAATATCCGGCCACATTTTACCCTGTTGTTCCTCAGCCCATTGCCGGTGGGTGAACACAACAATAGGAATATCCTGATACAGATCATTCGTCTGCCACCGGGGATGCCGCAGGACAATGGCCTGGCCATGTTCTGTGACGACAATTTTGTCCAAGGCCCTTGAATAATCTCCGCCATCCCATGGCTGCATCAGCACCGAATAGCCCTGCCAACCGGCCGGCAATGAAAATGTGAAATCGTATTGTGCATTGCGGTAGTGGACCGGCCAACCCGACAAACCGGTGCCGGCTGTCGAACAGCCGGATAAACCGCCGCTTAAAATGAGCGCGAGGCAGAGGAGGAACTTGTCGCTCATAGTTTCCTCGCAATTAAAATTCCCTGCGCTGACATGACCATGCCGCAGAATAGCAGGGTCATTCCAAATAAACGGTTTGGACCGCTTGGGGATGCAGGTGGGACGGCGGGGAATATAATCCAAGCCAGAGACCGCGGAATATTGAGATCAATTTTTGCCGCCTTAATTTTGAGCGCTAAAATTTTATGAAGCTCAACCATCTTGCCTAACTTTTGTTTTTCTTCGGAGTAAGTCTGGTATTGGGTTTGTAATTCGTTTTCCGCTGGTTCTGGATTGGGCACGTTTAAATCTTTCCGCAACTGTTCCAATTTTTCCTGTGCAGCTTTTATCTTTTGCTCATCCTCATTCCATTGATTTTGGAGGGTCTCCATGCCTTTCACACCAGTTTTCTTCAAATTTTCCGCCCGATAATCGAGATAGCCTTGGGCGATGGCATTGGCGATTTTGGCCGCTTCATCCGGGCTTTCGTCAGTCACAAGGATTTCGAGGAATTTGGTATTGCGGACCGTCCGCAGTTCCAGCCGCTGCTGCAGTTTTTTTATGGTCTCGCTGGTATCAAGCGTTCTGCCAATAGCGTAGCGTCGGCCCCATTCCACGTTGAGATTCAGGTCATCCACTACTTTGCCGAGAACCAGTCTGGATTTGATGATTTCGAACGTGGTTTGGATGAAATAGGGGTCATAACTGTAACCGCCTCCTATCATTAGGCCGTCCGGCTCCACCTTTATGCGCGTCGTGGCCTGGTACTCGGCCGGACTCAGCAAGAGCCAAAGTCCAACGCCACATAATGCCAGCCCAATCAATAGTGAGCCAAAGCCAAACCATTTTGTGAGATTGGATTTCATAGGAAACCGCCGCTCAAAACGGGTTTGAGGCAGAGGAGGGAGTTGGGTTTCATTTTTATCCAGTCGCAATTTAAAAAAGCCGTTTTATCGGCGGATGGGCATCGTAAATGCGGCGCCACCAATGTCCAGGCGTAGAGTCGTTACCTTTCGTGTATTGCATAAGCATGACCATTTGACCCACGTTTGTGTCCAATAAGGCCGCGGTGTAATCGTCGGGAAATTCACCGAGGTGAATCTTTCGCAGGCTGACGATCCAGTAGCTCGTGAGCATGCCCGCCTCAAATTTAGCCGTCCGCAAGGTCTTGGAAACCACATCCTCTGGAGTCTCAGCTTGAATCCCATCGATTGCGTCGGTTCCATTTATCCACAGCCCGCCATCGGCTGAAAGCATGGTTACGAATGCATCAAGCGCATCCGGCTTGGCGGGATCATGGCTCGAGGAGGCGGCCGGGCCGGGCCTGCCGATGTTGCCTTGCCAATAGTCCTTGGCGGAAGCCTCTTCGTTGGTTTGAATCACGCGGATTTCGGCGGCGGAGGTCCAGGGCTGGCCGGTGATCTCGGAGAGGGCCCGGAGTTTGATGAAACGGCAATTGACCGGCTCGAAGGTTTCAACCTTTTCACTTTTGCTGGAATCGAAGGTGCCTGTTTTCACGGGCTGACCAAAGTTTGTGCCATCGTCACTGACGTAAAATTCGTAGTCCTTGATAGTGCCGTGGTCCGACACATCCTGCCGGGGCAGATAGGTGAAGCCTTTGATGACGGAGGACGGAAATAATTCGATGGTGATTTCGTGCGGGAGTCCGGGACTGGCGCCTTGCCATTGAGTGTGCCAATAGGTGTTGGGATCGCCGTCCAAGGCATAGTAGGCCCCGGAACCGGTCTGGCTGCCGATTTCCGGGCTATCTGCTCTTACGACCACGAGCTGAATCAAGGTCACGGCGGTGCCGTTGGTCAGAACGGTTTCTGACGTGACCGGTTTGGGGACGTCTACGCCCCAGCCGTGCAAAACATCATACGCTTTGCTGCGGACGGAATAGGTTTTGTTGGTGACGTTCAGCTCCCGATGTTGGGCGAGATAGGTCCGGATCATCCAGCAATCCGGGTCGGCCAAGAGTGATTTGAGCAGCTCTATATTTTGGGCGGTCTTGAAATATTGCAGGGCGTCCACGCCGTCGGTCCGCAAATCGCAACGCCATTGGGGAATGAGGTCGGGTTCGTTGGTCCGGGTGATAAAATCTCCCGGCGCGGCCAGCAGATGTTTTGCGGTTTTTTCGAGCCCCGGTCCGACCGGCACCACGAGGTAACTGCTGGAAAAATAGTGGTCGCTGGTGCTGTGTTCGGGAAGGTAAATCCGGTGCAACGTTGCCGCACTGGTTCGTTTTCGAGCGAACGCCCGCGCCCGCGCCAATATCTGCTGAGGATTAGTGAGCAGGGTCAGGTCCATGTCATAGATCTCCGTCCGCAGGTCAAATCCGCCTTCGTTTTCCTGCCACACCAACGGCGGGCCGAGATATACGAAGCTGGGCGGGTTTAGTCCGGCGAAGAAATCGTGCCCGATGGTTTTTTCCGAGCCATCCACAAACCAGAGGAAGGAGCCGTGGGCGGTGGCGGATCTTTCCAATTCCAGCCATCGGGCGACATGGTTGACAGTAAAGGTGAGCGGCTGGCGCGGCGGGGTTCCCTTGAGAACTTCATCCACCGTCAAGGTGAACGTGTAATTGTGGCTGACGTTCGTAGGAGCCGAGGGGATGTCGTGGAGGATAGTGTCCGAGACATTGGTGATGGTTCCCCGGAAAACCGCCCGTGCCTGGAGGATTCTTGCTTCCAGGCTGGTGTGGATGGTGTCACCGCCCGGCTGCGCCTTGGCCGGCATCGCCGAAAGCACGAAGCCGATCAAAGCGAGCGCGAAGCAGAGAAGGAGTTTGTGCGTCATGGTTTGGATTTCTCTTTCAGTCTTTGAACCGCCAGTTGGTTGGTGGCAGATGAATAATCCTCGTAAAGGCATTGAGGGATCACCAACTCGTACACATCAGAACAAAACAGACGGCAAACCGCAGGTTCGTCTTTCCAAGAAGTGAACGGTGTCGGCAAACCGATCTCGCAAAAGTTAAACTTCGGCGCGTTCGTGCTGTTATCGGTGAACCAGAAGGATGTGCGGACAATGCCAGCAGTGGCGCGTGGCAGTTTCAAGGAATCGTTTATCAGTTTCAAGATGGCCGGGCGGTTTGTCAGTATGCAGCCCCGATGATCCATGGCGAAAGCGAGTCCCCGACCCGGCGGACGATCCAGCCATATGTAATCCCCACCGGTGAAAACTTCGTCTGCGGAAAAATCGCCTGCCGGGGGATGGCTGGCGCTCCTGAAAAAGAAAATATAATCATCGCCAGCGTGGAACCACCACGCGGTGCTTCGGGAAAATGACGGCGGCGGATTTCCCCGCAGCGCGCTTTTTAGTCCGAAATCCGCCGTGTAGCAGCCACTGGTGCTGCCACCGTTGGAATTGGTGACAGAATGCGGCCCGTAGATACGTTCGGCGTGGTATAATCCAATGTCGTCCCCCATGGCCGTAAGCCATTCAACAGAAGCATACACGCCCATGTCGGCACGACTTGTACTGCAGCAGCCGAATAAACCACCGCTCAAGACGAGGGCGAGGCAGAGGAGGAGGTTGGATTTCATTTTGGCAGCCAGTAGTCCATCCATGATTCTTTCCCGACGGGAGTAAAATCTTTGCCGGCCACCGGCACCCGCTCATGAATGTTTGTGGTCCATTGGATTTGGCCGTTGGTTCCGCCGGCGCCGTATTTCAAATCGTAAAACCCGTCGTAGTTCGTATCCACTTGGTAGGTGTCGACGCCCTGTCCGGTCACTTCGAGGGTTGCCATGACGGTCCCGGCAGAATTCGTGACCATTTTATAAGGATAGACCATGCGCCCCATCCAGGTCTCGCCGGACACTTCCCAGTCTATCTTTCCGTCGTGATTGCGGTCGCGATAATATTTTCCGGCGCGCTGCCAGGTGTCGGGCGGGAGGATGTGGAGTTTGACTTCGTTGCTCCAAAATTTTTTCGCGCTGCCGATGGGCGTAAAAGCCATGCGGAAGGGAAGTGCCTTGTCCGGGATCAAATTATAAATATACATCTCGAACCGGTTTGTGTACGCCCCGCCCGGTGGAATAGTGACATCGATCGGGAAGTTCGCGGTGCAGTCCCATCCGGTCCAACCGACATTGGTGTTGCTGGATTGCCACTCTTCATCCCAACTGCAGGTCATCACGCGGATGGTTTGGTTCGTCCGGGCCGGATTTTCGACGCGCAGCGCTAGGCTGAAGGGTTCCCGGATGCGGACATCGGTCGTGGAGGGGATGATGACGACGCGCAGCGCAGAGGATTGGTCCGAATCCGCAAAAGCCATCGTTGCGCCGCTCAAAGCGAGGGCGAGGCAGAGGATGAGCTTTGGTTTCATCGGTCGCTTATTTTGGAGCAAATGATTTCCACGCTTGCCGGGTCTTCTCCACCTCGGGCTTCAACAGCGCGAGCATTTGGGCCTCGGAATAAGGTTCGTTAGCCTTCCATCTGCCAAAAGTGGGAGGCAAGGGGATGAGGATGTCATCGGATTTTCCATGAAGCCAGACCGAATGGAAAAGCATGGGGGCGATATCCAGGCGACGAAGTTCGTAATCCTGATTTTTAATTTGCGGCAACCGTTCCGCCACGCGCAGTCCATCCAGTGTGGCATGGGTTGAACCCATCCCCGATAGGTGCTCAAATTCCAGCCGGTTTCCAGAGCGCCGGCCGGGCATCAATCCAACTTCCCCCACGGCGTTGGTTCCTTGGGCAAGCTGATACAGCCAGACGCCCTGTTTCGCCGCCACGAGAAAATTCTTCGAAGACAAGTCCGTCAGGTTGGTCACATGATATTCCGCAAACGGCCGGGCGATGGTCAGATCTTCGACGCGTGAAACTTTAAGGAATTTAAGGGATTGAAGGCCGAGATATTTGATCACCACCTCGCTCCCGCCGTCCGGGGCTTGGGGATAGGTGATGGCCGCAAAGCAATGGCCGCCCAAGACAAGCGCGAGACAGAGGATGAGTTTGGGTTTCATGGCTGCTTTTTTATACCGGGCGAAAGCCCGAGGTCCGGCGCGGGGACAAAAGTCGGCAGCGCAAACCGGTAATTATCAATCGCCGGGTGTAAGGAGGAGGCGTACCCGATTTCAAATTGGACCGCGGCCAGATGATTGGCGGCCACGGTGAACTCAAACAAAACGCCCCTGTCCGCCAGCGGCGCCTTCACACCGTCCATGTTCGACGGCACTTTCTGGCCGGCGACACTGCATGATGAAACACAGTTTGAGCCGTCATAAACGGACAGGGATGCCCCGGCCAGGGAGAAATGCATGTTATCATCGGCGGCGTAAGGCGGACCTTTGGGGTCGGCAATGATCCTGAACGAGATGCTTTTGCCGGAATCGGCGGGGCCGGTTTTGACGACGAACGGCAGGGACAGGATGTTCGTGGAATCCACCGATATGACGACCATGCTGCCCCAAACCCGGCCGGCGGGGCCAACCAGAATGGCCGCAGCGAGGCAGAGGAGGATTTTGTGTGTCATGGAAATCGTGGGCACTAATATGACACACCGGGCGGCGATTCATTAGACGTTATTTCAATATTGCTCCAATGAAATGACGAATAACGAATGACGAATGGAGGGACGGGTGTTGCGCACGGGATAAAAGCTCCATCCGCCCTTGCAAGCTACGGCGCGACATGGAGTGCTGGAATCTTCTGCCGCTTGATTTCAGCTGCCACCGCCACCATCTCCTCCGCCTCCGCCATCACCTCCGCCGCAGCTGCCGCCACCGCCTGAGTCCCCGCCACTGCTGAAGCCGCTGCTTCCGCCGCTGTCAAAACTACCGTGGCTATGGCCGCCACCGTCGAAACTGCCGTGACTGTGGCCGCCACCGCTGTCGTGAGTGTGACTGTGGCCGTGGCCGCTGTGGTCGCCGGTATCAAAGTGGCCCGGGTCGGGGGTGGAACAGGAGCCCAGGTTGGGATCAGGGTTGGGGCCGATGCCGGCGATGGGGAGATAGGCGCCAGTGTTGTCGCGGTAGTAGCCGCGATTTCTCCGGTTGGAGCGACCGGCGGCGAAGATTGACCGGATCAGGAGGGCCAGGAAAACAATGCCGAAAATGATGATAAGGGCTTTCATAGGTTGATTCGGGTTGTTGGTTTGGGTTTTGATCCATTCCGCTTCTCATCAGGGCGAGTATCGCAGGTTTGAAAGGGGCGACTATGATAATTTGGGGACATTTTTGGAATGGTGATGTGTGACGGGTGACAAGTGATGAGCGGAAAGCGGAGAGGGCTTTGGCGCGAATGAGAAAGAATTGCGCCGGGGCGGTGCCCGGCGCTCCAGTTTTACCTTTTTATTTTGGTGGTTTAATCTCCGCCGTCGCCGCCGCCATCGCCACCATCGATTCCGAAATCGCCGCCACCGTCACCTCCATCACCATTCCGGCTGGAGGGGAAGACCTTTTGCAACAGGATGCCAATGACCACGATGCCAAGGATGATGATCAGGGTTTTCATAGGTTTTATGGGGTTTATGGTTCAGTTTCATTACTGTTCTGTTTCCAACTCCACCTCCTTGCCACTTCTCGACTCATCTTGTCCCGTCATGGGCATTCTCGCAGGTTCGGTTGGGGCGGCTATGATAATTTGGGACGAAAATTATAAACACGGATGAGGGAAAGACTTTGACGCGAATTGCGCGAATTTACGCAAATCTGAAATGAAAAGATCCGCGCGGGCCAGACTTGCCGTAGCGCCGCCCTACCGTGGTTGAAGTCGTTTCCGGCTTGGCGGGGGCGGAGGGGGGCGGTAGATTGCGGGCTCTATGATCAATAACGGCATTTTGAATCCTCAAATCCTTTCTTTGCTGGCACGGGTAAGGCATACGAACGCGCTGGTCATCGCGGACCGCGGTTTTCCGTTCTGGCCGATGATTGAGATGGTGGACATCTCGGTGGTGGATGACCTGCCGACGGTGTTGCAACTCATCGCGGCGGTGCGGGCGAATCACAACTTTACCCAGGCGTATCAGGCGGAGGAATTTTTGAAAAATAATAATCCGGCGACGCGCCAGAAATTTGCGCGGGCCTTGAACGGCGTGGCGGTGACGTATGAGCCGCATGTGGAGTTCAAGAAGCGGGTGCCGCTGGCGATCGGGCTGATTAGGACGGGGGATACGGTGCAGTATGCGAACACGATCCTCGTCTCAGGCTAACTGGAATTGTTAACCGCGGGCGTGCGAGACGAGGAAATGACGAAATCCTAATGACGAATGACGAAAGAAGCACCAAGCTCCAACATCCAAGCACCAGAGAAGATTCAAACGCCAATTCGCCAAATTAACGCGTTGGTGGGCTGAAACAGAAAAAATATCTTCCAAATGAAACGTAAACTTCGGGTCGGACTTTTTGGCATCGGGCTGGATACTTATTGGGCGCAATTTAAGGGGCTCAAGCCACGCCTTGAAGGGTATGTGCGTACGGTGGAGAAGAAGCTGGCGCGGCCGGGGGTGGAGGTGGTGAATCTCGGTCTCATTGATAATCCGGTGAAGGCGTTGGAGGCGGGGCACAAGTTTCGCGCGGCGGATGTGGATGTGATTTTTCTCCACGTGACGACGTATGCGCTGTCTTCGACGGTGCTGCCGGTGGTGCAGCGGGCCAAGGTGCCGGTCATTATTTTGAATCTGTCGCCGGCGGCGGCGATCGATTACGCGAAGTTCAATGCGATGGGGGACCGGACGGCGATGACGGGGGACTGGCTGGCGTCGTGCGCGGCGTGTCCGGTGCCGGAGATCGCGAACGTGTTCAGCCGGGCGGGCATCGATTTTCACCAGGTGACGGGGATGTTGAATGACGACCCCATCTGTTGGGATGAGGTGGATGCGTGGATCGAGGCGGCGCGCGTGGCGCACACGATGTTCCATAACCGGCTCGGTCTGATGGGCCATTATTACGGCGGGATGCTGGATATCTATTCCGATACGACACTGCAATGCGCGACGTTCGGCGGGCATATGGAGATCGTGGAGGTGGATGAGTTGACGGCGCTGCGGCGCGAGGTGAGCGCGAAGCAGATTGCAGAACGCGTAGGGAAGTTTAAAAAAGTTTTTGCGGTGCAGGCGGACTGTTCGCCGGCGGAGCTGGCGCGTGCGGCGCGGACATCGGTGGCGCTGGACCGGCTCGTGAAGGAGCATGATTTGGGGTCGCTGGCGTATTATTACATGGGCACGGGCAATGCGGAGAACGAGGACGCGATCAGCTCGATCATTTTAGGCAATTCGCTGCTGACGGCGCGCGGGATTCCCGTGGCGGGCGAGTATGAGGTGAAGAACGTGCAAGCGATGAAGATCATGGACACGTTTGGCGCGGGCGGGTCATTCACGGAATATTACGCAATGGATTTTGCCGATGACGTGGTGCTGATGGGCCATGACGGGCCCGGCCACATCAGAATTGCCGAGGGCAAGACGAAGGTGCGTCCGCTGAAGGTGTATCACGGCAAAGTGGGCAGGGGATTGTCGGTGGAGATGTCGGTAAAGCACGGCGCGGTGACGCTGCTCTCGGTGGTGGAGGCGGTGGGCGGGAAGATCAAGCTGCTGGTGGCGGAGGGCGAATCGGTGCCGGGTCCGATTTTGGAGATCGGCAACACGAACAGCCGGTATCGGTTCAGCATCGGCGCCCGAAAATTTGTGAATGATTGGAACGCGCACGGTCCGGCGCATCATTGCGCGGTGGGCGTGGGCCATATCGCGGGGAAGATTGACAAGCTGGGTAAACTGCTGGGGCTGGAGGTGGCGCGGGTGTGCTAAGGTAATGGGCATCGCCGTGACGCCACGGCCATAATTTAAACGACATCATGCCGAAGACCGCCATCCCGGAAGTGCTGCCCGATATCAAGAAGGCGGGAGCGACGGATGCCCGCGAAGAACTGGATGCGGGCTATCTGGTCATCTGCTGGGATGACCCGGTGAACCTGATGGATTACGTGACGCATGTTTTTCAAACGGTGTTCGGCTGGAGCCGGGCAAAGGCGCAGAAGCACATGTTGCAGGTGCATAACGAGGGCAAGAGCGTGCTGGTGCGGGAGACGCTGGAGAAGGCGGAGTTCTACGTGCACCAGTTGCAGAAATACACGCTGTACGTGACGCTGGAGCGGGACAAGAAATAACCTTTCCCAAAATGAAATTAATCCGCAAGGACGGCGACGAGTTTGAATTTGAGTTCGAGCCGGTGGAGAAGGGGTTGTTCTTTCACCTGCTGGGGCTGTATCCGGCGGTGCCGGTGTCTTACCACAAATTGACCAAGGGCCGGCGGATCCCGCACGAGGCGGAGAACCAGGAGCTGCTGAACGACGCCATCAGGGCGCAGCGCGAGGAAAACCAGAAGGAGATCATCGCGCTGGTGAAGGACGCGGCGCGGTTCACGGACGGCGCGGAATCCACGCGGGCGGTCTTCCAGCGCGGCGAGCTGGAATGGCTGCTGCAGGTGCTGAACGATGTGCGGGTGGGGAACTGGATCGCGGCGGGGTCGCCGGACCCGCAGCAGGAGGGGAAGATGCGGCGCGACAAGAAGTCGATCCAGCACGTGATGTTGATGGAGCTGACGGGCGGTTTTGAGATGCTGTTTCTGAGCACGTTGAACGGCACGCTGAAGCCCGGGGGCGAGGAATTTTGACGCGCCATGCCGGTGCTACTGGAACAACGCGTATGGTTTCCGGATCCGGCCGGGACGGATGCGAACGGGCTGGTGGCGATGGGCGGCGACTTTTCGCCGGAACGGCTGCTGGCGGCGTATCGCGCGGGAATCTTTCCGTGGAGCGTCAAGCCGATTACGTGGTGGTCGCCGGACCCGCGCGGAGTGATGGAACTGGAGGATTTTCACATCTCACAAAGCCTGGCGAAGTTTTTGCGGAAGAACGTGTATGAGGTGACGATGGACCGGGCGTTCCGCGAGGTGGTGGCGGCGTGCGCGGCGCCGGACCCGAAACGCGGCGGCACGTGGATCACGGGGGAATTCATCGCGGCATACACGCGGTTGCATGAGCTGGGTCACGCGCACAGCGTGGAGTGCTGGCAGGACGGCAAACTTGTGGGCGGCATCTACGGGGTGGCGGTGGGCGGGCTGTTCGCGGGGGAATCGATGTTTCATCGCGCGGACAACGCGTCGAAGGTGGTGCTGTGCAAGCTGGTGGAGCATCTGCGGGCGCGGGGTTTCGGGCTGTTTGATGTGCAGATGGTGACGGCGGCGACGCGGCCGTTTGGGGCGCGGGCGATTCGGAGGGCGGAGTATCTGGAGAGGCTGGGGAAAGTGGTGGGAAAGAAATGCACTTTTAATGACTAAAGCCGTTGAACATTTAACGCTCAACATTCAACTTTCAACTCGCAAGGGAGAAGCAGGCCGTGTCGTCAGTTTTCTTCGGGGCGGACTAGGCGGTAGCCGACGCCGGATTCGGTTGTGATCAGCTCGGGGCGGCTGGCGTTTTCTTCCAATTTTTCACGCAGATGCGCGATGTGGACGCGGAGGTAGTGCGTCTGTTCGCCGGCGTTGGGCCCCCAGACTTCCGTGAGCAGATGGCGGTGCGTCAGGACCTTTCCCGCATGGACCACGAGCAGGCGGAGCAGCGCGTACTCGGTCGGGGTCAGCTTCACCTCCACACCGCCTTTGCGGACGATGCGCGCGGCGAGGTCCACCTCGATCTTGCCGGCGCGAAACACGGCCGAGGCGGATTGCGGCTGGCTGCGGCGCAGCGCGGTGCGCAGGCGCGCGAGCAGTTCACCGCTGCCGAAGGGCTTGGTGACAAAATCATCCGCCCCGGCGTCCAGCGCGGCGATCTTGTCGTGCTCGCGGTCGCGCACGCTAAGGATGATGACCGGCACGCGCGTCCATTCGCGGATACGCTTCAAGACTTCCACGCCGTCCATGTCCGGCAAACCGAGGTCGAGCAGAATCACGTCGGGCCGGCATTGCGCGGCCTGCACGATGCCGTCGTTGCCGGTGACGGCATCGACAATTTCCCAGCCGTTGGCCTCGAGCGTCACGCGCAGGAGGCGGCGGATCTGCGGCTCGTCATCGATGACCAGCGCGATGTGTTTTGGCCGGGTGGCAGGCTCGTTCATGAGGAAATTTCGGCGGGCGGTTTATCCGGCTGCGGGATGTCGATGGTGAAGATCGCGCCGCCACCCGGGCGGTTGGCGGCGGAGATTTGCCCGCCATGGGCCTCTACAAAGCCTTTCACGATGGCCAGCCCCAGGCCGCTGCCGCCGGCGGGCGCGGACGGGGCGCGGAAAAATTTGTCGAAGATGCGGGGCAACAGCTCCGGTGGGAGGCCGTGCCCGCTGTCGGCCACGCTTAAAAAAAGCCGGCCGTTTTCGTGGCGGGCGGAGACAAGGATTGGCACACCAGCCGGCGTGTGGATGACGACGTTCAGCAGCAGGTTCGAGAGCGCCTGCTGCATCAACGTGAAGTCCAGCCGGGCGAGCGGCATTTTTTCCGCCACCTGCACCTTGACGTCGCGTCCGGCGAGTTCACGTTGGAGCGAGCGCAGGGTGGTGCCGATGAGGTCGCCGACATCGGTCCAATCCAGCTTTGGCCGGACATGGCCGGAATCGAGGCGCGTGACATCGAGCAGGTTGCCGACGAGCCGGTTCAGCCGCCCGGTCGCTTCCTGGATTTCCGCGACCATATTGCGGTCAAAACCGCTGGCGGCATTTTGCGACTCCGCCAACGCGCCCGTGGCGCTGGTGATGGCTGCGAGGGGCGTGCGCAACTCGTGGGAGATGGAATTGAGCAACGCGTTGCTCAGGCGCTCGGATTCCGCCACGAGCTTGCTCTGCTCGCCGGCGGCGCGGAGGGCCACGCGGTCCAAAACCAGCGCGGCCTGCCGGGCATAGGTCTCGAGCAGGTCGCGGCGCGCGAGCGTCAGGGTCTTTTCCGGCAAGGTGACGGATAGCACGCCGACCACGGAACGCTCCGTCACGAGCGGCAGATGCATGGCCTCCGAGCCGGGCAGGTTGTCGGTGAATTTTCCGGCGGGCTGCCGGTTGAGAAACGACCATTCTGCCACGTGCAGCTCCTTTTCAGTCAAAACCAGCGAGCTGTCAGGATGCGCAGCCAGGGATTTTTTCCCTGGCAACACCACGGCGGTGCTGGCGTGAAAAACCCGGTCGACCTCGGCCACGAGCTGCCAGACCACCTCGTCGCGTGTGCCGGCCTGGGCCAGCTCGCGGGTCAGATGATAGAGCGCCATGGCACGTTCCTCGCGCCGCCGTTCGGCGAGTTCCTGCGCCCGGATACGCGCGACGAGCTGCCCGAGCACGATGGCCACGATAAAATAAAGCGCGAACAGGATGCCGTCCTCGGCCGTGGAGATGATGAAGGTGAAGCGCGGGGGCAGAAAATAATAGTCCCAGACCAGCGCGCTGGCCGTGCCGGCGAACAGCATCGGTCCGCGACCCAGGAACAGCGCGAGCACCACCACCACCAGCAGGAAGACGAACCCGGGCACGCGCGGCCCGGTGAACGGCATCAGCAGATAGTTGAGCCACCCGACCACCGCCAGGACGGCGGCGACCAACGCATATTGTTTCCAGTTGGTCTGCGGCCGCCAGGTCTGCCGCCGTTTCTGGGCCGGCGAGTCGCCTTTCTCCGCGCGCACGATCTGCAAATCAATGTCGCCGCTGTCGCGCGCAAGCTGGTGCAACAGTTTCCCGGCGCGAAACCAGGCGAAAAGATTGTTCACCGCCGGCTTGCCGACGATGATCTGGGAGACGTTGTGCTGCCGGGCGATGCGCAGGAGGCCGGCCGCGAGGTTTTCATCCGTGGTATCGATGACTTCCGCGCCGAGGGTGCGGGCGAGCGCGAGATTTTTTTCCAGTCGCGACTGGGCGGCATCGTCCAGCGGGCGGGAATTTTCCACGTGAACGGCCAGCCACGGACATTGCAGGCTGTCCGCCATGCGGCGGGCCCAGCGGATGAGCGGCTCAGAGAGCGGGCTGGGGCTGACGGCGACCAGCAGGCGATGGCCGGTTTTCCACGCGCCCGCGCCGGGCTGGGTGCGGTGAAATTCCTGCGTATCGACGCTGACATGGTCGGCGACCAGCCGCAGTGACAGTTCGCGCAGGGCGGTCAAGTTGGCTTCGCGGAAGAAATTCTGCGCGGCGCTGGTGGCGCGCTCCGGCACGTAGACTTTCCCCTGCTGCAGGCGGCCGATCAGGTCTGTCGGCGGCAGGTCCACCAGTTCAAGCGCCGCCGCGTCGAGGATGCTGTCGGGCACGGTCTCGCGGATCTCCGCGCCGGTGATCTGGCGCACGGTGTCGGCGCGGCTTTCGAGGTGCTGGACATTGAGCGTGGTAAAGACATCGATGCCCGCGTCCAGCAGCTCGTTGACGTCCTGCCAGCGTTTCGGATGGCGCGAGCCGGGTGCGTTGGTGTGCGCGAGTTCATCCACCAGGGCGAGTTGCGGATGCCGCGCCAGCACGGCGTCCAAATCCATTTCGGTGAGGGCAAGGTTCCGGTGTTCGAGGTTTTTCCGGGCGATTACCGGCAGGCCTTCCACGAGCGCATCGGTCTCCGTGCGGCCGTGGGTTTCGACATAACCAACGACGAGGTCGCGCCCGCCCTTCAGCTCACGCTGCGCTGCCTCGAGCATCGCGTAGGTCTTGCCGACGCCGGGGCACATGCCGAGGAAGACCTTGAGCCGACCGCGTTGCTTCCGGGCGGACTCGCTTTGGATCGCGGCCAGCAAGGCGTCGGGATTGGGGCGTGTGTCACTCATCAAACGCTCTCTTGAGTTTTTCGCAAAAAATCTTCCATTGATTGGCGAATGACTTTAGGAATGGTGTCCGCCGCAATCTCGGGGGAACCATCACAAAGTTCAAGCGCCCGACTGCCAATGGAAGCCACTTCCATCCGCCAATCGCTGTTTTGTTTCCAGAAGTCCCTGGACACACCCAATACATTGACCAACAGATCGCCAGCATAACAATCGCCTTCGGCGAAAGGATTCTGTCGGAGGATTTCCAAGGCAAGCGGCAACAAATGATCCGTACAGATTTCTTGACCGATCAATAATCGCAGGTCTTCAACGGTGAGATTCTTGAGTTGAACGCGTCGTAGTCGGAGACATTCACGAACGAGGCGCGAGTCATCAGGCTGCGATTCTCCCCAGTCTTTACCATCCAGTTGCTGAAGCGTTGGTTCCCGGTCGAACTGCCCGAGCTTGTTTCTGCGCTCGTGGTCCGCTTGCGTTTGCTTTGTCGGATTTAGCCGGTGAGCCATGCCTTATTGTAGCTTGTCCAGTTCGAGATTCAGCTTAAAAGCATCCGGATGCGCGGCCCAGCGCTCTTGCCCGTGCAGGAGCAAAAGGCGGAATGGATGCAAATATGTCCCAAGTCCCTTCATTTTTTAGGCGGCCCAAACCGCTTCATCGCCCACCCTGCAAGCAGGGCGATGCCGAGGGTGCCCACTATCAAATAGGCCACCACTTTTATCAGATTGAAAAGATCCGGGTCCATGGCGGTGGCCGGGTGGCGCGGTGAACCATTATTTCGCCGTCAGCGCGTCCAGCGCCAGGTTGAGGGCGAGCACGTTCACGCCGGGTTCGCCGAGAAAACCGAGGCCGGTGCCATTCGTGTTCGCCCGGATGAGCTCGCGCACCTTGTCTTCGCCCAAGCCGCGCGCCTTGGCCACGCGCGGGGTCTGCAGTTCCGCGTTGCGCAGGCTGATGTGCGGGTCCAGGCCGCTGCCAGAGGCGGTCACGGCGTCGGCCGGCACGGGCGCGTTGGTGTCCAGGTTGTTTTGGGCGCGATAGCCCGCAATGTTCTGCTTGATGGCATCGGACAGTTTTTGCGAGGTCGGGCCGAGGTTGCTGCCGCTCGAACTGGTCGGGTCGTAGGCCATGCCGTTGGCGCCCGCATCGGAGGGGCGCGTGATGAAATATTTGTCCTGGGTGAACTGCTGGCCGATCAGGCGCGAGCCGTGGATCGCACCATCTTTGCCCACAATCAGGCTGCCGTTGGCCTGGTCGCGGAACAGAACCTGTGAGAGGCCGAACACGGCGAGCGGGTACAGTCCGCAGCAGACGACGGCAAAGACCAGCGTGACCATCAAGGCGGCGCGGAATTCGGAGAATAGGTGTTTCATAGTTTTAATCATTTAATAGTGTGGCCGCAGAAAAGGGTGCATAACGGTTTGCGGCGCGTTCTCCCTCACCATTAACCCTGAGGGGCAAACGGGCGAAATAACGAGCCACAATACGGGTGAAAGCTCCTGGAATAATTTGTTTTACGCTCACCCTCACCCCGGCCCTCTCCCCCGGGGAGAGGGAGAAACAGTTGCCGCGTCTTGGCAAAAAGGCAGCGCTTTGGTTCATGGGTTCAATGCGCGAATCAATTGGGGGAGGGCGGTGGTTGCACAATTTTGTTTTCATAATTCAAACCAGTTTTAGCGCAGTGATGAGCACATCGATGACCTTGATGCCGACGAACGGGATGATGACGCCGCCCACACCGTAGATGAGCAGGTTGCGTTGCAGGATGGCGAGCGCGCCAATGGGCTTGAACTTCACGCCGCGCAAGGCCAGCGGGATCAAGGCGACGATGATCAGGGCGTTGAAAATGATGGCGCTCAAAATCGCGCTGTCCGGGCTGTGGAGGCGCATGACGTTGAGCGGTGCGATGGCGGGAAAGGTGACCATCAACATCGCGGGGACGATGGCGAAATATTTCGCCACGTCGTTGGCGATGCTGAACGTGGTCAGCGAACCGCGGGTGATGAGCAGTTGCTTGCCGATCTCGATGATCTCGATGAGCTTGGTCGGATTCGAGTCGAGGTCCACCATGTTGCCGGCCTCCTTGGCGGCCTGGGTGCCGGTGTTCATGGCCACGCCGACATCCGCCTGCGCGAGCGCCGGGGCGTCGTTGGTGCCGTCGCCGATCATGGCGACCATGCGGCCGTCCGCCTGTTCCTTGCGGATGAGCGCGAGCTTGTCCTCGGGTTTGGCCTCGGCCAGAAAATCGTCCACACCGGCCTCGGCGGCGATGGCGGTGGCGGTGAGCTTGTTGTCGCCGGTGATCATCACGGTGCGGATGCCCATTTTGCGGAGCTGGGCAAAGCGTTCCTTGATCCCGCCCTTGACGATGTCCTTGAGATGAATCACGCCCAGCACGTCCTTGCCGTCGGTGACGACGAGCGGAGTGCCGCCGGAACGCGCCACGTTTTCGACGATGCCGTCAACGGCCCCGGGAAATTGTCCGCCCAACCGGTCGACGTGAACCTTGATGGCCGCCGCCGCGCCTTTGCGGATGGAACGGGCAGGCTGGTTGCCGGTGGCGATGAAATCGACGCCACTCATGCGCGTCTGCGCGGTGAAGGGGACAAACTGCGCCTGCGGCGCGGCGACTTCGCGTCCGCGCAGACCAAATTTTTCCTTGGCGAGAACCACGATACTGCGGCCTTCAGGCGTTTCATCGGCCAGGGAGGCAAGCTGGGCGGCATCGGCCAGCTTTTCGACGGCGACCCCCGGCGCGGGGACGAATTCCGTCGCCATGCGGTTGCCGAGCGTGATGGTGCCGGTCTTGTCGAGCAGCAGGACGTCCACATCGCCCGAAGCCTCGACGGCGCGTCCGCTCATCGCGAGGACGTTGTGTTGCAGCAGGCGGTCCATGCCGGCGATGCCGATGGCGCTCAACAGCCCGCCGATCGTGGTGGGAATCAAACAGACCAGCAGGGCGACCAACACCGGCACGGAGAATACGGTGGCGGAATAAAGGCCAAACGGTTTCAGCGTCACGCAGACGAGCAGGAAAATCAACGTCAACGCCGAGAGCAAAATCGTGAGCGCAATTTCGTTGGGAGTCTTCTGGCGGGAGGCGCCTTCGACCAGCGAAATCATGCGGTCGAGAAACCCCTCGCCGGGGTTGATGGAGATGCGGATCTTGATTTCGTCCGAAAGCACGCGGGTGCCGCCGGTGACAGCACTGCGGTCGCCGCCGCTTTCACGGATGACGGGCGCGGATTCGCCGGTGATGGCGGATTCATCCACGGTGGCCGCGCCTTCGATGACGTCGCCATCCGCCGGGATGACTTCGCCGGCGCGCACCATGACGACATCGCCCTTGCGCAGGTCGTTGGCGTTGACCTCCTCCACGTTGCCGCTTTTGCCGATGCGGCGGGCGACGGTATTGACGCGGGTGCCGCGCAGGGCCTGGGCTTGCGCCTTGCCACGGCCTTCGGCGACAGCTTCGGCGAAATTGGCGAACAGGACGGTGAACCAGAGCCAGATCGCGAGCTGCGCGATGAAGCCGCGGTCCGTGGCCGCCGTGAAGATGCCGACCGTGGTCAACGCGGCGCCGACCATGGTCACGACCATGACGGGGTTCTTGACCATAAGCCGCGGGTCGAGCTTTTTGAAGGCGTCGCCCACCGCCGGGCCGGCGATTTTCCAATCGAACAGGGAAGGAGCTTTGTGAGTCATAAAATTTTCGATTTACGAATGACGATTGGCCAGCTGTTAAAACAGTTTGCCTTGGAGCATCAGGAAATGTTCGACAATAGGGCCGAGCGCGAGCACCGGCAGGAAGTTCAGCGCGCCGACCAGCAGAATCGTGCCGATCAGCAACAAGATGAACGTGCCGCCGGAGACGGGGAACGTGCCGGCGCTGGCCGGGACGAGTTTTTTCTGCGCGAGCGATCCGGCGAGGGCCATGACCGGCACAATCATCAGGAAACGGCCGAAGAGCATGGCGATGCCGAGCGTGGTGTTGTACCACGGCGTATTCGCAGTGAGGCCGGCGAAGGCGCTGCCGTTGTTGCCCACGCAGGAGGAATAGGCGTAGAGAATCTCGCTCAGGCCGTGCGGACCGTTGTTATTGAGACCGGCCAGCCCCCAATCGCTCACCGCCGCCCAGGCGGAAAAGCCGAGGATGGTGAGGCAGAGGATCAGCAGGGTGAGCATGGCCATCTTCACGTCGAAAGACTGGATCTTTTTGCCGAGATATTCCGGGGTGCGGCCGACCATCAGCCCGGCGATGAACACCGTCAGCACGACCATCATCAGCATGCCGTAGAGCCCGGCCCCCACGCCGCCGAAGACCACCTCGCCGAGCTGCATGTTCACCAGCGGCACGAGGCCGCCGATTGGCGTGAACGAGTCGTGCATCGCGTTCACGGCGCCACACGACGCATCGGTGGTGACCGTCGCGAACAGCGCGGAGTTGGCGATACCGAACCGCACTTCCTTCCCTTCCATGTTGC
>DATHQS010000189.1:0-8792 GCA_035482455.1 Candidatus Acidiferrales bacterium | reverse complement strand
TTCGGGGCGGTCGTAGTTTTCGGTCTTGGGCGCGGCCTTGGCGACTTCACCGGTTTGCAACAGGTGAATCAAAGCCGAGGCGATGTCGGTGGAGCTGAAGCCTTCTTCGAGCAGGCGTTCGATGACCAGGTCGTGTTTCTGAAATTCGCCGCCAGTAAGGGTGGCGCGGAGTTTCTCGATGAAAACATTTTCGCGCGCTGACGACACTTCGTCGGCGGTGGGGATCTTGCCGCGCTGGATGCGCACGTTGGTGAAGCGCTCGATGTTGCGGATCTGAAACATTTCCCGGCCCGGCACCAGGGAGATGGCGCGGCCGCTGCGACCGGCGCGGCCAGTGCGGCCGATGCGGTGGACGTAATCTTCCGGGTCGTAAGGCAGGTCGTAGTTGAAAACGACCTGCACATCGTCCACGTCAATGCCGCGGGCGGCGATATCGGTGGCGACGAGAAATTCGAGGCCGGACTTGCGGAACTTGTTCATCACGCGGTCGCGTTGCGCCTGGGTCATGTCACCATGCAGACGGTCGGCCTGGTAGCCGGCGGCTTCGAGATGGTCGACGAGTTCATCTACCATGCGCTTGGTGTTGCAGAAAATGATGCCAAGCTTGAGGTCGTAAATGTCGATGAGCCGGGTGAGCAGCTCCATTTTGTAGCGGCGGTCCACCTCGTAATAGACCTGGTCCACGGTGGGGACGGTCATGGCCTTCTGCTCGATCTTGACGGTCTGCGGCTCGCGCGAACTTTTTTCGATGAGGTCGCGGATGGGGCGGGGCATCGTGGCCGAGAAGAACACGGTCTGCCGTTCCTTGGGCGTGTCGGCGAGGATCAGTTCGATGTCCTCGCGGAAACCCATGTTCAGCATGACGTCAGCCTCGTCGAGAATGACCATCTTCACCGATTTGAGGCGCAAGGTGCCGCGCCGCATGTGATCCATGACGCGGCCGGGCGTGCCGATGACGATCTGCGCGCCCTGCTTGAGGCCGTACAGCTGGCGGTCGTAAGACTGTCCGCCGTAAATCGGCAGGGCGGTGACGCCGCGTTTGAAAAAGGAAAGTTTGTGGATCTCCTCGGAGACCTGCACGGCGAGTTCGCGCGTGGGGCAGAGGATGAGGACCTGAACCTCGCGTTTGGTGGCGTCCACCTTCTCGACGGCCGGAACGCCGAAGGCGGCGGTTTTGCCGGAGCCGGTCATGGACTGGCCGACGATATCCTTGCCGGTGAGCAGCACGGGAATGGCGGCGGCCTGGATGGGCGAGGCCTGTTCGAAGCCCATCTTTTCGATGGCTTTAAGGAGCTCAGGTGAAAGGCCCAATTCGGAAAAAAGTTTTGGCGTCATGCAATTAATCTCAATCGGTGAAAGCATACCTTAAAAACCCGTATAAGCAGAGATAAATCTAGGGGTGCCCGGGTTTCATGATAAAAAGTTGCGTTGATTTTACGCGGCGGACACGCTGCAATGTGGCGAACTTGAAGCCACCGAAAAAGAACCGACCGGAAGATTCCAGCCGGGAATCCGCGCCTGACCCGCGGACGCGGCTGGCCGGCCTGCTGCTGGCGCTGGTCACAGTGCTGGTCTATCTGCCGGTTTGTCTCCATGACTTCATCTATTTTGATGATCCCAGCTATGTCACTGACAACGCCATGGTGCAGGGCGGTCTGACGTGGAACGGATTCATCTGGGATTTCACCGGCTGGCACGCGAGCAACTGGCATCCGCTGACGTGGCTTTCGCACCAACTCGACTGCCAGTTGTTCGGGCTGAACGCGGGAGCGCATCATTTCATCAATGTGCTGTTTCACGCGGCGAACGCGGCGCTGCTGTTCCGGCTTTGGCTGCGGCTGACGAATGCGTTCTGGCCGGCGGTGTACGTGGCTGCGCTGTTTGCGTGGCACCCGTTGCATGTGGAATCGGTCGCGTGGATCGCGGAGCGGAAAGATGTGTTGAGCACATTTTTCGGGCTGCTGGCGTTGCTGGCGTATGTCCGGTTTGTGAGCAGCCAACCGCCTGCTGAAAAACGAAAAGATTTTTTGCTGGCGGTGATGTTCTTTGCGCTGTCGTTGATGGCCAAGCCGATGCTGGTCACCTTGCCGTTTCTGCTTTTGTTGCTGGACAACTGGCCGTTAAACCGGTCGGAAGCTTTTAGGTTGAGACTTTTGGAAAAGTGGCCGTTCTTCGTTTTGACCGTGGCTTCCTGTGCGATCACGTTTTTGGCGCAACGCGGGCAGGCGGTTCTTTCGTTGCAGGAGGTCACCCTCAGTCTGCGACTGGAGAATGCGCTGGTAGCCTATGTCGGTTATCTGGGCAAGATGATCTGGCCGGCGGGCTTGGGGATTTTCTATCCCTTGCCGGACCATTTATCCGCGGCGCGAATCGGGGTGTCGGTCGTGGTGCTGGCGGTGATTTCCGTGTTCGCTTGGCGGACGAGAAAGCAAAGCGGTTATTTTTTGACCGGCTGGCTTTGGTTTTTGGGGATGTTGGTGCCAGTGATCGGGCTGGTGCAGGTAGGCGACCAGGCGATGGCGGACCGTTATACTTATCTGCCGGCCGTTGGATTATTCGTGGCGTTTGTATTTGGACTGACCGAGTTGCAAGCGCGGTTGAACGTGTCAAAAACCGTCACGGGAGTTATCAGTGGGTTGGTTTTGGCGGGTTGTGTGGCGGTCACGGAATATCAATTAACGTTCTGGCGCGATACGGAGACGCTTTTCACGCACACCATCGCGGTGACCGGAAACAACGGCCCGGCGCACATGATACTGGGCGTGGCCTACGAACGGAGCGGGCGGCTGGATGACGCCCTGAAACAATATGATGAGGCCTTGCGTTACACGCCTTCGTCCACGGTCCAGATTGAGGGCGGTGACAAAAGATTGCTGGGAGTGCAGGTGGAGCTGTTGCGCGGCCAGGCGGCGGAGAAGAACGGCGATGCCACAAATGCCATCGCGCATTATCGCGAGGCATTGCGGCTGGATCCCAACCTCGTCGAGGCGCACAACAATCTGGGCAACCTGCTGGATGCGGCGGGTAAACCGGAAGAGGCATTGGCGCAGTATCAGGCGGCGGTGCAGTTGCAACCCGGGCAGCCGCAGGCCCATGAAAATCTTGGAACGCAACTGGCCGAGATGGGGCGGCTGGATGAAGCGATGAAGGAATACGAAGAGGCGGCGCGGCTGGAGCCGGGAGCGGCGCATCCCTATTACCTCATGGGGAGGGCGTATCTGCGTTACGGGCGGGCGGCGGAGGCGATCGCAAAATTTCAGGAGGCGTTGCAGCATGAAGTGGCTGATTACCAGACCCTGACTTATCTTGCGCGGGTCTTGGCGACGGCCGAGGACGCACAGGTGCGCAATGGGGCGCAGGCGGTTGTGCTGGCGGAGAAGGCCAATATCCTGACAAAAGGGGAACAGCCATTTGTTCTCGGTTCGCTGGCCATGGCTTATGCGGAGGTGGGACGTTTTGCCGATGCGCAACAGGTTGCCAAAACCGCGCTGCAGAAGGCAACGGAGGCCAAGCAGGATTTATCCGGGTTGCAGGAACAATTGCGGCGGTATGAGGCGAATCAATCGTGGCGGGAGAGTTTTTCCAATGCGCCGGTGAAGATGGGGCCCTAATCTGCTGTGGGTCAGAAATCTTGCGGGGTGCGCCAGACTTGGAAGACGGCGAGGCAGGCGTGCACCTTGGCAGGGTCGTTCAGGCACAGGGCGCCGGAGCGGATTTTGAGCACGGGCTCGCCTTCGAGTTGCAGCGGGAATTTTTCCGCCAACATTTGCGCGTATGCGGGAAAGTCTTCGAGGCCAGCGGCGCGTAACTGGGCGGGGTTGACCAGCTGGAACCGGCCGAAACTGTTCTGGCCGGCCTGCCGCATCAATTCCACCAGCACGCGACCCATGGTGTAACGCGGGTTGATTTCGACGACGGGTTTTAGCTTTGCCGTGCCGTCACTGGCGCGATAGACGAAGGCGTCAATGCCGATGGGGCCGGTGAAATGAAGTGCAGCCAATTGTTTTTCCAGGGCGGAGAAAACCTCGCCGTAAAATTCCAGCAACTGGCCGGAGACATCCACCGGGGCATTGAACTGGGAAATAACCTTTGCGGGGATGCGTTTGTGGTGATGCGCCTCCGCGAAGTTGGCGATGAACTGGCCGCGGGCATCGTTCAACAAACCGGTGTAGCCGCAGAGCTTGAGGCCGCGTTCGCCCATCTCCAGTTGTACGGAGAAATCCATGAGCCGATCCAGCCAGGGTTCGACGACGAGCTCGCGTTTTTGCGCGAAGGCATTTTGCAGCCAGCGTTTTTGGGTTTCGAGGATGGCTGGCTCGAAAAGGCGCATGGCATTGCTGCCGGCGACGCCGAGCGATTCCTTGACGATGACTTGGTGGTGACCGCGGGCACGGATCTTGGCGATGGTCGAAAGCGCATCTTCCAGAGAATGCACCGGCACGCCGGTCTCATTTTGGGTGCAGAGCCAGGCGGGAAGATTCGAGGTTGAGGAAAGGATTTTCCGAAGGAAGCCGGCGCTCCAAGATTTGGCATAAAGCCCGGCGATGCCGGCATTGAAACGGCGGGCATCATCGCGCTTTTCACCGGTCACGCTGGCCATGACGGACTTCAGTTTTTCGAAGCTGTCAGGTCCCCAAGCCCAGGGGCGGAGGCTGCCGAGTTTGCGGCCGGCAAGGGTGGCAACGGAATCCAGCGGCACGAATTCCGGCAGCGGAAACCCGGCCTGTTTGATGCCGCTAAGAAATTCCACGGACGGTTTCTCCGCGACCAGCACGACATCGTCCTGACGGCAGAGGTATTGCGGCAGGTTTTCCAAGTCGCGGGCGAGCTGTGCCTGATGTTTGGTGGGGTTGAAGGTTTTGCCTTCGGCGATGCGGCCTTCGGCGAAGGGATTGAACCAAAAGACGCTGGGAGTGCGGCCTTTGGACTGCGAGTAGACATTCAGCTCGGCAATGAAATGTTCATCCAGCCCGGCGGCTTTGCGGCCGGCGAAATTGAGGGTCAAACCCTTGGCGCGCTGCGGGGAGAGCGGGAATTTCAAGGTGCGGCAGAAGGCGTCCCAGTCGGATTCATTTGGATTTTTCCAACGGCGGAACCATTTCAGACCATAGGCGACATGGCCGATCTCATCGCGATAGATTTTTTCCAGCAGGTTGCCGGTTTCCGAATCGCCGATGGCGGTGAAGCTTTTGGAAAAATGGCGGGCAAAATCGAGGTTGGCCTGCTCGAACGTGAGGCAGAGGCTGGCGACGTAATCGATGGGGTTTTCCATCGGCGAGACGCAGCGCCAGAAATAGCCGCTGACGGGGAGTTCGCCGAATTCGATGCCGCAGGATTTCATGCGTTCGATGTAGAGGCGCGTGTGTTCCTGTTCGTCCTTGAGGGTTTGCAGGACGCCCTTGCGGAAGGCGGCGGGGGCATCGGGAAACTTGAGCAGCACGAGCGCCATGAGCTCGGTGGCGAGAAGTTCGTGGTTGCCGAAGAAGTGGAGGAGCTTGCCGCGTTCCGCCTTGTCCTCGAGCCGGTGCAGGCCGGGGAATTCGCTTTTGCCGGCGGCATGGGGCTTGAACTGCATCGATGCGGGGCGGCCGGGTGCCGCCGGGGTGACGAGCGGTGAGCCCGGATGGTCATCGGTGATGACCGCCGGCGTCCGGAGCTTTTCCTCCAGCGACGTGGCGAACAAAACCGATTCGGCGAACTCGCGCAGTTCCATTTGGTGGAAGCGTGCCATTTAAATGCAACCGCTTCAATCCTCCTCGTCCTCGTAATCGGAACATCAAGGACGAGGACGAGAACGAGGACGAGGACGAAGTTTGAACTCCGCTAAACTTCTGGCAGATTAGAGGACATGAACGAATCAACCGTCAATCCGCAGTCGCCGATGAGCGCGGTGCTGGAGAATTTTCCGGGCGCGCAACGCGCGCTGTTCCGCCGCTATCACATCGGCGGCTGCAGCAGCTGCGGTTTCCAACCGACGGAGACGTTGGCGGAAGTCTGCGCCCGGAACGGCAACCTGGACGTGACAGAAGTGCTGACGCACATCCGCTCGAGCCATGAGCAGGACGCGAAGGTTTTGATCTCGCCGAAGGAACTGGCGGAACTCATGAAACAGGATCCGGCGGTGAAACTGGTGGACGTCCGTTCACGGGAAGAATTTGAGGCGGTGAACATCGCGGGGTCGGTGCTGCTCTCGCAGGCCGTGATGCAGGAGCTGATGGGCAGCGGTTCCAACACACAGACCATCGTGGTGATCGATCACGCCGGGAAGAACGGGCTGGATGCGGCGGCGTATTTCATGGGGCACGGGCTGCAAAACGTGCGGTGCCTGCGCGGGGGGATTGATGCCTGGGCGCAAGAGGTGGACACGAAGATGCGGCGCTATAAGCTGGGGTGAGCCGGATGACAGTCAACGCAGAGAGAGAGGGACGACGAGTATTGCCGCCTACCATCCGCATTCTTTGCGAATCTGTATTAAGATGTACATAGGGCGGGGGGTGGGCGTTCCGCCGCACATCCCCAGAAATAGTGACGCCCCTAGAACGTTAATACAATTGCGGGTCCAGCCCATTCGGACTAGTTTTAGGCTATAGCCCTTAACCGATTCAGACGATAGAAGCCTATGAAGCGCCCTTTATACTCAGAAACGTCCACGCGGTGCCGCGCCCGTGGCTTCACCCTCATTGAACTGCTTGTGGTAATCGCCATTATTGCGATTCTGGCGGCGATGTTGTTGCCGGCGCTCTCGGCGGCCAAGAAGAAGGCGAGCCAGACCCGTTGCCTTAATAACGTCAAACAGCTTGGCTTGGGATTTCTGATCTATGTCGGTGATTATAATGACACCACTCCTGGTGCGGCTTCGGGAAATACGTACGGTGCTCATTTGGAAGATTGGATTTATTGGCGCGTGGCCAACGTGCCAACCGTGAATGGCGTTTTTATGACCGCCGATAAAAGCCCCATATTGACCGCTATCGGCAGCAAGGCGTCTACGAACATCTTCTTTTGCCCGCTGGATCCGATTATCCGGAGTGCGAATACAGCTGTGCCCGGGACCACTTTGAGCGTTAATGCCGACCGTCTGGCTCATGCGCAAAATAATGATCCCTATATTTTTAGTTACGAAGTAACCAGCATGAATCAGGTGAACGGTATCAATTTTGGTTATACCACAATCATAGACCTGACCGGCAAAGCGTATTATTTCAAGTCGACAAGCGTTAAGAATCCGGCCTCCAAAATCATGATTGCGGAACCCAATGCCTCGCTTGAACCCGCCGAGGCCCCGGCTCCGGCGATTGCAGCCAATAACTGGGTGGTTCAGACCGGTCGTTTTGAAGCGCTTTCCGGGAACAACAATCCACCGAACACACAGCATAACTGGCTTTCCATCCGCCACGGCGGTTCGGTCGGAAATTCCAACACGACCATGGCCGATGGCCATGCCCAAATCGTCAATTGGAAGTACGCGACACTTCCGGAAAACGTGGTGCCGACTTATTAAATCCTAAAACTCGCCGGGGGAAATTCCGTCCGACGAATTTTAATCGGAGTCTTCGTCAGACGTTGAACTTGAACAACAGCACGTCGCCATCTTTCACGACGTATTCCTTGCCTTCCATGCGGTAGAGGCCTTTTTCACGGGCGGCGGCGACGCTGCCGCATTTCACGAGGTCATCGTAGGCGACGGTTTCGGCCTTGATGAAGCCGCGTTCGAAATCGGAGTGGATGACGCCGGCGGCCTTGGGGGCGGTGTCGCCGTTGTGAATGGTCCAGGCGCGGACTTCTTTTTCGCCGGCGGTGAAGTAGGTCCGCAAGCCAAGCAGGTGATAGGTCGCACGGATGAGGGCGCCGACGCCGGATTCGTCCACGCCAAGTTCCTTCAAGAATTCCTTGGCCTCGGCGTCGGACAAATCAACCAGGTCGCTTTCGATCTGGGCGCTGATGACGACGGCTTCGCAGGCGAAATGGTGCTTGGTGTATTCCCGGACTTTTTCCACGAACGGATTTTTGTCGGCGGTGGCGAGGTCGGATTCCTTGACGTTGCAGGCGAAAATGGTGGGTTTGTCGGTCATCAGCCAGAACAGGCGGGAGACGGCCTTTTCCTCCGGCGTGAGTTGCAGGGTGAGGGCGGGCTTGCCGGCGTTGAGGTGCGGTTCGATTTTTTTCAGGATGGTTTCCTGGGCAAGGGCTTCCTTGTCGCCGCGCTTGGCATCCTTGGCAACGCTGGCGAGGCGTTTTTTGACGGCTTCCAGATCGGACAGCACGAGTTCGGTGGTGATGACTTCGATATCGCGCACGGGATCGACGGAACCGGCGACGTGGATGATATCCGCATCTTCAAAGCAGCGGACGACCTGGACGATGGCGTCCACCTCGCGGATGTGGGTGAGGAATTTGTTGCCGAGACCTTCGCCCTGGCTGGCGCCCTTGACGAGGCCGGCGATATCGACGAACTCGACGGCGGCGGGGATGATGACCGAGGTCTTGGCGATGCCCTTGAGCACCCCGAGCCGCGCGTCCGGGACGGTGACGATGCCGACGTTGGGGTCGATGGTGCAGAAGGGGTAGTTGGCGGCCTCGGCCTTGCGGGTGCGCGTGACGGCGTTGAAGAGGGTTGATTTGCCGACATTAGGCAATCCGACGATTCCAGCTTTGAGCATAATATTATTGTTCTAAAATCTGTGCCTGGCCAGCTGCCAGACGATGTGCGCGCCGTCGAACAGGCCGACGGTGATCAGGCAGATGCCCGAAATATGTTGCAGCCGCAGGAGCGTGGCCTCGCTGAATTTACC
>DATHQS010000188.1:0-3313 GCA_035482455.1 Candidatus Acidiferrales bacterium | reverse complement strand
TCACCGGGTTGAAGGTCTGCGCGGTCAGGTTGCCCCCGCCATCGGAATAGATCTGCGCATTGTCGCAGGCAAAGGTTCCGCCCACATCAAGCTGATAGGAGGGCGAGGGCTGGTTGATGCCGGTGAAACCCGTGCCGGTGGTATCCACAAAAAACGCGCCGTTGCCGACGCCGGGGAAATCGATGCCAAAATTCGCCGGGGCGCAAGACAGCTTGCCACCGCCGCCCGCTTCGTTGGGTTCAAACCGCAAATCGCCATCCGCAATAAATTTCACGCTCACATTGTCGCCGTCACCGCCGTGGCCGATGAAGTTGACGGGGAACTGTCCAAAACTTCCGCCGCCATAACCTTGAAATTGGAGGCCGCGCCCGACGTGATTGGTGATGTCGTAGGCGCTGAGGTCCGCCACGGTGCCATTCCCGTTGAAAGCATTGGTGCCGCCAGTCAGAAATAATTGACCATTCGTGGCTGTGATTACCAGTGGCGAGGAGCTAAACCGCAATGGTCCGCCGCCGCCGAACAGCGCGAGCGTGCCGGAATCAAACTTGTTGCTGTTCACCGTTCCCGCGGTGAGGCTTGCGCCATTTAATGACGTGAGATAGGTGCCGTTGCCGGCGAACGTGGAGTTGCTGAAAGTTCCGGACAGCGTGACGCCGGACTGGTGATTGGTCACCAGACCGAGCGCGGCGAGGTTGGTCAGCGAGCTGTTCAGGTTCGATACGGTGAGGCTGTTCGTATTGAGACGGCCTTCGTGGTCGTTCAACCAGCCGGTGAAGTTATTGTTGTTGAGGTTGACCTTGCCCCAGGCGGCGGAGTTGGAGTCCACGCCGACGGTGATGTTGGTAATGGTCCAGGCCGGCGCCGGGCTGGCCGCGAGCAGGAGGCAGAGTAAGATGGTAGATTGGTAAACGTTGTTTTTCATTGTTATTCGTTGTTATTTGTCGCTTGGCAGCCAGCGTTTCCAATGTCCGGCGGGACATTGTTGCGTGGCCATTTTTACGGTAGTGGCGATGTCTTTTTGGCAGCAGGCAAAGAGGCGGCATCGGCCGTGGGAATTGTTCGGGCAAACCTCGCAGACAGCCTCGCGCAGGGCGGCGACGATCTCCGGGGCGGCGAGCGGCGCGGGTGCGTTCAGTGTTGCGAACCGGGGACGGGCCGTCCCCGCCCCGGAGCGCCGGGCGCGCAATGATGGGATCTGGTAGCTCATGTGAGTCCTTCTGCGGTGTTGCCCTCGGCGGTGTTGGAGTCTGGTTCAGGTGCGGGCGGTGCGGGCGCGTAGCTGGTGACGCACGGCAAATTCTCCGTGGCGACATAGTTGAACCGGCAGACAGACGGCGCGCAGCCGTTGTTCTCGATGGCCAGCCGGTAACCCCAGAAGGTCCAGGCCGGAGTGGGATTGCCGGTGGTGGGATCATAGCCGATCTGGCCGTGCGGCTTGAGGCCGTCGTCATAGTCCACCGGCGACCGATACCCGATGCTGACGCCGGCCGGCAGATCAGGTGCCGCCTCATCCTGGTTGTTGCCGCCATTGCCGGGCAGGGTGATGCGGGCTTCCACCAACGGGGCGTGCGCATAAAGATGATCGGTGCCGCCATTGTCATTGGGTGGATCACTTTTCGGGCACGAGCCATCATCCATCATCCACCGGTCCGGCGGCGTCAATCCGCAGGGCGGGTGCGGCGTCTGCCAAAACAGGTCCACCATGGCCTGCTCGATTTCGGCCTGCCATTTCGCGCCATAATACTCGTCAAATTTGAACGTGTCGGGAAATGGGATGACCACCGCTTGCGGCCAGGTTTCGCCATTGGGGGTGATGGCGATGACCTGAGGACAGCAAGGAACGAAGGGCAGGGCTGCCGGCGTCTGTTGGAAGCCGGAACCATCGGTATTAAATCCGCGGTTGCCGGCGGGCGCGGCCGGGTTGCCGTTGCAATCGTTGATCCCATCCAGCCGCCCGGCTTCGCCGTTGGTCCGGAAATCGGAAAGCCATTGGTGGACCACAAAATCTCCTTTGATGCCGTTGTCGTCCCAATACCACGCCGGTGCGCCGTGGGTGACGAGATATTTTGCGCTGGCGATCGTCGCCAGCGCGGTGGGCACGGTGAAGGTGGTGTCACTCACGCGAGTGACCGCGACAGCGGCGGCGAGCACGGTCATGTCCGCTGCGCAGATGTCCACGGCGTCCGGCGTGGTGCCGAGGCCGAGGTAAGGGCAGGCCTCAACCGTCAACTGCCGCACGCCCGTCATGTCGGCGACGGCGGAAACGGCGAGCCGGCCGAGGATGGGCGGCGCATCGGGAAAGCGCAGTTTTCCAAACACGGTGTCGTCATCACCGCTCGGACTGGTCCAGCCGGTGGGCAGGTCAAAGGTTTTCGCGCCGAGCGTGACTTGCGAGCCGTCCCAAGTGATGGCGTAAAATCCACCCACGCTTTTGCCGCCCCAATATCCTGACGCATCCGTCAACGTAACAGAATCGCCGGACGTGGTCGAAAGGGTGATGGTCGCGCCCTCACCTTCACCGGTGATGCCGGCGATGCAATAGACCTGGGTTTCGTCAAAGCTGAATTTGTCCGCGCCGCCCGGCCGGCCGAAGTTTTGCGATGGCCAAAGCTCTTTTACCTCCGCGCATTTTTGACCCCACAGCGCATCGCCGCGATGGGCATGAAAGTCGATACCGGCGCTGGGTTGGCCGTTTGAATCGTAAGGTTCGGAATCGCCCTGGATGAGCCACGCATACGGCCGCTTGTTCATGGCGTCGTAATTATTGGTCCATTGGGTCGCGCAATGCGGCAACTGCGCCCCGGTCAACGCAATGGCATCAGAGAGCCATTGGCCGTAACCGGTGATGAAGAAATCCACGTAGGTGCCACCATCCGGCGGCAGCGCAGTGAACTGGCAGGCTTTCCAGACGGTCGCGAGATAATCAAAAAAATCCTGATAATCGCCGGACGCATCCGGGCTGAAATCCGGATTGTATAAAAGTGAATTGGGATCGCTCAACGCGGCGCGCACCGGCATGCCGAGAATTTTTCCCGTGTACAGCCCGGCCGCCGGGTCCACCCACAGCACCGGTGTGTCGCCATCGTATCGCAGGATCGCCGTATCACCGGCCGAGAGGCTGACGTTCGCTGGTATTTCATCGCGGCTCATGAGCGGGGCGATCTGCCAGATGCCATCCGTGCGCCACGGATATTGCGCGTCATCGTTCAGCGGCCAATAACTGAGCAGCGTCTTAAGGTCGGAATAAACACCTTCGTATTCCACGCCGTCAATGGTGGTGTCATTGGCCGGGTTCGGCATGGAGAGCGTGTAC
>DATHQS010000187.1:0-4198 GCA_035482455.1 Candidatus Acidiferrales bacterium | reverse complement strand
CACCACCGAGGCGGTTGGCTCGATCGACACCATCGAAAAGCTGGTCAAGGAATATGACATCCGCGTGGGTTTCCACGATCATCCGCGCCGGGCGAACGATCCAAGCTACAAGATGTGGGACCCGCATTACGTGCTGAGCGTGGTCAAGGGTCGTGATCCGCGCATCGGTTCCTGCGCTGATATCGGCCACTGGGTGCGCTCGGGGCTGGACCCGGTGGATTGCCTGAAAATACTGAAGGGCCGCATCATCAGCTCCCACCTCAAGGATTTGAATGAGAAAAAGTTGGAAGGCCATGATGTTCCGTACGGCACCGGTGTTTCAGACATCCCGGCGGTGCTCAATGAACTGAAAAAGCAGAAGTTTGTGGGCAATATTTCGGTCGAATATGAATATCACTGGACCAACAGCATGCCGGAAATCGCCCAGTGCATCGGGTTTGTACGGGGATACGGGGTGAAAAAGTAATTTGCGGATGATCTCTGCGAGTTGATTTTTAAAAGCTAGACCGGCAATGGCAACGCGCGACCGCCCAAAGGTCGCGCGTTTTCATTTTCCTCAAGAAATACCAGCCATGATTTTTCGCTGGCCAAGATTTGGGTGATTTTCGTTTCATCCAATACCATGCAAGCCGTGGAAAGTGCATCGGATTCCGCGGCGGTGTCACACAAGGCCCAGGTGCGGTTTTGGCGCGGGGCGGGATTGCCGGTGCGCGGGTCCAGGATGTGTTTTCCCTTCACCGCGAGGCCCGAGCCGCTAAGTGAGGAATTTTTGAGCCAGTATCGTTGCGGGGAATCATCATCACCCAATCCGCAGGACCAGCCGGCGGTTCCGGCGGGTGCGTCCCCGGCCAGGATGCTGCTGCCGCCGGCGACGAGCAGGAAGGCCGGGCAGCTCCATTCGCGCAACACCTCCGCCATGCGGTCGAGTGCGAAGCCTTTGCCAATTGCGCCTAGGTCAAATTCCAGTTTGCCGCCATCGCAGCAGATGGAAAAATTCTCCAGTGTCCATGACGGTCTCTCTGTTTGCGTTTGTAATGCCGCCGCGCAGGCTGAGAAGGCGCCGTGCGTGATGGCTTCCATTTTCTTGGCGAGGTTGAGGCAGGCGAACACGGGTTCGGTCAGACGCAGCTTTTCGCCGGGGGCAAGTTGGGCGATTTCGGAGATTTCACTGTTTGCACGGAACCGGCTGAGCTTGGATTCCAACTCGTCCGTCAAGGCGAACGCCGCTTGCGCCGCCTGCGCGGCATAGTTTTTTTCTTCGTCGGCGATGCGTACCTGAAACTGCGTCGCCATGGCGGAATGATTGAAGACGTGGATGCCACTCATGGTTGTGCCGGTGCCGGTTCGGCCGGTTGAGGCGTCCGCAAAATGAAAAAAACATTCGGCCGCACCCCAAAAAATTCCGGGCGGAACGGTTTTAATTGCTGCTCAAGTTTGTCTGGCACATCGGCGGTTGTGATGAAAAAGTCCGCTGGACCGGTCTCTTGATTGAGCTGCCAGAACCCGACGTTGGAAAACTTCCGCAGATACCATGGCAACGGCCAGGCATCGGCGGCGACCACGGCTATGCGCGGCTGTGCGAGGTTTTTTTGCTTTGCCAGTTCCTCCAGCCGCGCAGGCAACCGCAGAATGTCTTCGGTGGTGTGTGCGTAGGCAAACGGGTTTTTTTCGTCGATGGGCTTGTCGAAGACGAATGTTTTGGTTTGCTGTCCGGCCGAGGCCAGCAGTACGGCGAACGCCACGGCGATGATCCACCGGCCGGTATCATGGGTAACCAGCAACCAGAGGGCTTCCACGCCCAGGCCGCAAAGGATGGCCAGCGGCAGCCAAAGGTTCAGCGCCAGCCACGGGGTCTTGTACGGAATGGCCGAGTAGATCAGAAAGGTCAGTAGCGCGTAAATGACCAGGGGCAGGCTCGATTTGCGGGTGCCGCCCACGACGTCGCAGATCGCGGCATAGATGCCGGTTGCCGCCACGAGGAAAAATATGAACAGCGGATCAAGGATTCCGAAGTAGTAGCCAAAGGGTTTTTCATGTCCCTCGCCACCGGCGCGAGCGGTGAAATGGGATGCCGCACGGGCCAGATCACCCAGCGCCGCCCAGTTTTGCCCGCCCCAAGTGAACAGCAAAATGGTGGATATGATGAAGGTGGAAAAACTCAACCAGACGACTTTTTGCGTTGGGAAGACTTTTCGTGAAGCGGCCAGCCAACCTGCCGTTGCGGCACAGGCAAGCGCAAAGAAATGGATGACGGCGGTTTCTTTGCTCGCAAGCATCAAGGCGGCGCACAGGCCGGTCAGAACGGCCAGCCACGAGGAATTGGTTTTTAACGTGCGCCAGCCGGAGATGATCAGGGCAAAGGTCGCAGCCACGAACAGGGTCTCGTGGATGAAATAACGGCTGTAATAGACGGGCAGGGGGGCGAACGCGAACAACAGCGCGGCCACGAGGCAGGGGATGAACCCGAACATCTCCACCGCCGCCCCAAACAGCAGGATCATGGCGCTGCCGATGATGACCGGGGTAAGACGAAGTTCAGTTTCGGTCTGGCCGGCAAAGTCGTGTGCACCGCAGAGCAAGGCTATGGGCTTGGCGATCAGGTACAGGACGGGGCCGTGGCGGTCCTGCGGGTCGTAGTGGTATTTCTCGCCGGCCAGCAATTGGCCGGTGATGTAGCCGTTGATGGCCTCGTCCGTGTGCATCGGCCGCTCGCCGAGTCGCGGCAGGCGGACGGCCAGCGCGAGCAGGGCAAGGACGAGGAAGATTGCCCAGCGGATTTTTGGTGATGGTGTCGTAACTTTGGTTTGGATTGCGGGCGGAGCGCAGACCTCGAATCCGCTTCAACTCCCAATACCCGCGCGCAGTCTATACCAAAGTCGTTTCGCAGCGAAAGCGGAAGCCGTCCCGCTTTGCGGGACCGCGCTCCATTCACGCCGCCGGTTTGCCGAACACCTCGACTTCGATGTAGTGGTTCATCTTGTTCGTGGTGTTGCCCTTGCTGTAAAGGCGGACGTAGCGGCCTTTGGCGCCCTTGGCATCGATCAGCTTGCCTTCATAGGTTTCGATATAGGCAAGATCCTTGCCTTCGGCGCTGTTGTCAAAAATCGTGGTCACGCCCTTTTCAAACTTCGGGTCGTCGGACACCTGCACGACGACATCAAAATAAACGCGCTGCTGGGAGTGGTAATGCCAGACGAGCACGGCGGAGATGTCCGCGGTTTTTTCAAGGTCGATCTGGATCCATTGCTTGCCGGGATCAAGTTCGACCCAGGAACCTTCATCGCCTTCCTTGTCGCCATCGGTGACCAGATCGAGGGTGCCGACGACCGGGTCGCCGGAACTGGAGGTGACTTTTTTGCCCTTGGCGAGGTTCACCGTGCCGACGGGAACGAGAAAGTCAGGGCGCTTGCCTTTTTGCTGGGGCTCAAGGTTCGGCACCTTGATGGGCACGGGCGTGCCAACGAACAGCGGCTTGGGCAGGTCCGTTTTCAACGGCACCTTGTCCTCCGCAAAGGCGGCGGTGGCGGCGAGCAAAACGGCGACGGTCAGTTGGGGAATCAGTTTGTTCATGTAAAGTTGAGACGGTTTTGGTTGGGTGACGTTCAAAAAACGTTTCAGGCCTCGGTTTCAGCCTTCGTGATGGGGATGGTTTTTCCCGCGGCGATGGCCTCGTTCGCCTTGTGGATGATGTATTCGCTGCGGAATGCCTCGTCGGCGGGGCAGTTCAGCTTGGCCGTGCCACGGATGGCATTGAAGAAATTCTCCAGGTGCGGCTGGTGGATCTTTTTGTTGAAGGACACCGGAATCTCGTACTCCAAGAGCGGCGCGGTTTCGCGGACGTCCACCTTGTCCGCATCGCTCGGGGCTTTGACCACGGTGCTGGCGCGGAGGTAATTCTTTCCCACGAGGTCGTCCCAGGCCGGGGCGCGGTCTTCACGGTAAAGCTTTGTGATGCCGGGGTTCTCCGACATTTTGATGGTGCCTTCGTCGCCCATGAACATCTCGAAATAACCGCCGCCGGCGCTGGTCGTGGTCTGCACCTGGTAGAAGGCGCGCGCGGTGCCCTGTGGCGTGTCGTACTCATACACGACCATGGCGTTGTCATACCAGTCGTGCCCCGTGTAATAGTCAATGCCGCCGCTGGCCATGACGGACTTGGCCGGGCCGCCGAACCACCAGTTGAAGATGTCGATCTGAT
>DATHQS010000186.1:0-4652 GCA_035482455.1 Candidatus Acidiferrales bacterium | reverse complement strand
CGCAAGATCCGGCCGGACATCAAGATCGTGATGACCACCGGCGCGGAAGATCAGATCAAAAAGCTGTCGCAAGATGTCAAAATCGACGGCTTTGTGCTCAAACCATTTTCCACCGAAGGTCTGTTGAGCGTCACCCACCGGGCGCTGGGCGGGAAATGAATCAAACGGCTTGGAGCAACCGTTTCAGGCTGCCGTCGGCGATGGCCCCATCAAACCCGGCCTTGGTGTCGGGCGACAGCTGTTCCGCAGCGATCAACCGGTCCAAAGTTTTGCGGTAAAAATCCAGATGCTGCGGTGGCAATGGAGCGGTGAAGGTCCAGCCGGACGATCCTTGCCGGGCGGACTCGACATAGTAGCAGAAGTTCAGGATGGACTCGGCTTCTTTCAACGGCACCGGCCGTTGGTGGGCAAGGTCATCTTCAATCATGTGCTGCTCCCGTTCCAGCGCCCGGAAAATGGCGCCGACCGGGATGGTGTTGAGCATGTTGGCGAAGGAGTTGAACAAGGTTAATCTCATGGCGATGGGTAGGTTTGATTTAAAATCGTATGTGAGCCAGCGTTTCCGGGCCTCCAGGTTCCGTGCGTTTCGTCATGTGGACGGTGCCGAGAAGTTCCACATGCGCCGCGACCTCGGCCTCCATCCGCTTTCGTTCTTCGATTTCCGCCTGCAAGACCTCGATGGCCCGCAGCAGGTGGGCGGTCTTTTTTTCGACTTCCGCCTCCAGCCCGGCCCGCAAGCGGATTTCTTCCTGTTCCAGCCGCCGGCGTTCTTTGAAAAGTGATTCGATATGGGCCATGCCGGTCAGCAACAGGAGGGAAATGAGCGCGTAGGTCGCCTCCATGGTGATCACCGATTGTTCGCCGGTTTTGAAAACGGCAAACGATTGGGCGAGATGCAGCAGCGCCAGCAAAGCGAAGGCGCAGAACAATGACCAACCCACGCGGTCCGGACCAAATATCCGGTTCAGGCGCAGGGCGTATCCGGCGACAATGAATTGCATCAGGCCTGCAACTAGGTTCATGGCGTCGGGGATGTTCATATGAAGTTCCTTCAGGCGAAGGCCGGGCGGGTTTGCGTGGTGAGTAAACTGAAATTGGGACGGGTGTCCGTTGCTTTGTCTTGGATGCGGACAGTGCGTTTTCTGCGTTTGGCCGGTTTAGCTTGAGCCGTCGCCGCGGTATCTTCCAGTCCGTTTTCAAATCGCTTCAGATATGACCGCAGGGATTGGATGGCTTGGGATTGAATCTGGCAAATGCGGCCTTCCGTCAATTTCAGGGCGGTTGCGATTTCGTGCATATACAGGCCTTCGATATAATACAGCGTCAGCACCTGTTGCTGGATCTGGGGCATCTGCTTCAATTTTTCAAAAATGACCTGACGGAGTTCCGAGGAGGCCGCCTGCTCAAACGGGTTGACCTGGTCGGCTTCGGCAAAGGCATCACCCAAGGAAACCTCGCTATCGGGGTCGCTTTCGCAAGGAGAATCAAGCCGGACGAATTGCGCGGGGCGGGTTTCTTCGACCAATTCATCATATTCGGCCATGGTCAGATTCATGGCCTGGGCGGACTCGGTCCGGGTGGGGGTGCGTCCGAGTTCCTGTTCCAGCCGGGTGGAGACTTGTTGACACTGCTTGGCCTTGGCGCGGATGGCGCGGGGCACCCAATCCATGCGACGGATCTCATCCAGCATCGCACCGCGGATGCGCTGGCGGGCATAACTGTCGAAAGGCACGCCAGTTGCGGGGTTGAACTTGCGCAAGGCGGTCAGCAGTCCGAGCAGGCCGGCACTGTATAAATCTTCCCGGTCAACCTCATCCGGCAACGTTCCGGACAGGCGGCTTAAGATGGAGCCGACCAGCGGCAGATAACATTCGACCAGGGCGTTTTCCGCGCTGACGCTGGATTGTTGCCGGTACAAGCGCCAGAGCTCGGGGCCGTCAGGAAAGTTTTGCAGTGTTTGAGTGACAATGAGGCCTGGTCGTCCGGGCATGAGGGCGGTGGATGCCGTCGTGGCAACGTCGGCCGCGATCCGGCCGGCTGCCTGTGTATTCTGCCCGGTCCTGCTGGTGGCTTCAAACGTCATGGTGTTCATATGTGTTTTATGTTTCAAACTGCACTGAACTGACACCAGTTATCGCACCAAGGTGTTGGGATTGGGCGCCGTGAATTTACCCTTTTTCTGGTATTTCATTCTGGCCTCTGGAAAACGCCGGCGGTAGGCTTGCACCATGGCGAAGCCACCGGTAAGGATTGTGATTGTGGATGATCACGCGCTGCTCGCGGAATCATTGGGAGCATGGATTGCCCGGCAGCCAGACATGATTCTGGCGGGACGGGCGGAAGACGGCGAGGCCGGGTGGGACCTCTGCCTGAGCCTGCAACCGGATCTTGCCCTGGTGGATGTGGACCTGCCCAAGCTGGACGGTTTGGAACTCGTCATACGGTTGCTGGAAAAATTACCGGCCACGCGGTTGATCACCATGACCGGGCGGATGGATCCCTACACCATCTGGCGGGTGGGCCAAAGCGGCGTCCACGGTTACATGGAAAAAACCCTGCGTCCGGAAGTGCTGGTGGACGCCATCCGCCTGGTCGCCAACGGCGGCACCTATTTCAGCCCGGTTTTCCAAAGGGTGAAGCAGGAGTGGCTGGCGCAGCCAGAGGCGTTTCAGAAGATCCTCAGCGAACGCGAGCAGGAAGTCCTGCGTCGCGTGGTGGCCGGCTGGGATGATGAACGCATCGGCAAGGAACTGGCCATTTCAGCCGCCACGGTATCCGTCCATCGCAAGCATATCCGGCAGAAGCTGGAGTTGCACAACGACCGGGAACTGGTCGGCTACGCGCGGCAGTGGGGGCTGGACAAGCCGTAGCCCTGCGCCGGTTATTGGGTAAATTTTGTAAAAGTGTCCACCCGCTTTGCCTGCAGAACCCGGAGGGCGGCTAAAAATCTCCTTGTGCTAATTCAATCTTTTCGCATTTCGGTCCAAGAGAACCCGGTGAGGTGCGGCTAAATTCACTTTACGGAAGCGGTTTCTCTGTTACTCTCATTGGCCTTTGTCCGCCGGACAAAGGTTAAATTTTTATATGGCCAAACTGTTCATTGAAGATGTCGAGTTGAAGGGCAAACGCGCCCTCATCCGCGTAGATTTCAACGTGCCGCAGGACAAAGTCACCGGCGCGATCACCAACACGAAACGCATTGAAGCGGCTTTGCCGACAATCAAGCATGCCCTGGAAAAGGGCGCGTCGGTGGTGCTGATGAGCCATCTGGGCCGTCCGGATGGCAAGCGCATCGAGAAGTTCAGCCTGAAGCCGGTGGCGGAGGCGTTGCAGAAGCTGCTGGGCCGGCCGGTGCTGTTCCTGAATGATTGTGTGGGCCCGGAAGTCGAGGCGGCGTGCGCGAAGGCGAAGCCCGGCGACGTGATTTTGCTGGAGAACCTCCGCTTCCATATCGAGGAGGAGGGCAAGGTGAAACTGGAGGACGGCACGAAGCTGAAGGCCGATGCGGACAAGGTGAAGGCGTTTCGCGCGAGTTTGACGAAGCTGGGTGATGTGTACATCAATGACGCGTTCGGCACGGCGCATCGCGATCACAGCTCGATGACGGGGGTGCAATTGCCGCAGCGTGCGTGCGGTTACCTGATGAAGAAGGAACTGGACGCGTTTGGCGCAGTGCTGGAAAACCCGAAGCGTCCGTTGCTCGCGATTCTCGGCGGCTCGAAGGTTTCCGACAAGATTCAACTGATCAACAACCTGCTCGACAAGGCGGATGAGATCATCATCGGCGGCGGCATGGCGTATACGTTCCGCAAGGTGCAGGACAACATGGAAATCGGCAAGTCGCTGTTCGACGCGGAAGGCGCGAAGATCGTGCCCGAATTGCTGGCGAAGGCGAAGGCGAAGGGCAAGCAGATCCATCTGCCGGTGGATTGGGTGACGGGCGACAAGTTCGGTCCGGATGCGAAGGTCGGGAGCGCGACGTTAGAGAGCGGCATTCCCGCCGGCTTGGAAGGCATGGACGCCGGTCCGGAATCCTCCAAGATTTTTGCGGCGGCGATCGCCCGCGCCAAGACCATCATTTGGAACGGTCCTCCGGGCGTGTTTGAATTCCCGGCATTTGAAAAGGCCACCAAGGCGATGGCGGAAGCGATCATCGCGGCCACGGCGGCGGGCGCGACCACGGTGGTCGGCGGCGGTGACACGGCCACGGCGGCGAAGAAATTCGGCGCGGACAAGAAAGTGACCCACACTTCGACCGGCGGCGGCGCGTCGCTGGAATTTCTCGAAGGCAAAGTGTTGCCCGGCGTGGCGGCACTCAGTGAGAAGTAAAATCTAATTGAAAATGAAAAAAGAACGTAAACTGATCATTGCGGGCAACTGGAAGATGAACAAGACGGTGGCCGAAGCGCTGGAGCTGGTCGCCGACCTGAAGCGCGACCTGGCGGGGGTGAAGGAAGTCGACGTGGTGGTCGCGCCGCCATTCACCGCCTTGAGCGAGGTGTCCAAGGAGATCCTGGATTCGAACATCCGCCTGGCCGCCCAGAACATGAGCGAGAATAATTTTGGCGCGTTCACCGGCGAGATTTGCGCGGGAATGTTGAAGGAATTTTTCGTGCGCTATGTCATTCTTGGCCACAGCGAACGCCGCCAGT
>DATHQS010000185.1:0-8368 GCA_035482455.1 Candidatus Acidiferrales bacterium | reverse complement strand
GGCGGAGGGCTTCGCGCGAGTGCTTGCTCGTGTCCATGCACCCGCGATTAAATCACAGGTCTGGAAAAGTTGAATTTCTCCCGGGAATGTAGAATGCAGATTTATGCCATTTATTTTCAAAAAACGGGAGTGGGAAGGGGGGCGGGCGGAAAAAATCCCGTAAAAAAGGAAATCGCACGGTGGATATTGAACTAAAATGGTGTGCTAAAAATTTAGCCGGCGGCGAAATTTGCGGATTTGCTGGGGAATATGCAGATTTTTGAAAAATGAAAATTGAGCCACCAAGGCACCAAGGACGCAAGGGATCGAGACGGTTGGGCTGCCGCCTTCCCTTCACACCAACGGGGTGAAAATCATCCGGTCCTGCAACTGCGGGATTGCGACGAAGGAGCTGCCCCAGGTAAATGGGGAAAAATTCACCAACTCTGAAAGGGTTGGATCAGTCCCATGCTCAAATGCGGCTCCGTAAAACTGCGCGTGCTCGGCGAATTTGATGCCGACACCAGCGACGTGAATGTGCCTCTCCTGCCGCGAACGCCTGCCCATGCGGTAGATTTTGCCTCCCTCTGTATCAATAAAAACACTGCGATGTTTGCACATCGCAGTGTTGTGTAATCGAACAGTGTCCTGATCCACTGTCCCGATATATTACGGGAGAACGTGGGACGGATTCACCGAGGTACCGAGCGAGCAGCTCGGAGCCGTGCCGACCGTCGCGCAGGAGTAGGTGCCACCAGCCGGGCAGGGCGGGAGCAGGTTCGCGGAGTTCAGCTTGATGTAGGGCGTGAGGTCCGTGGTCATCGTGATCGAGGAACCGGAGGTTTTGCCCTTTTCCAGCGCGAACTGGTTGGCCGCCGCGTCAATCTGGCGGAGGTTGTTGATGCAGGCATTGGCCTGCGAGGTGGCACGGGCTTTCACGAAGTTCGGGATCGCGATCGCCGCCAACAGGCCGATGATGGCCACGACGATCATGATTTCAACCAGTGTAAAACCCGCGGTGCGGATGTTTTTGTTCGTTTTCATTTGTATTTGCGTTTTGTATTACGGCGTGGGCGCGCAACCGGCGGGTTATATGAGTACTGCTCTGCCCACTGCATTGCCGGTTGCTACCGTGTTGCTGTTCTGTAAAGCAATCCAGCCGCCATACTACCATATACTTCCCCAAAGGGCAGTAATACGGCTGTGCCTCATTGTTTTGCAGGATGTTTCCCGCAGGGGGTGTGCTGCGTTGGGGTTGGACAGCCCTTGTCCCACCGCCCTGCCAGGATGGTGGAAATGAATGCCACCCGCCATTTCATGCGCCGTGAAGATTACCGGCCGCCCACGACCAACGCGAACGCCTGCCGTTGCGGTAGTTTCAGCTGCTGCCAGATTCCAAACGCAGTCAGGGATAGGTACCAAGACGGCCAATCAGCCAAAAGATTAAACCGAACAGCAACGGGAACAGAATCATCAAAGCAATCTGCCAGCGGCGCATCCGCTTTTCCCAAAAGGTTTTTTTACGCTTGTCCATGCTGTTCCAAATATTTGGCCCCGACCCATGCATTTCACCGGTGAGACATGCCATCGCCCCAGAATTCAGGAACGGGAATGATCGCCTCGAATCGCGCCCGTCACAAGCCATTACCCGTGCTTTTCATTTCGGAAAATGTGCCGTCGATTTCCAGTCCCTTGAAAAATATCCGGCATCCGGTCATGCTCCGGCGACCCGCTGTCATCCGGCGCCGTCGTCAGCATGAATCTGGCCCCGTCCGCACCCGCATCACCGCCATCCCCCCGCTGCTAATTGGTGACAATCCGGTAGAACCGGCTGGTGCTGTCGGGCTCGTCGTAGTCCGTATAGTCAAAATCGCCCGCGCCATCTTCCTGTACCGCCGTCCCGACGGTCGACCAGCTGGTTAAATTCGTTGAGGTTTGAACCAGATACATGTGGGTGGCGTTCGCGGAAAAGGTCAGGGACGGCGAAGCATCCTGGAGCGAAATGTTCAGGTCAGCCACCGGCGCGGCCGGATGGGCGTACACATCGGGAATCCGGTAGCTGCGATAACAGGAATACCCGGCATAACTCGGGCTGGTGTTGGTATAGTCAAAGAAGGAAACATCGAACACCACCTGCGGCACTGGGTCGTGGGTATATTCTATGAGCCGGGACATGACGGCGCCCGGGGCGGCGGTGCTCGGGCGAACCCCGTTGATGACGGAAACGGCGCCATACGTGACCAGGACGTTTCCGCTATTAGGCTGGTACTGTGCCTTGCCCAGGACGCCGCAATAAAGCCGGTCCTGGTTCGTCTGCCACGAGGAGTTCCAGGCCTCGGAAACCTGCATGTTCGTCTCGTCAATGGCGTATTCGATGGCGCTGCTTTTATTGGTCAGATCGCCGACGATCGGGGTTGGCGGCATGGCCTGGTCGTTATTGTCATTGAAGACGAGCAGGTTGTGCGACGGCGTGAATTCCGGCGCGTGCTGGCCGTAATTCCAGTGGAAGGGCGTGCCCACGGGTGTTAGCAGATTGGTCGACCAGTTCGTTCCCCAGCCCTGCGGCGGACCCAGGATCCAAACCAGCTGTCCCGTCTGGCGGGTGAATTTGCAGACGGCGTTCTGGTCCCGCATGGAGATGATCAGGGAATCGTCGTTCGTATCTTCGATGACGGCATTGGCGTGTTCGTTGTCCACGCCGTACGGCGTGGAAAATTGGTAGGTCAGCCACGAGATGCGCGTGGGATCGATGAACGACATCGGCGACCAGGCATTGAGGAGCGCCGAGTTGGTCGCCGAAATCTCCACCACCGGATTATCATCCACCCGGGCGGTGACCAACGGCGCGTTGGGGGCGGTGCTGCTCGGAAAATTGGGCACCATCACGGTGGCCTGGCTCAGATACAGGATGGTGCCGTGATCGGTCACATTGCCTTCGTGATTTTCCACCGGATACGCCGCGGCGCCATTCCAGGTCCGGACGATGTTCCCCTGCAGGTTCATCTCCACGAAGTTGTTCGACGGGCTGGTCTGCTCCATGAACAGGTTCCCATCGCCCAGCTGGCGGACATCGAAGTCCAAGGACGTCCATGGTTTGTACCAGACCACCTGCCCGTCCTGGTCCATGATCATGATGTACGTGCCGGTCTGGGCGTTATTGTGCTGCACGATGCACAACGTGTAGCCCGGCTCCATCAGGTCCGGCTGGTTCGTCAGCAGGACGTGTGTGGGAAAATTAGACGGGAGCGGCGCCGTGACAAAGGTCACCTGTTGCGTGGCGGACGCATTCCGGTACTGGTCGTAGCAGGTCACCACAATCTGGTTCGTCCGGTTGGGGCGGAAGCCCAGCAAGGTCTCGGCATGGTTCGTGGAGAAATCGTAAAAATCCTTTTCCCAGGAGTTTATCCCGTCGCTGATCTGGATGCTGACGCGGGAATTCACATCGGTGGCCAGCTGCAGCACACCTGCGAGCGGGGCGTTGGTGGCCGGGGTAAAGGCCGGTCCCGATAATACCGTGACGGCTTGGGCCGCCCGGGCCAGGATCAGAGATGCTGCGATTAAACCGAAGATCAGAGGTCTAGGAACAAGCATTCTCATAATGAAGATAAGATGACGTCGGACAATGATGATTTGTTACACCCGGGTGCAAAAAAAGTCCTGTGATGGCAACTTTGTCGCTTTATTCAGACAAAAGGCACCCCGGTATGTTATGCATCATGAATGAACCGCCATCCGCCGTTGTCCCCGGCCCCGCGCCTCATGTCATGGCTTCGAACAACAGCCGTCAGCGTCTTATGATGGACTAAGTAAACGTTTGGTTACAAGATTATTATTGTGGTTGATTGTCGGGGGGGGTGGAAATCGGCGGCCCGTTTCAGGGGAGCCCAAGATCAGCCCGGTCAGGGTGAAGAGAGGTGAAGGCATCGCCCAACCAGGCCACCCGTCACCACTCCAGCCGCAGGGTGCGCTGTATTTGTGCGCGCCGGTCGTTCGTCAATTGCGCCTGCTCCGCGTAGTCCAGCCATTTGGCCACGGCGGCGCGGACTTCCTCCACGATGGCCTCGGCGCGGCCCCGTTTCATCATGGCGCCCTTCGCGCAGGCGCGGAAGTCGTCCAGGGTGAAGCCGTCCCGCTTGCCGTTCAGGCTCATCTGGTGCGTGGCCGTCCAGTCGCCGGCCGGATTGTAGCTGTAGGTCACGTCGAAGGCCGGCGCGAGCGACCAGCGGCCGGCCTTGTCCATCAGGAAGGCGATGTTCTTGACGTGGTCGTCCTGGTTGCGGGCGATGATGTTGAAGGCCATCCGGCGGAACTGTTCTTCCACGGCCTCCATCGGCAGGTCCAGCCGGCGGATGGTCAGCAGCGCCTGCTCGTAGGAGTAGGCGCCCGCGTGGTTGAAATCAAAATGCGCCAGCGCGCACAGGGATTGCATGTGCAATTTCTCCCCGCCGTCCAGCCGGTCGAAGCGGCGCGTCATGAAATGTCGCCGTCCGCCTTCTTCCAGCAAGCGGCACTCGCTCATGGCCACGCCCGCCGCCCGGGCCATCAGGTAGTACGCGTATTCGATCGCCCCGTAACCTTTGGGATCTTCCAGTTCCTTGTCTTTGTTGCCGGCCACGCCGTCAAATTTCAGCAGCCAGTAATCAAAGCCCTTGCCGGCGGCGATCTGGCCCGAACGCACCTCGTGCGTCTCCCGGTTCCAGGCGATCACCGCCTTCGCCCGCGCACCACCGGCGGAGGTGCCGACGCGCAGGATGTCGTTCAACGCGTTTTTCCGGCCCGCGCTGGCGAACGTGGCTTTCAGGTTCCGGCGATGCGTCAACACTTCCGAGGCCAGATTGACCAACGCATCGATCTCAATCTTCTTCGCCGATTTGGGCTTGGGCCCGATGGATGGCGCGAATTCCAGCGCGCCCATGCCGCGCGCGCCGGTGTAGCAAAGCCGTTCCACGGCGTTGAAAGTTTCCGGGGTGCGCCCCTGCGTGGCCAGCCACGCATCGATCAGGGCGTTGCCGAACCGGTCCGGCAACGAATCCGCCAGCAGGCCGGGCAGGCCGTGAAAAGTCCATTCAGGCAATTCCGGGAAGGTGTACACGCGGTCGCCCAGCGGCATGGCGAGCGGCGAGAGTTGGATGCCGCTTTGCACAAAGGCCGGATCATATTCGAACGCGGCGATGCGGCCGCCATCTTCCAGCGAAGCCGCCCCGATGGTCCGTCCCCAAAGTTGGACTTCGGCCACGGTCACGGTTCAGCCCCCCATTGCCAGGTTTTGCCGGAGGCTTCAGCGGCCTTGGTGGCGGAGGCGCGCTGCCGCTGCCGGCCGCGCAGTTTCAATTGCGCGATCGGGCTGGGCACAGGTTCGGGCACGAGGGCATCGAGCCGCTCCAGCACGCCGAGCACCCGGCAGACCCGGATGAACCCGGACAACTGGGTGGCCACGGCTCCCGCTTCCAGCCGTTCCACGGTGCGCTTGGAAACGCCGGCCTGCGCGGCCAACTGGCCCTGGGTCAGGTTGCGTTCCAGCCGGATCCGGGCCAGCCGCCCGCCCAGCTCCGCCAGCACCACATCATCGGTGGCTTGTTTTGTTATCTTCATAACACGCCAAATATGGCGAATAGAGCAACAAATGTCAAGTAAATCGCCATACATGGCGAATAATAGTATAAACAACAAATCGTCACTTAAGGCGATTATGGTGCGGGGAAAGCTTTGGTTCGCCACGGGTGGCGGTTTGTCGGTCAGCCAGCGACCGGTATATTCTCCGCAAATTGTGCGGAGAATAAGGTGGTTAATCTCCGCAGGCAGACGGAGCACCTATTTTGCGGGTTGGGAAGGTATCAGGCATCATGGATATATTTTCTCACCCTTCTTCGCCGCGGCCGGCTGACTAACCTTGCCGATAAAAAAAATTCCGCCGCGGGGATCAACAACAACTCCGTTCGTCTGGTGGAAGTTTGTCATGTAGCTACCAATGTAGGGCAACAGTTCATTCCAGGTCGGGATGTCATCGGGCGTTTTGCCTTTTTCGAGCATCCACTGCTGTTTGGCGGAATCAATTTGTCGCAAAGTGTTCCAGGTGGAATCGCCTGCAGACATGCGAGGTGCATTGAGGAAGATGGCAATCTTGACTGCCAGAACGATGATCGCAATCGCTGCCAGCGACATCAGAAAATGTTTGGAGGGTTTCAGTTTTTTGTTCCCATCATTTTTCGCCAGCCACTTTTGGCTTGGCTACAATCAAGGCCGCATTGTAGGAGGCCGAGACGGAGGTGGCATCGAGCGGGGTGATGACCACGCCGGCCTGTTCGCGCAGGGCTTTTTCGAGCAGCTTGATGGCCTGAGGCTTGGTTATGGGCCTGGTCGTTGTCAGCACGATACGCGAGGTGCTTTGAATGGTTTTGACCTGCGGATCTTTGACCACCTTCAGGCCGGTGAGCTTGCTGTAAATATCCAAAACCTCATAGGCATCGGCATTCGTCAAATCGATGATGCCAGCCGGCATCATTTTATCGGCGTGGGGCGACTGGCAGCCGGCGGCCAGGCACAGGGCGAAGCACAGTAAAATGACCCTCATGCAACAGCAGTAGTCCGCGCAAAACCGGTTGTCTAGCCTTAAAGCATTGGTCGTAAAATGTTACGCAGCGTAACATATATTCGTTCCATGAGTTCCGGGCGCCCTCCAGTTCGTGGGGGACGCGCCCAAGATCAGCCCGGTATGACATGATGAGGACGATGATTGCGCGAAGGCGCTGCGGAGTACGGGCGCAGGTATCGTCGGAATGATGGGCTGACCTTGGGCGCGCAGGAGCGCCTTCGGGGGAAGATGCATAATTAGTTAAAGAGTTGATGAGTTAGTGAATGAGTGAGTTGCGGAGAGCGGACCTCGTTCCGGAGCGCGGCTGTGTCGCAGACCAGCCGCAGCAATGTGGACGTGCTGCGGCTGACGCTTCGCGCACAGCCGCGCTCCGTAATGCAGGCTTTCCGTTCCATTTTATGCTCGGCGTCTTGGCGGTTGATTCAGTTTTTGTCCGTCGGGGAGTTCGGGCCACGGCCTAAAACATTTTTCGCGTTCGCGAGGAGGGCCATGAGTTCGCCGGGGATGTTGGTGAGCGCGGCCTGCAGGCCGTCCACGCGGGCGGCGACGCCGGAGATTTCCGCGCTCAACTTTTCCTCGCGGCGTCCGCCGGCGGCGAGGAGTTCGGATTTGTCGGCGTCGAGTTTTTGCAGGAGGCCGTCTTTCCATTCCTCGAGCACGGTGACGCGGCGGCCCAGCTCGAGTTGGCCGGCCTCGAGCTGGCGGTTGGGCGGTTGCGGCGCCTTGCCGCGCAGCCGCTGGACGGCCTTGTCCACGAGCAGCAGAAACCAGAGGGTGAACGCGGCGCAGGCCAGCCAGGCGGCGATGGCGGCGGGCGGGGCGAAGTTGTCGGCGGCTTGGGCGAGCATGGGGAGTGGATTGGTGGATGGTTGGATGTGTGGATTTTTGCGGGGACAAGCTGTCCCCGCTCCGGGTCACAGCGTTTCCGGGTTGGCGAGGGCGCTGATCTTTTGCGCGAGCAATTCCAGGTCGCTGGTGGCGGGCGCGGTTTGGTTGAGGAGGGCGACGACATCTTGTTCGAGATCGGGCAGGGCCTTGGCGACGGCCATGCCGAGGACGATGAACGCGGTGTATTGCGGGGCGATGACTTCCGCGACGTTGCCCGCAGTGACGAGCGCGTCGGAGAGGTTGGCGGTGATGTCGTTTATTTGCGTGGAGTTCATAAAACAGTTGATGAGTTGAGGGGTGGTGCAGTTTTTAGTTTTAAATTTTGAATTTTTAATTCTGCTTCGCGGTGACCTGATGGACCAAGGCGACGATGTTGCTGCTTTGCGATTGTACGGCGAGGAGGGCGGTGTTCAGCGCGGCCTGGTTGGTGGCGGCGGAGTTGGCGGCGTAGGTGAGGCGCAGGCCTTCCACAACGGTGAGCGCGGCGGCGAGGGATCGGTCGGCGTTGTAGATCTCGGCGCGCGCGGAATCGAGCTGGGCGAGCGTGGCGGGGTCCGCGGTGTTGGTGGCGGATTGGTAATAGAGGTTGAACGTGCTGGTGGCCGCGGCGGCGGTATCGGCCGTGAGCTGTTCCGTGGCGAACACCGTCGCATCCGGCGTGGCACAACCGGTGGCAGCGCCACCTGCCAATATTGCGGCTAGGCCAAGCAGACTGAGCAACGTTGCAACGCTCGCCGGCGTACCGGCGGCGGTTTTGTTGTGCAGGGCGGCGTCATAATCCGCGCGTGTGGGCAGGGGCAGGCTGAAGAGCGCGAGTGTGAAGTGCATGAGCTGGTACGCGCGGCTGTCGAGGACGGTCAGCAGCAGATGGTCGTCGGTGGGGTCGGGCGAATTGACGATGCGCACGAG
>DATHQS010000184.1:0-8973 GCA_035482455.1 Candidatus Acidiferrales bacterium | reverse complement strand
GGCGGAGGGCTTCGCGCGAGTGCTTGCTCGTGTCCATGCACCCGCGATTAAATCACAGGTCTGGAAAAGTTGAATTTCTCCCGGGAATGTAGAATGCAGATTTATGCCATTTATTTTCAAAAAACGGGAGTGGGAAGGGGGTCGGACGGAAAAAATCCCGTAAAAAAGGAAATCGCACGGTGATTATTGGATATAAATGGTGTGCTAAAAAATTAGCCGGCGGCGAAATTGGCGGATTTTCTGGGGAATATGAAGATTTTTGAAAAATGAAAATTTAAGCCGGAGGGACAATTTCAACCGCCAAGACGCCAAGGACGCGGAGGTTTGAGGCCGGCCTGCCTTGGTCAGCGTTGATGAAGAATCGCCACCAGGGCGAGGAGGCCCATAAACAAAAAGAAGAAGCCGAAACCGAACGGAACCCAGGACAACCCGGACGTGTGGGCTTCCAGAACCGACTTCGCAGGCTGGCGCGGATTCACAAAGACCGTGACGGCGGCGCCGACCGGATAGCGCGAAGTGATCTCTTGGACGCTATCCATGCTCCCAGTCGAATAGTTGCCGAAACGCCAATGGGAGGATTTGAACGGTCGCCCTTGATGTTCGAATTCGTATTCGATGACTGGCAGGATTTGGTTTTCGCCTGGGCGTACAGACTGGGTCAGGGTGCTTGAGGTCACAATGATGCCTGATACCTGCGGCCATTTGCGGGCAGCACGTTCCATGCGCCGGATCCAGAAGCCCAAGGCAAACAGCACCGCTGCGAGGGTAAAGAGCGTGCCGACACCAAATTGGTTATCAGTGGTCATGGTTTTCAGGCTCCAATGCGTTCACAGGCCATCTTAAAACCCCACTCTGAACCAGGCCGACAGGTATTGCTGCTCGTTAACCTTGTAGGGGAACCGCCAGCCGTTGATCCAGTTAAAGCGCAACCGGTAGTAACGCGTATCCTGTCCGTCCGGCGGCGCCTTGCCATCGGCGAGGTGGAATTTCACTTTTACGACCACCATGCCGCCGAGGCCGCGTTTATCGAGGGAATCGATCTGCAATTGCCCGATGGCCAGCCGGGTGTCTTCAAATTCCTTGGATTCCTCGGCGGTGGGATGGCTGTTGGGGGCGGAGACGTGCAGATATTTTTCGGCGGCATCGGCGGTCAGCTCCTCTTTCAATTGCTTGCCGATGATGAGGGGCATTTGCTGGGGTAGAGCGGCCTGGATCCAGTAGGAATAGCCGATGAATGCGCCGAGGCCCAAGAGCAGGCCGGTCAGCGTCAGCTTCGGCCGTCGCAACAGCTTGATGAGGAAGTCTGGCATGATTTAGCCGTTCCGACCTTGCCAGCGTTGAACTTAAACTGCAATAAAATCCTGCGGGTGCGGGTTGGTGCGGATGCGTTGTCAGTCCTTGTGCAATCCGGGACACAAGGCGATGAAATCAAATATCACGTGGGCGACATACAACGGCCAGAGGCGGCGCCATTTCCAGTAGACGAAGCCGAAGATGAGGCCGATGGGGAAAATCAGCAGGAGCGCATTGATGCCCTGGTAGGCATGCAAGAATGCGCGAAAGGCGGCGCTCGCGAGCACGGTGAGCCACATGCCGTGGCGCTGCAGGGCCTGGACAAAATAGCCGGCCTCGAACAGCTCTTCAAAAGCCGGATTGATCAGCGCGAAGAGCACCACCATGAGCGGCGACAAACGGCTGGCCAGATAGCCATGCACCGATCCGGGGGTAATGGAATTTGAGAACGCATAAATAGATGATATGGCCATGGCTGTGACCAGCCATAGAAGGAGACCGGCCCCGGTCAGCTTCCAAGAACGCTGGAAACCCCACGCCGCGAGCGGCCAGACACGGACGCGGGCGATCCCGAACATCGCCGCCAACCCCGCCAACTCGATGAAGGAAACAGTGATCGTCCTTGTGTCCGAGACCAGGGATTTACGCATGGAGCCTTGGATCAGTTCCCGGGTCAGCGCCACGGTGTTGGTCGTATGATGGGTTGGATCCACCAGTTCAAGCTGCACTTTGCTGCCCGCCGAACCGCGGATCATGGCGAGCCAGTTTTCGAACGACTTGCCCTCGGTGGCCTGGCTATCGACCTTTTGGACGATCAGGCCGGATGTCAGTCCGGCCTTGGCGGCGGGGGTGGCGGGGATAACCTGCATGATGACCGCTTGGCGGCCCTTCGCATCCAGCACGATGCCGATGCCTACGTAGTTCGCCTGCGCCCGGTCGGCAGGGCTGGCGATATAGGCGAGCGACATGATGCTGCCGTAGATGGCCCACCAAAAGCCAATGAGCAGCACCAGGAAAAATTCCACCGGGGCGGGAAGTTTGCGGAGGAGGTTGATCATGGGTGGGCGGGGCGGCCCTGTGTTTGCATGGTCAATTGCCTCGCAGTTGCCATATTAATGGTGTGACGATGGATGATACTGCGCCGAGCAGCAGATAGCCCCAACGGATGAGAATCTTGTCGGCCCGGGTCAACCGGCCGTGCCGCCGGAGCATGATCAGGCCGAAGCCGGCCCAATAGGCGAGCGCCGCGTAGGCGAGGATCTGAAAACATTGTCCACCATCCAGTATGCCGGCACCCAGAAATAAAAAGATGCACTGTTGCAGGATGGGGAATCCCACGCTGGCATCGGCTGTATCGGCCGCGGCTGAACGTGTCAGTCTGAATGACCGGTGCGGGTTCATGAGTCGTAACTGCCGCAAAGCAGCCGGGGTTGCCACCTGTCCTGAATCATGCAACAGCAGTAGTCGGCGTGAACTGGGTTGTCTAGAAAGAAATCTGCAGGCGGGGCGGCGAGGTCAAATCTGCTCATCGTAGAAGAAAATGTGGCCGGTGGTTTTGTTGATCCATACCGAGCTGAAACCGTCTGCCTGGGCCCACACTTCGTAATCATCGGCCGGACCGGGCGCGAACCATTTGGGGATGTAGTCGGAATGATTGTTTGTGCGAAGGCTGCTGGTGGTCGGCGGGGGAACGGGTACGAGACCGTGCTTTTTAAGGAAGGCAGCTTTCCATTCCGGCGTGGCTTGAACTTCGAAGTGGCAGATGTGTTCATCGGTAAAGTGGTTGGAGCGCCAGTATTTGGAGTGAATGACCTTGACCGTCGCAGGCGCATCTTCTCCGAAGGCGCGCCGCCAGTTTTTGGGATCATCGTTCCAGGTGCCGGCGTGCAGGATGCCGTCCGCCTGCAACATGAGGAAAGTGAACGTGTCCGGCTTGAGCATTGCGGCCATCACCAGCAGCATGCCCGCGTAAAAAATCACCAGGAGCACATTCTTGATGCGCCGGCGGGCGGTGGATTGAGGTGGCACCCGGCCCTTGAACATGAACCAGCAGTAGTCGGGGAGAAACAGGTTGTCTAGGAGGAAATCAGCAGGTCATTCAAGCGGTTCCACACCGGGCAGTCGGGGACTAGCTCCGCCCCGATGTCCGATCCGATCTTTATTTGTGATCGTGCGGGACCACGACATCAACTGAGTTGGTAGAAATATTGCCGCTGGCATCCTGGCATTCAACCGTGATCGTGTACGTCCGGTCACCTGCATTTCCCGTACGTTCCGCCCGCAGGTTGACGTTCAAAGGACCGGTGATCACCCAATCCGGGGAGGACGGATTCTGCGGCTGATTGCTGGTCACCTGGGTTATCCGGGTAACGGGAGCCGGGTCAACATCATCAAACGCATCCACCGTCAGGGTGACCGGGACCATGCGATGATCCGGGGGCCAGAGCACATTCGGGGTGGCCGCCGTGCTTGTGATCGTGGGTGGGGTCGTGTCCGCCGGCGCCACGATATTGAATTCTCCGCCCAGCACATCCATCCCGCTCAATTCGGGATAGTATTGGGTGCTCAACAACGTGCCACTCTTGGAGTATTCCTCGAGAAGCCCCCAGGTATTGCGGTTGGCCGACCACAGGGTGCCGGTGGCCGGATCCAGGGCCAGGGCGGTGATTTCATTATGCGCCACCGGAAAGGAGCCGAGCAATTGTCCGGCCAGCGAGTAGTTCCGGATTTCAGATTTATTCCAGCCTGAGATCCAAATCGAATTGTTTGACGCATCATAGGTGATGCCGATGAAATCGCCGACGGTGCCACCGATGGAAAACAGCGGCACGGGATTGTTCCAGTTGGAATCAAAGCGGATGACGCGGTTTTGGTTAAAATCCCAGGCATAAATATGGATCCCATCACTGGCCGCATCATAAATCGAGGTGCCGAGGATGTCCGGGAACGTGGCGGAGAAACCGGTGGAAACGCCGTCGAGGGTGTATTCGCTACACAGGAATCCAGTGGCGCCGATGGTGGCTTGCACCGTCCCCATCACCGCAATGGCGTATTCATTGTTGGGTATGCCCCAGCTTCGGATCACGTTGGTGCCCTGTACCTCAAGCAACGTGTTTTCCTGCCCCGCCGTCAGGTAAAGCGGACTGACCGGACCCGCGATGGCCGTGACCGGCAACAGCAGCGAAAGCAACGCCAAGGCCAAGGGCATGGCACCATTCTTGGTGGAGTTAAAACCGGATGATAAAGAGTTGGTTTGCATGATGGTGTTTAATTTACGCGACCGATAATAGCCGGCCCGGCTGGCATCCAATCCCTTGCCCAATTAGTTTACCCGAACCATTTAAAATCAGTAACCGGCCTGTAATCAATTGTCTAGCGCAAAATCAATCACGGGACTTCATCCTTCACGAGGCAGCGGATGACGTAGCCGAGGCCGATAAGCCCGACAAGCCCGGCGCGGCTTATGCGCGGATGGCGGAGGGGGATTCCACGAGCGCCCAGCGCAAATTCAACTGCGGGGTCACGCTGCTCAGGCTGCTCAAATCCACCGGTTTCACAATGTAGCCATCGGCCCCGAGCCGTTTGCTGGTGGCGATGTCATCACTGCTGCTGGAGGCCGTCAGGACCACGACGGGAATGGCGCGGGTTTGGGGATGCGCCTTGACCTGGCGCAGCACTTCCCAGCCGCTGATTTTGGGCAGCCGCAGATCGAGCAGGATCAGTTGCGGCAGCCTGTCCGGCTGGCGACGTGAGTAACCGCCTTTGCGAAAAATAAAGTCCAGCGCCTCGGCGCCGTCGCGGACCACGTGAACCCGGTTGGTGAGCAAAACCTTTTGCAGGGCGCAGATGGTCAATTCCACGTCGTTCGGGTTGTCCTCAACCAGCAGGATATCGACCAGGTCGAGGGACAGGAACATCTGGCGGGGTTTGCCCGCAGCGTCTTTGCCGGCAGCGGAAGAAAATGGCGTGGCGAGGGAGGATTCGAGGGCGATGGAAAGTTTGCTGATGCTTTCGAGCGAGACGTTTTGTTCCCCGCGCTCGACATCGGAGACGCAGTGCAGTTCCAGCCCGGCACGTTTCGCGAGCGCTTTGCGGGTGATGCCGGTGCGGCTCCGCCATTTTTTGATCACCAAGCCCAGTCTGGATTTGAAGCCATTGGTTTTCACGATGGTTTACATGCGCAGTTTTCTTGAAAGACAACAGGAACACATGCCCGACGATCTGGCAACAGACGATGAGTGACATGAAGGGGACAGGGGAATGACGAAGCCCGAATGCCGAATGCGCGGATGGGAGGCAACTCTCGATTGGTGGGCGGCGGTTTAAACGAAGATAATCTTGGTTGCAGGCCAAAGCGGTGTCGCCGCCGCGCTCTGCCACCGCAGTCCAAATTTGCGAAAGGCTGGCGGGGGCGATTGGGAATGACACGATGACCAACATTCAACATTTAACGCTCAACATTTAACATCCAAGAATGTCGCAGTGGGCCGGAGGCCGGCGCTCCGGGGAAAGGTTCAGGCTGGTTCGTCGAGGAGGTCGGGGTCGATGGCGGCGACGGCCGCGCGGAGGCTGCGGGAACCTCTGGGCATGCGGCGCAGGGCGTCCAGCAGGCGCGGGCGGTCCCCGGTCTCCAGATAAAAATAAAGGTCGTCGCGGTCGGGGTAGTCGGAGATGTCCACGAGGGGGGCGAGTGAGCGGTTCCAAGCGGCGGCGGCTTTTTGCTCCAGTTTTTCGCGGCGATCGGCGAAGTAACCATTGATCCGGAGAAAAATCAGCGCGACAATCACCACGCCACCCAAGCCCAAAAACATCAGCTCCTTAAAATTAAAGGAATGCCAGTACTGACGTGCGGTGAGCAGGGTGTTCAACTTGGACGCCCAAGAAGGATCTCGATTCAGTGCCCAAATCAATATCCCGGCCATGGCGGCTGCGACGGGATAAACCAGCCACATCAGAACGGTGTCTTTTTTGGTCCATCCATCTAACGATGGCGCGGCTTTTTTCTGCCTGGGAGGGAACGGGGATTTAGGTTGGTTGTTCATCGTGGTCCTTGCGGACGGCCACCACGCCGCCCCGGGCCATTCTTTTCCAGATGTTTCGGTGTCGCCAGCAAAATCATCATGGTTTGGTCTCCGTCCGCTTGAGCCAGGCGCGGATGGTGTTGGTGAGGCCCCGGGGATCGCGGTCCACGGAGGGAAAACGGATCTTTTTGCCATCGCGCAAGGTCAGCCGGGCACCGCCAATTTTCGTCCACGACACCTCCGCGATTTCGGCGCGGGTGAAAGTGTGCGCCAGAAAATCGGTGGGGGAAACGATGCGCAGGGTGTCGGGGCCGAGGACGATGCGGCTCAGAAAAACATCCGCGAGCCACAATACCCCGCCCAGGGCATAGAAGGGAATGATCCAGACACGGTATTTATCCGGTATGCCGAACGGGATGTGGATGGAGACCAGCACCATCCCGGCCAGCCAGATGATGACGACCAGAATCTTGACGCCGGTTTTGGATTGGAAGATTTGGGTGTCGGGGGGCATGCGGATAGTGGATAGTATGTGGCTCACTTGGGTTGCGCCTTTTTTGGCTTCGTTTCCTTCTCCAGGTTCAGAACGTTAAGCTCAAAAACCTTTCCGGTTCTCTTCCATTGTTCGTAGCCCTCCCAAGTCAGCAAGACCGGCAGGCCATCGGCGACCCCAGCCACGCGATATGGGTAGGGTACGCCCGGATGGTCCAAATAGACATGGTCTTTGAACACGGTCAACGGGCCCGAATAGTCCGGCATGGGTCTGATGACATCGGAAAAGGTGGTGTAATGAAAATTGGTCCGGGTGATGACGATTATTTCGCCAGCATACCATTTAATCTGATCTTTCGGGTCATGCCACGGTGTGTATCGTCCGGGCGGAGGTGCTTGCAGGACAAACTTGGCCACTGGAATCATGCCATCCTTTGGAGGCTCTGACGCGTGAACGGCCAGACTCAGCAACGCGGCCAGGGTAAGGATGAGAAAATGCCTGGGGCGCGCGGGCAAGCTGTCAGGAGGCGTGGCGTTCATATTTTGGCTGGGTGAGGCCGCGTTTTTGGCCGCAGCTTGGGCACCAGGCGTTCACGACATTCAGGTGGCCGTCCGGCGATGGCTGGGGAACGAACCAGCCGGCTTGATAGGCGGCGCGGGCGATGGCCACGCACCAGTCATCGGTGGTGGCCTCGAGTTCGGTCGGGAACTCGAAATGCGTTTTGCAGTCCTCGCAATGGAAGCCCAGGTTGAAGTACGCATGGGCTTCCCACGGGTTGTCAACGTCGAGGGGCATGGTTATTTCCGTAAATATCATCTGCGCCGGCGGCGAAGCAACCATATTGCGATGGATGCAACGCTGATGATCAGGGGCAGCGGGAACGCGATGTTCAAGGCGAGGGGAAGCTGGTCCGAATACAGAACTACGAAGCCGGCCAAACAAATGCCGATGAGCAACGGGAGCACGAGCAACAACCAAGTCCACCATCGCCCGCGCGCTGCCGGGACGAGACTGGCCAAAGCCAAAAGCGACATGAGGCCTGTGATCGCAGCGAGCGACCCGAACATGCCGTCAAAACTTGAGGCGAGGATGACCATGGTCAGGCGTCCAGTGATGGCACATCATTCGATGGCGCCCAGTTCGGTGAGGAGGACTTCCATGATCTTCTCGGCATCGTCGCCGGCGTTGGCGGGGAAGGCGTGACCGTGCGCCACGCAGACATGCTTCACGATATCGGCCAAAATCATGCCGATGGCCTCAGGACGCGGAATGGCCTTGGCCTGCACAGCGACATCCACCTTGTCGCCATCGAACCAGGCGCGGATGAACTCGCGGGAATTTTTGTTGTCAACGGTGGTCGGCGGCACGATGACTTCGCGCGGGAGAGATTGGTCGGGGACGTAGTTGATGGGTTTGGACATAGTAGTGTTGGTTGGTGGTAGATTATCAGGCGGCGTGTTTGGTCCAGCGGGCATTTTTCAGAGTGATCATGACCGCGATGGGGCCGGCCTTGCCGCGAAAGACGCCGATGGAATCCGTGGCCTTGATGCCGATGGCGCACAGATAAGAGACAAACTCCTCGCCCGGCACGGGCACCGTTCCGGTCACCAAATAGGCGATGCCCAAACGTTCACCCAGCTGCTTGACGAGCTGGCTATCGCGCGTCATCGGCGCCTCAACATTTGGGTTGTTCCAAGCCCACTCCCAGGAATGGTTGGCGGCGGCGAAGCTGCCCAGGATCTGGCCGTCCGCGCAGAACTGGGCGCCGTCGGCAAAATCGAGCTTGAGCAGGCCGCTGTACTGGTCGTAGCCCCACTGTTTGTAGCCGTCAAAACGCCAGTCGCGGCGCAGGGCCTCCTGCTTGAGGTTGAACTCCGCCGTGGCCTCGCCGAGATATTTGTCGGCTTCAGGGGAGAGCGGAGGGCCGGAGGCTTGCTTGGGCACAGATTTTTTACGGGTGAACATACAATGTGCCGGTCATGCCTGGCCGACGTTGATTTCCCAATCGGCGAGCACGAGGGAGCGGAGCAGGTCGGTGTGCTGGCTGATGATCTTGATCTCAATGGAACGGTGGCCGGCGGGGATGACCAGTTGCGCTTCGTAGGTGCCTTCCCAGGGAATCTCGTCTTCGAACGCTTCTTCCGGCGCTTCCGAGCGCAGGATCTC
>DATHQS010000183.1:0-9782 GCA_035482455.1 Candidatus Acidiferrales bacterium | reverse complement strand
AGTCGGTCGCCACGCCGCCATACCAGCCGTAGTATTTGTTGAAGGCGATCACCTGCGAAATGGCGGCGGTGGGTGCATTGTCGCTCGAGTTGGCGGCGGCGGTGGAGAGCCGCGTGGAGTCCTCCTGCGCCGCCACCTGGGCAAGCTGGTTGATGAGGTTGGTCGGGTTTTGGCCCGTGGAAGTGATCTCGTTGTACAGCCCCCAGCAGATCACCGAGGGATGGTTGTACCGCTGCCGGATCAATTCCGTCAGTTGCTGCACGGCATTCGTGTAAAAGGCCGGTGACTCGGTGATGGAATTGATGACCGGGACTTCGCTCCAAAGGATGATGCCGTTTTGATCGGCGAGCTGATAGGTGTAATCGTGGTGTTCATAATGCGAAAGCCGCACCACGGTCGCGCCGATTTCTTTCAGGAACGTGAAGTTGGTTTCCCGCTGGGCGTTGGTCAGCGCCCAGCCGCAGTTCAACCAGTCCTGATGCATGTCCACGCCATGCAGTGCATAATGTTGCCCGTTAAGTGAAAACCCGGACGTCGGATCGATGCTGAACGACCGGAAACCCAGCGGCTGGCTGACCAGATCGGTGAGATTTGTGCCGTTGTAGATTTCGACGAACGTCTGATAGAGGTAAGGGTCAGCCAGTCCGTTCCACAGGTGCGGGCTGGTGATGATGGTGCCGGCCACCACGTTCGAAACGGAAGCGGCCGGCAGCGTGACCACGTTGGTGAGCGTGGTCACAATGTTTGTCGCCGCATCGGTGACCACGGCACGGACCGTGACAGTTTGCGCCACCGCCGTGGAGTTGGAGACCACGGTCGTGATCTGAAGGTTCGCCGAACTGGAACTGACGTTGGTGGTCTTCAAATAAACGCCCGGCGAACCGTAATCCAGGGGCGATATCTGGACCGGATCCGTCACCAGCAGATGCACGTCGCGATACAGTCCGCCAAAAAATGTGAAGTCCGCCGACAGCGGAGGTATGTTGGCGTTGAAGGCGTTGTTGACCTTGACGGCGACGACGTTGTCCGCGCCAACATTGATGAAGGGCGTGGCATCGAACACGAACGCCGCGAAACCGCCCTGATGTTCGCCGAGGTAATTCCCGTTGATCCAGACATCCGCCACGGAAAACGCGCCGTCAAATTTCAGAAAGAACTGGCGGTTGGTGTAGCTGCCGTCCGGCGTGAAGTGGCTGCGATACCAGCCGATGCCGCGGTAGTAATTGTTGCCGCCATCCTGCCCGTCGGCGGCGTTCCAGGTGTGTGGCAGGTTCAGGTTCGTCCACGACGAATCGTCAAAGCCGGCGACCTGGGCACCGGCGACATCCTGCCGGATGAACCGCCAGCCGGAATCCAGTCCCACATCCACCCGGCGGCTGGCCGGCGGGACATAGGGCGGCCCGTTTGAAGCCGTTGCTGCCCAGTCAAAAACCCGCACATAATCCACCTGCATCTCCTGGGGAAAAACCGTGGTGCCGTCGGGATTGCCGCCAAAATTCCCGCCAATGGCGAGGTTCATGATGAGATAAAATGTTTGGTCGAAGGGGGCCGGATACGGATTGCGGATATTGGTGTTGGTCGGATTGCTCGAACTCCACCAGCTGGTTTGGGTTTCGTAAAGCTGGTTGTCCACATACCAACGGATGGCATTGTTGGTCCATTCCAGCGCGTAGACATGGAAGTTGGTGACCGAATCGCTTGATGGGAAATTGAAGGACGGCCCGAAAGACTGGGTCTGATTGGGATACATTCCACCAAAATGAATGGTGCCCAGCACGTTGCCCGGATTGCTGCCCTTGTTCTCCATCACGTCAATCTCGCCGGAAGCGGCCCAACCGCCGTAGACCGCATCCTCGGGCATCATCCAAATTGCCGGCCAATAGCCCTGGCCAGCGGGAAGTTTCGCGCTGAACTCAAAGCGCCCGTATTTTTTGCTGAAGAGCCCGATGGTCTTCAGTTTGGCGGACGTGTAATTTTGGCCGCCAAAGCTTTCCTGCCGGGCGACGATGTGTAACAAACCATTGGTGACGTATACGTTTTGCGGGCGGCTGGTGTAATACTCCAGCTCGTTGTTGCCCCAGCCGCCGGCACCGTTGCCTATGTCGAAGGTCCAGTTGCCCGCATTGAGGGAGTTCCCGTCAAACTCGTCGCTCCAGGCCAGTTGCCAGGCGGCACGGGCAGATCCGACGCCGCCAAGGGAGATTCCCGCAATCAGGCACCAGAGAAAAACCGTCCGGACCGGCCATGGAACGTTTTGCGGCATTGAAAAGCAGCGTGTCATATTTAAGCTTTAATCTCATGCGGCTCCTTTCGGATTCAACATGATGGCATAATGAATTGCCATATCCATCCTTCCGCGGATCTCTCATTACGGCGGCGGAACCATGCCGGCTCCATTCAAATGTTGAGCCAACAATTGAGGAAAGTCCTGGCCATCCTGATAAAAATAAAAATCCCTGGAGCCATCGGTAAGCCAGCTTGTAAGCATCCTCATTTGGTCAATTTTTATCCATTGGGCTGAACCATCGCAGAATACTTCATTGCCGCCAGGAGGTCTGAGAGATCCGCCCTTCCGGTGCGCGGGCAGGCTCATATAGAGTTGTGTTGAGCCGCCGGGGTTGTCACCCCATCCCGCGCCATCATTAAATGTCACATCGGCTGCCAGGCACCAATGCGGTTTGCTTTTGCCAAGCTTTACCGGACTTAAGCTGGGCGTCATGCCTGTGCCGGAAGAATAGACATAGTTATTCCAGGCAGTGATTCCGCCAAAATATTGATAACCAATATCCCATTGGGGATTGGGGGATCCGCCCGGGCTTGGGTCATAAAATGGAAGACCTACATTGGGGCGGCCGGGACAGCTCCAAATGCTCGGCCCGTTCGAACTCACGTTCAGATTTACTATTTTCATGCCGGCGGCGTCCGGCACATTCAAGGCGACCTGGTTAAATGCAGTGGCCGATAGGGGGCGCGCCGGAATGACAAGGTCGTTAAAATCGCCGGCGTAGACGGTCAAACCGATGCCAATCTGCTTTAAGTTGCCCAGGCACTGGATGCGTCTGGCCCTTTCTTTGGCGCTGGCCAGGGCCGGCAGCAACATGGCCGCGAGAATGGCGATGATGGCGATGACCACCAGCAACTCGATCAAGGTGAAACCACCCTTACCAACCCCGCCCACCCGCCGGGATAGGCCTCCACCGGTTCGCTTCAGATCAAGGTCCGCTGCTTTCAGCCCGGTTGTGTTTGCAAATATCGTTTTCATATTTCTCAAGGCGAGAACGCCGGGTGTCCTTCCGGACACCCGGCCATCAAGCCTGGGCATCAGGGATATCTCAATTGGTAGAACACATTCGACTTCGATGGATTGATTGTGATGTTGGCATTGGTGACTGCCGCCGACCCCGGCACGGGGAACCAACTGCCGGTGGCTGTCAAGCCAACTGAATTTGAGTAGAGCTGCCAGCCAAGATGGTCTGGTGCCCAGGAGAAGTTAAACGTCAGGCTGCCGCCTCCGCCTCCGCCTCCGCCCGTGACAGCGAATGCGAAGTTTGCCGTGGCCGCATTCGTGTTAACGGGCGCGGCTGCCGGCACGAGCGTGAAGAAGTTCACATTTTCGTTGGTGTCACCCGTTATCTGCAGGGTCTCAACTCCGCTGAGAGAAAGGACAACCGGCACACCGCTGGAGGTGAGCGGCACGTATTGCCAGGTGGTGAAGCCGGCGCCTGTGCCTACGAAGTTGCCCAAAACGTTGCTCGTCTGTAAGGGGGTGCCGGCCCCGGTGGTCACTTGTGCGCACTGCATGGTAAAGGGAGCGGCGGCGGCGGACAGCCGGGCATAGAGATAGAAATTGCCGCTGGGGAAAGTGCGGGTGTAGTTAATCCACATGCCGCTGCCCAGATGATTTATATCGTAGTCCACGATGCCAGGATCGTTCATTGCCAGCTGGGCATTCAGGTGTGTCTGCCGCAGCGCATCCGAGGTGACTTCCGTGGGGACATAATCCGATGCCCGATAGGTGTAAGTTGCGATGACACCTTGGAAAAGAGAGGAATAATCAGTGTCAGAATCGCCGGCTTGACCGAAATACGCGTTGGTCGCCTCGCTGTTCGCGTCGGCAAGCACCGGATAATCAATGAAACGGAGACCGCTGCCACCGGGAACCGGACTCTTGCCAGGGTTGAAGTCAAAGTCTTCACCTTCCCAAGTAAAGTTGGTTGAACTGAAGGTGTCGAAACTCACCGTAACGGGGCTGTGTGCCTGGTTAACATTATCGGTCATGGTGATGACGGCGGTGTAACTCGTGTTGGGCAGAAGTCCCGGATAACTCACGTTCCAACTGGCTGACGAACCGCTAAACACCAGATTCGAGGAGACGTTGACGCCGTTCAGCGTCACTTTAATGTTGTTGGTGGCAACGCCATAGGCCGGGCTGCTGGCTGTGAACGAGAACTTATTGGTTCCTTGCAGGAGCACCGAGCCATCCGGATAGACATTGTCGATCCTGGGAAGATCGGTCCGGGCGGCGGTCAGCATATAAAAGTTGATGTTGGCCGCGGCGAGTTCCGTCGTCCGGATGGTGTTGGTGCCGCTCAGCGTGACGTTCGCATAATTGCCATATTTGTCCATCAAGGGAACATGATTGAAGGATGACCAACCGGTATTTTGGACGGTGAACGTACCGAGCCGCTTGGTGAATTGAACGGTGGTGCCCCATCCTTGAGTGATCAAGTCGGCATTGATCACGGCGGCCGGATTCTGACCATTGGCCATCCGCCCATACACGTTGTAGGTGCCCGACGGGAATGTCTTGGTATAATTCTCCCAGTAGCCGGAGTTTAAAAATCCGAGGGCGTAATCTTGGGCATTGTTGGTCAGGAATAATGACCGCGAGCTGTCAAAATTAGGCGTGCAGGGGATGATGTCAGTTTCGCGGTAATCACCCGCACTGACCTGCGGAACATTGCTGGGATGTGCGTCGATTCCATCGGTCGCAACCCGCTCACAATAACTGTTGGCGGCCGTTGTCGGGGTGGTGGTGGGCAACGGATTGTCAATATACTGGCCGCCGCCGAAGTCGAAATCCTCCGCTTCCCAAGTGAAGAGCGGTGCGTAGGTGTCAATGTTCAGCGTGCTGGATGCGCTGTTGCCGTTGACATCGGTCACTTTGATGACGACGGCATAGGTGTTGTTGTTCGTCAAGTGGGGATAGCTGACGTTCCAGCTCACAGATGAGCCGCTAAACACCAACAGATTGGAGACATTGAGGCCATTTACAGTCACCGTAATGCTGTTGGTAGAAATGCCGGCCCCCGAACTGGCTGTGAACACCAACGTGTTCGTAGGCTGGAAGAGCTCCGCACCGCTCGGGTTGACACCGGTGATGCTGGGAAGGTTGGTGTTGGCCGGAACCAGCATATAAAAATTCGCGTTGGCCCCGCCGCCGCTGGTGACCCGCACCGTGTTTACCCCGGCCAGGTTGGTCACAACCACAAGATTGCCGAGCGCATCCTGCAACGGCACGTAAGCATAGGAGCCTATGCCGCCGCTATTGAAATTGAAAACACCGATGTTCGTTGTCGTCTGGCTGGAGGTTCCCTGGCCGCCCGTGACCTGGACGAAGGTGATCGTGGCCGCCGCCGAGCTGGAGAGCCGCCCGTAGATATTATATTTGCCCGCCGGGAAGGTTCTGGTGTAGTTCTGCCACTCGGCGGTGGCCCAATTGCCCACTATGTGATCAACGACGCCGGGATCCCCCGCTGCGGCATCGATAAATTTCTGCCGGTTCACGTCGCCGCTGGCAGGTGTCTGCGTCTTGAAGCTGCCGGTAAGGTCGCCTGGCGTGCGGTAATCCGTGGCGCTGGTGGCCGGATTTCCACTGCCTTTGTGCGTGTCAGTACCTTCCATGCTGTCCAATTGATAATAACTGGTCGGATTACCGCTCCCGTCGACGGCATTCGTGGCGGTGTAAAGCGAATTATCGATGTAATAGCCCGGGGTTGAAGTGGCGGGATTTATGGCGTCGAAATCCTCCGCCTCCCAGACGAAGTTGGTGGCGTAAAACGTGTCGAAGGTCACGGTGGAACTCGAGATGTTGCCAAGGCCATCCCGCAAAGTGATGACTGCGGTGTTGCCCTGGTTCGGTTGCAGGTTCGGATAGCTGAAACTAAGGTTCGATGAGGTGCCCGAAGTGCCGTTGGTCACAACCGTCAACTGCGACGACACATTAACACCGTTCAACAGCAGGGTGACGTTGGTGATGTTATTCCCGACGGGCGAACTGGCCGAAAAAGTGAAGACGTTGGTACCCTGCAACAGCAACGTGCCGTCCGGATACGTGCTGGTGACGACGGGCGGACTGCCGATGGCCGACCCCCAAATGTTTTGAACGAAGGGAAGATTGCCATAACCGCCGGCGTAAAAGCGGAAGTCATCAAGCCAGCCATTCAGCCCACGGGTGTTGAAAGTGGTGGCAGTGTGGCGATTGCCGAAGACCAGGGTGCCGGAGGCTCCCATGCTGTAGGTCGCGTTGGCTACAGCCACCTTTCCGATCTGCTGCGGGCTGCTGGAGGGGGTGCCATAATAAATATAGTAATTTGTGCTGTCATAGACCACCGCAAAAAACATCCACGTGTTGGTCGGGAAAACGCCCGTGGGCAGTGTCCCCAGCAACGTGGGGTTGGCCGTGAAAGATGAGAAAGCGACTTGATTGTTCTGCTGAAACTTCAAACCGAGCGAGCCGGGGGAGGCGGCGCCACCCGTGTCCAACCCGGACGCGGAGCCAGAAGTCTGGTTCAAAATCCAGATGCGCGGGCAGACCGTTTCGCCCGGCGGTATGGCTGCATTCAAATTCACCCAGATCGTGGCCACAAAAGGCCCGATGACACCGTTGGCCCCGAGGTTCGCGAGCTGTGCATCAGCCAAGTCAGCCGCCAGCGCCGCGTTGCCGCTGCCGCTGGCAGGACTGGTCCCGGTCTCGGCGCTCCCGCCAGAAAGGACGAAGGGCGGGACCTGCTTGCTATTGGCCGGTTGGTTGGTCTGGCTGATAAGAACATCCGCGGTAAAATCCAGCGACCGGGTGGTGCTCACCACGCCAGGGTTGGCCACGCCTGAACCGACTGCGCCATGCAAGTTTATGGCAACCGCCGGGCTGGAGGCGTTAAACATGGTCACGGCAGTGACGATGGCACCGGGATTGAGACTGGTATCGCTCGGCGTCGTTGTGCCACTCGCGTCCGCAAAGGCGAAATGCAACTGGTTGGTCGGAACCTGTGCCCGCACCCCGGTGCCGGATAACAGGCAACCGGCACAAACCGCCAACAAAGTGAAAAATGATAAGGACAAACCCTTCGAACTGAATCTGGAAGAAACCGCAGGGAACACACGTGGGCGGTGAACTTTAGTTAATTTCATAGTGGGTTGTTTTTGTTGGGTTTATGTCGTTTTTAGGGGTGGGTGATTTAGTCGATGGCAGAAATGCATCTTGCGTTCGAATAATAGTGGCTGATTCACTGCATTATAGAGGTCGCCGGGAATTCTACATCCCTCTTTCGAGGGATGAGGCTTGCCGGGCCGTTTGCGGCGGTGTCACCCGCCGCCATCCTGCGCCGCCAGGCAAACTGCTCATTCGGCGGGACAAAGGGATAGGTGGTTGCGCTCGGGCTACAAATCTATTTCCGTTCACACGGCGCAAGCGATTCCCGCCACTCCAAGTCACGGATCGCATAGCTCTGGCTTCCAACAACCGTGGCCGGTTCATCTTGCTCAAAACCGGTGCCCAGCTTGCTTTCGTCATCGTGCTTTTAAGGTATGAAAATTAAGGCCAACCAAAGTGGTTAGCCAGGGTAGCCGTCTTATCTTTCTGGTTGTGGATGCTGCGTCCCGCCCCAATTCACTGATTTACTCGCTCACAAATTCGCCAACTGTGCTTCGGGTTACACCCCATGTCCTCCACCCCTTGCCCCGGTCATGCTGTAAGTCATGAAAAATAGAAAGTGGCTCTTCACCATTCTTTGCGCCACCAGTTTTGCGGTCGGCTGCTCCGTGGAAAAAACCGCCAACCGGCAGTTCGAGACCGTCAAAACCGAAATCACCCGGGCCGCGCAAGACATGAAGGATTACCCCTACGCGCAGAAGGCTGAATTCGTCAAGGCCATGCATACCCGCTTGAACATGCTGAATCTGGATTTGTACAAGCTCACGGCCAAAATCGACGGCTCCACCGACGCCGTCAAGGCTGAGGCCAGGCCCAAGCTCCAGGCCCTGCGCGACCAGGCCACCAAATTGAACCAACAATTGGCCGATGTCCCGAACGCCACCGCATCCGTCTGGGATGGCGTCAAGGCCGGCACCAAAAAAAACTGCGATACCATGGCCGACGGTGTCCTGGGTGCATGCAAATGGGCCGGCGACAAAATCTCATCTTGAATTGTCGGTAAAAATTTAAAGCCGCCCAACCACTCATAGTCCCGCTCTGCCGGTTTACGGAAAAACCATCCTATCATGAAAACCTCGGAAAAAAAATCCCCGCCGGACCATCGCCTTGCCGCACGCAACACCGCCGTGTTCGCCGTCCTTTTTGCCCTCATTTGTTCCCCGGTCATCTGCCGTGCACAGGTGCCCGCTGGCGATGTCGCCGGGGCCACCGTGCTCACCCGCGGACCGGTGCATGAAGCCTTCGCCGGCGTGGTCACCTTCAATCCCGAACCGGGCATCGTCGTCGCCAAGGCTCCGCCGGAAGCCATCGAGGAATTGCCCCCCGCAGAACGGCCCGAGGGCGACAACGTCACCTGGATCCCCGGTTACTGGGCGTGGGATGATGAACGGACCGATTACCTGTGGGTCAGCGGCACCTGGCGCGCCTTGCCGCCGGGCCGCGCGTGGATGGCCGGCTATTGGGGGAAAACGACGGCAGGTTACCAGTGGACTTCCGGATACTGGGCCGATGCCACGATCAGCGACACCACCTATCTCCCCGCGCCGCCGGCGACGGTTGAAGTCGGGCCGAACATCGAGGCGCCATCCGCGGACTACGAATGGTCGCCGGGCGGCTGGCTGTGGTTTGACGGCCGCTATGCGTGGCGACCCGGTTACTGGGTGCTCGGCCGGGCGGACTGGGACTGGTGCCCCAGCCATTATGTCTGGACTCCGCGCGGATACATTTACATCGAAGGCTTCTGGGATTATCCGGTGGAACGGCGCGGCGTGCTCTTTGCGCCCGTTTATTTTGACGCCGGCATCTACTCGCGGCATGGCTACCGCTACTCGCCCACCATCGTCATCGGCCTCGGCGTGTTCAGCGATGATCTCTTCCTGCGGCCAAGCTACGGTCATTACTATTTTGGCGACTACTATGACCCCGGCTATGTCCGGGGCGGATTCTATGTGTCGTTCTCGTTTCAATCCGGCCGCCGGGGTTACGACCCGATCTTTGCCCATCAAAGCTGGGAACACCGCTCGGATCGCGAGTGGGAGCATCACGTGGAAGTGTCTTATCAAGATCGTCGCGATCACGTCGATGCCCGTCCGCCGCGCACCTGGGCTGCGGAACGGACCTTGGATTCCGGCCCGGCCATGGCCCGGCTAAATCACGCGCCGATGGCCATGCCGCTGGATCAATTTGCGAAACGGAATGACAACGCCGTGAAATTCCAGCCGGTGGCCCGGGCCGAGCAGCAGCAGCTTGCGCACCGCAGCCAGGACGTTGCCAAATCCCGCACCCAGCGCCAAACCTTGGAAGCCAGGGGCGTGAACCCGTCCACGCAATCAACGGGCGCACCCTTCCA
>DATHQS010000182.1:0-35135 GCA_035482455.1 Candidatus Acidiferrales bacterium | reverse complement strand
AGATGAAAGAACAGTCCGCCACCGCGAGGTCGGCAGGTGCGGGGAAATGCTCCGGCTTGAGATACCGTGCATTGGTTTTCTCCATCACCACCACCCGCGGATCCTGCCGCAGTTTCCAGGCCAGCTGACCCTGGCCGACATCCACGGCAAAAACCTTTCCGGCACCCCGCTGCAAGAGGCAATCCGTAAAACCGCCGGTGGATGCCCCGAGATCAACCGCCGTCAACCCGGCGACATCGATCTTAAAATGTTCCAGCGCATGTTCCAGCTTATGACCGCCCCGGCTCACGAATTTATCGACCGCATCAAGCACCAACCCGTCCGCCGGTTTGACGGTGTCGCTTGGTTTGCGGGCCGGATGGCCGTTGATGCGGACCTGCCCGGCCAGGATGAGCCGCTTGGCGCGTTCGCGGCTGTCGCAGAGGCCGCGCTCCACCAGGGCCTGGTCAAGGCGGGTCACGGTCAGTTCTTGCCGCCGGTAAGGATGCGGGTCTGGATTTCGCGGAAGTTGTGGAGGAAAAGATCATTCTCCGCGACGGCCTTTTCCACGAGTTGCTTCAGCAAAAAAAGTTCGGAGCTGTTGATGACCGCATGCACGCTTTGCTTGAAGGCTTCCATCGGGACGAAGGTCTGGAATGAATCGCCGACCAGCAGCACGGTCGCATGGCGGCGGGTGCTGGAAGTCATCTTTTGCAAGGCTGTCAGGGTGAGGTTTTCCTCCAGGGTGTTTGCACCGAACAGCTCTTCCACCACCACCACCTGATATTGCGCCTGGGAGAATCGCAGCAGGAAATCGCTGTGCGTGGCGGCGGTGTGGACCTTATAACCCAGTTCTTGCAACGCGACCTTGGCCGTGTCCAGCCATCCCGGCGTGGAAAAGGCTATGAGCGCGGGCTTGTCGCCGCTGCCAACAAAATCGAAGGAGCCGTTCATTTTAGTTTCAAGACCGGCGGTGGGGCGGCAGCTTCGCCGGCCTGGCTGGGCTGGCTGCCGGGGGCGGTCTGCCGCATCCGGAGCGAGCCGGCGGTATTGTTCATTTCGCCCCGGGTTTTTTTGACATTGTCGACCCCGCGCGCGACGACGCTGCGCTTGGTACAGTACAGGAGCGCCGTTTCCTCGCTGATGATCCCCTGCTCAAAGGCATCCATGCAGGCCTGGTCAAATGTCCGCCAGCCAAACGGATAACTGGCCTCGATGATTTCGTAAAAAGTTTTGCCTTCGCTTTCACCCAGGCGGATGGCTTCCTCGGTGCGGAGGTTGGCCCCCATGATCTCAATCAGGGCATGGCGCGCGCCGCCCTCTTTCGGCGCCAGCCGCTGGCTGATGACCCAGCGCAACGAATCCGCGAGGCGGAGCCGGACCTGCTCCTGCTCTTCCGGTTCAAACATGCCCAGGATGCGGTTGACCGTTTCACCGGCATTGATCGTGTGCAGCGTGCTTAATACCAGATGGCCGGTTTCCGCCGCGCTGAGCGCGATTTGCACCGTTTCCCGGTCACGCATTTCGCCGACGAGAATCACCTTCGGCGCCTGACGTAGCGCGGCGCGCAGGCCGTTCGCATAAGAATCAAAATCCACGCCCAGCTCACGCTGGTTGAAAGTGGCCCGGTCGTGCTTATGCAGGTATTCCACCGGGTCTTCCAGCGTGACCACGTGGACGGGTTTTTCCTTGTTGATGTCGTTCAGGATGGCGGCCAGCGTGGTGGACTTGCCGGAGCCGGTCGCGCCGGTCACCAGCACCAGGCCGGTCTTTTCCCGCGGAATTTCCTTGAGCACATCCGGCAGCGCCAGCTGCTCCAGTGTCGGGATGGTCGCGTTCAACTGGCGGCAGACAATGGAGTAGTTTCCGCGCTGGGAAAAGACGTTCACCCGAAAACGCGCACGATCACCCATCGCGTAGGAGGCGTCACACGAACCGTGCCGGAGCAGGTCCTCGATCTGCCACGGATTGTCACCGATGATGTTCAGCGCGATCATCTCGATCTGAAACGGGGTGAGCTTGGCGATGGGCGGATCAAGGATGACCGGCTTCAGTTCACCATAAGCCTCCACCTGCGGCGGACGGTCCTGCACAAACAACAAATCGGATATCTCCGGCTGGGATGCCAGCATCGTCGTCAAAATGTGGTCCATTTCCGGTTGACGCATAAATCACATCGCTTCGTCGTCTTCCGGCGGGTGCGCCAGCAACGTACGGAATTTCTTCTTGTCGAGCGCCTTGTCGTAGGCGTCTTCGGGGGTGATCCGCTTCATGCGGACATGCTCCAGGATATGGTCGTCGAGCTGCTGGTTGCCAAACTTCTTGCCGACCTGGATCATGCCCTGGATCTGGTGCGTCTTGCCTTCGCGCACCAGGTTGGCCACGGCGGTGTTGAACACCAGGACCTCGAACGCCGCCACGCGGCCCTTCTTGTCGGAGCGCTTGAACAGCGTCTGGGCCACCACGCCCTTCAACGCCTCGGACAGCGTCTGGCGGACCTTGTTCTGCTGGTCGGCCGGGAAAACGTCGATGATGCGGTCCACCGTCTTGGCCGCGCTTTGCGTGTGCAGCGTGCCGAACACCAGGTGACCGGTCGCGGCGGCGGTGATCGCCAGCTCGATGGTTTCCAGGTCGCGCATTTCGCCGACGAGAATGATGTCCGGGTCTTCACGCAACGCCCCGCGCAGCGCCGCGGCAAAAGACTTGGTGTGGATCCCCACCTCACGATGGTTTACCAGGCAGTTCTTGCTTTCGTGCACGAACTCGATCGGGTCTTCAATCGTGATGATGTGGTCTTTGCGGTTGCGGTTGCAATAATCCACGATGGCTGCAAGCGTGGTGGATTTGCCGGAGCCGGTCGGCCCGGTCACGACCACCAGTCCGCGGTGGAGCATGGCAAATTTTTTGAACACCGGCGGCAGCGGCGCTTCGAGCTTTTCAAAGTCCTCGAACGACAGCACGCGGCTCGGGATCTGGCGGAAGACCGCCGAGACGCCGTTCTTCTGGTTGAAGAAGTTAACGCGGAAGCGCGAAATGTTCGGGATTTCGTAACCAAAGTCCACGTCGCCCGTTTCCTCGAACAGTTTGATTTTGTAATCCGGGGCGATTTCGTAGAGCATCGCCTTCAGGTTGTCGCTTTCCAGCGGGGGAAAATCCACGCGCTGCAGCTCGCCGTTGATACGCATCATTGGCGGGTTGCCGGAAGCCATGTGCAGGTCAGATGCCCGCTGCTCAAACATCAGGTTGAAAAACGCGTCAATTTTGGCCATAAGTCCTCTCTGTTATTGCGACACTAATCAAACCCATGCCGACCTGCAAGCAATGAAAATGCCCACCGAGCGAATCCGCGAGGAAATCGGCCAATCTGGCGTGATTTCTTTTGCCCGCTTCATGGAACTGGCCCTTTACTGTCCCGAAACTGGCTATTACGAAAAGAAAAAGGACAACGTGGGGCGCCAGGGCGATTTTATCACCAGCGTCAGTGTGGGCAGCCTGTTTGGTGAACTGCTGGCTTTTCAATTCGCCAAGTGGCTGGATGAACTTAAAACTGGCCGCGAAACGCTTAAAATCATCGAGGCTGGTGCCCATGACGGCAAACTGGCCGCCGACATCCTGAATTGGTTGCAAACCAACCGGCCGGACCTTTTTTCGGCGATGGAATATATCATCCTCGAACCCTCCCCCACCCGCCGGCAATGGCAGCAGGAGAACCCAGATCTGGTACCGTTCCCCAATGTCCGGTGGTACCCGTCACTTGCCGCCTGCCGGCCGACGCTGGAAGGCATCCTGTTCAGCAATGAATTGCTCGATGCCTTTCCCGTTCACCGCTGGGGTTGGGATGCGCCCGGGAAACAGTGGTTCGAATGGGGCGTCGCGCTCGAGGGCGAAAACTTCCGCTGGTCCCGCATCCCGCATCCCGCATCCCGGCTGCCGCGCTCCATCCTTGATCTGCCCTCCCCGCTGCTGGCCGTCCTGCCTGACAACTACACGATTGAAACCAGCCCGGCGGCTGAAACTTGGTGGCGGGAAGCCGCCGGCGCCTTGGCACACGGCAAACTGCTCGCCATCGATTACGGCTTCACCGATGACGAAATGTTTTCGCCCGCACGAACCAAGGGCACGCTCCGCGCTTACCATCGCCACCACGTCACCGATGACCTGCTCGCGAACCCCGGCGATCAGGACCTGACCGCGCACGTCAACTTCTCCGCCATCCAAAGGGCCGGGGAAGCCGCTGGCCTGCGCACGGAAACCTTTTGCACCCAGCCGCAGTTTCTCACCCGGATTTTGGCCCGGGCCGTGCCGGAGAAAATTTTTGCCAGCATGGATGCCAGACAAGTCCGCCAGTTTCAAACCCTCACCCACCCGGAACATCTCGGCCGCGCCTTCCGCGTGCTCGTGCAATCCCGATAAAACCCCTGGCGGCCCGTTGGTGGAAACTGCCTGCAAAATTTACAAAAAATATATGGACTCGGGACCCCGTTCCGGCTTTGATGGAACGACACCCGTTCAGCCAACTTGGAGCTAACCATGCCAATGCAAACCTTGGGCAAAATACTCTTTCCGCGCCTGCAACCATGGCAACAACGCCGGCAGGCTCAAACCTTGGTGACCGTCGTGCTGGTGGCCCTCGCTTTCGCCGCCATTGTTGGCGCAATCATTTACCTGACCAATGCACACACCCGCGGTTTAGTCCGTTAAGTGTGCCGTCGTTACCGGTCATAACCGTATTTGGTTTCAAAACCGCTCGTAGACAAACTTCGGCAGCATCCGCAGCACAAAAGCGATCAACCCCCAACGCCGGGTGATGTAAGCGACCGGCTTCCGGTTTTCAATGGCGTGATAAATTTGTGCAGCGGCTTTCCCGACCGGTGCCACCCAAAAAACATCATCGCCCTTCGCCATCGCCGTATCCACAAAGCCCGGCCGGATGTCCGTGATCACGATGGGCAGCCGCGCTTTTTTTACCTTCGCCCGCAACCCCTCCAAATAGCGGATTTGAAACGCCTTCGTGGCATTATAGGCCGGCGCGTGGCGTCCGCCGCGCAACCCCGCGATGGAAGTGATGCCGGCAAAGTGACCTGCTTTTTGCTTCTCAAAAAATGTGAATGCCCAGCCGGCGATCAACGCAAACGGCAGCACATTGGTATCAATCGCCTCCTTTTCCTTGGCGAAGTCCAGGTCATGATTCACATGCCCCGTTCCTGAACTCAAAATCAGCAGATCAAGGCCGCCGATTTCCTCGACCAAGGCCGAAAGCTTTGCTTTTACCGAAGAAATATCGGTGACATCCAAAGTGGAAATGAACACCTTCCCGGGATGTTCCGCCTGAAGTTCCGCCAGCAATTTTTCCCGCCGCCCCGTCGCGCCAACGGCAAACCCGTTTTCGACCAAAACCTTGACCAGCGCCCGGCCGATGCCCGAAGTCGCCCCGATGACAATTGCCCGTTTCATTTCACGCCCGGATTCAGTTCATAGTTCAGAAACGAGAGGCAGTAGATCGCCGCCGTTTCCACGCGCAGGGTCAAGGCCCCCAACGTGACCGGCTTTGCGCCGGCATCTTCGATCTGCCTGATTTCTTCCAGTGTAAAATCCCCTTCCGGTCCGATCCACACGGCCGCGCTTTGCGGCAGGCGATCATGCCGCTTTTGAAATTCCTCAATCCATTCGCGCGGATGCCGGCGCTCCGTTTGCAGCGAACCGATCAATGCCAGCTCAATTTTCTCCCCGTGCGCCAGAAATTCGGCGATGCCTTGCGGCGTCTCCACCTTCGGCAACCACGCCGCGCCGCACTGTTTGATGGCCTCGATGGCGACCTGCTGCCATTTCTCGCGCTTGCTTTCCGCCCCGTCATCGTCCAATTGCGTCACCACGCGATCGGTCAGCAGCGGCACAATGCGGCCGGCGCCCAGTTCGACCGCCTTCTGGATGATGCCCTCGATGATTTTCCCCTTGGGCACCGCCACAAGCAACGTGATGACACAGGCGGGCGGAGTTGAAGACTTCTTTTCCTTGATATCCAAGGCCACAAACTGCTTGGTCGCCTCACGGACCTCACACAGAAATTCATTGCCCGCGCCGTCCAGAACCGTCACCCGCTCGCCACGCTTCAGGCGCAAGACCTGCAACGCATGGTGCGCCTCGCGCCCCTCCAACCGCAGTGATTCGCCACGACAGCTTTCCGGCGGCAGGTGGAAACGGTGCATGGCGCGCTCACTTGAAGAACTTCTTGGCCTTCTCAAAAAAGCCGGTGGCGATCGGCGCCTGTTTGCCGTCGCACAGCGCCGCAAACTCGTTCAGCTTCGCCTTCTGCTGGCTGTCGAGATGCGTGGGCACCTCCACCTGCACGCGGACATGCAGGTCGCCCTGCCCGTAACCTTGCAGGTTTTTCACGCCCTTGCCCTTGAGCCGCAGCGTCGTGCCCGGCTGCGTGCCGGCGGGGATCTTGACCGTCGCCCGGCCCTCAAGCGTCGGCACCTCGATCTCCGAGCCCAGCGCGGCCTGCACAAAGCTCACCGGCACCTCGCAAATCAAATCATCACCGTCACGTTTGAAGATCTCGTGATGCTTCACGAACAAAACCACGTACAAATCACCGGACGGCCCGCCGCGGAAACCCGCCTCGCCGTTGCCTTGTGAGCGCAAACGCGAACCGCCCTCGACCCCCGCCGGGATGCGCAGCTTGATCTTGGATGCCCGCTGGTGCTTGCCGCTGCCGGAGCATTTTTTGCACGGCCGTTCCAGGATGCGCCCCGCGCCTTTGCAATGCGGACAGGTCTGCGCGATGCTGAAAATGCCGCGCGAGGTCAAAACCTGCCCGCGCCCGCCGCACGTTCCGCACTGCCGCATCTTGGAACCGGGTTCCGCGCCCGCGCCATCGCACGAATCACACTTGTCCAGCTTGGTGACCGAAATCTCCTTCTCACAACCCAGCGCCGCCTCTTCCAGGCTGATCTCCAGGTCATAACGCAGGTCATCGCCGCGTTGCGGGGCCGAAGGGTCGCCCCCGCCGCCGAACATGCTTTCAAAAATGCTGCCGCCCGCCCCGCCGAACACTTCCCGGAAGATGTCAAACGGATCGTGGAAGTCGCCGGTGCTTCCGCCGCGCGCGCGGGCACGCGGGTCAAAGGCCGCATGGCCGTATTGATCATAGGCGGCGCGCTTCTGCGCATCGCTCAGGATCTCATACGCATGGCTGAGTTCCTTGAACTTTTCCTCGGCCGTTTTGTCTCCCGGATTTTTGTCCGGGTGATATTTCACCGCCAGGCGGCGGTAAGATTTTTTGATGCCGTCGGCGGTCTCCTCGCGGGTGACCTCCAGGATTTCGTAGTAATCGCGCTGCGCCATGGAATTTTTTGGGTGGGGCCGGAATCAGGCTTTCGCCGCCGGCTTTTTGGCCACGATGACCGTGGCCGGCCGCAGCAACCGTTCCTTCAGCTTGTAGCCTTTGCGCAACTGTTGCAGCACATGGCCTTCCGGCACGTCCGCCGATTCCTGCTCGGAAACGGCCTCGTGAAAATTCGGGTCGAACGGCTTGCCCGTCGATTCGATCTCCTCCAGCCCGCTCTCCACCAGCACATTTTTGAGCTGCTGCTGGATCATCGTCACGCCGGATTGGAACGAGGCGATCCCGCCCGCCGTCACCGCGGTGTTCTGGGCGGCGGCGAGCGCCGATTCAAAGTTGTCCAGCACGGGCAGGATTTTTTGCAGCATCGAGGCGCTGGCGTACTGCGCGGCCTCGATCTTCTCGCGGGCCGCGCGTTTCTTGAAATTATCGAAATCAGCGGTCGTGCGCAGCAGGCGGTCCCAGTTCTCGTCCGCCTTCGCGGCGCGGCTCCTGAGTTCCGCGATCTGCCCGGGGGTCGGCACGGCGGCTTCCTCCGCCGGGTTCGCGGCGGCCCCGGCTTCGGGCGTCTCGGTCTTGTCGTTGCTCATAGACTTTTTGCGTCCAAACATTCAGACGGGGAAAATAACAGATGCCCGCATCCCCGGCAACGGGCAATGCGGGCGGGTGAGATTGGTTGGTGGTGGAACCCCTGTCCACGCTTCACTGTGGCGGCACCAGCTTTTGAAATTCCGGCAGTCCGCGCAGGTTGTTGATGTTCGGATCGCCGCGGATGGTGCCCATCAGTTCGGCCGCCTTCTTCGGGTCGGTGGCCTGCCGTTTCGCATTCAGGTCCAGCGCCAGCTTGAGGTCCGCCAGCGCCTCGCTGGTCCGGCCGGTGATGGCCTCCACGGCGCACAGGTTATAATGGTGTTCGGGAACGTCCGGCGCCAGCACCACGAGCTTCCGCAACGCCTTCTCGAAGCCGGTGATGTTCGCCATCTGCCCAAAAAACGTGGCCACCGCGGCCGCATCCTGATACTTGATGTTCGGGTTGTCGAGCGCCTGGTTGAACAGCTCCACGGCGCGGTTCGTCTGCTGCATCTGCATCAACGTGCCGCCCAGGTAGATCAGGTTCGTTATGTTCTCCGGGTTGGTGCGCGCCGTGGCCTCCATCTGGTCCAGCTGGCCCATCATCTGGGCGCGTTGCGCGTTTTGGCCGCGGAATTGTTTGAGTTGATCGATCGTGTTCTCCACCTGCGAGTTGAACGGGTCGAGTTTTTTGCACGTTTCACAGATCAGGATGGCGTCGTCGAACCGCCCCTGCGTCAGCAGGAAGTTGATGTAGCGGAACACGGCCTCCGGGCTGTACGGGCAGAACGCGAACGCCTGCTTGAACGCAAAGTCCGTCTCCCGGATCAGCGCCGCCTGCGAGGCCGCGCTCTTCTGGCGGTATTCCGCCGGGCACGTCCGCGGGTCGGCGCGCCAGGCGTACATCCCCGCCTGCGAACTCCGCAGCTTCGAGAACGCCTTCTGCGCATCATCATCGCGCACGAACGCCCGCGACCCGGTGAAGCCCTGGTAATTGTTGTGCACGTACGTCTGGTCCACGAACTTCGCGATCTGGTCCACCGACGTGTCATACGTGATCCAGTTGCCGCACAGCCGGGTGGAAAAATCGGTCCAGAACTTGTGGTCCAGGTCCATCGACTCCTGCGTCAGTTCCGGCACCGGGTTCCGGTTGATCTTCATGATGACGCCGAAGGGCGTCTCGTACGGATACATCCAGTCCAGCGGGAAGCTTTCCTCGATGAAGAACTCGTTCGTCGGGCAGTTGTCGAAGATGACCTTGCACAACAGGCCGTTGATGTTCATCACGTCAAACTGGCCGGAAATCTGGATCTTCCCGTCCGTGCTGCTCAGCTGTTTCTGCCGCGCATATTCCTGGAAGCACGCGGCCGAATCTTCCGGCGTCGGGATGTAGATTTCATTGGGCGGATACACCCCTTCCGCGCGCCGGCGGGCCTCCACATGTGCGCCCAGCGCCAGGAACGGGCGGTCCAGCACGGTATACAGCAGGTTGGCGACGCCCTCCACCAGCTTGTTGCCGGATTCACCGTTGCCGATGTCGATGCCGTCCGTCACGACGCTGCCCGGGGTCGTCAAACCGCCCAGCGCGCAGCCGTATTTGAACAACCGGCTGAAGAACGGCGGGTCGATCTGCTTGGACCGGTTGTATTGCGAACGCAGGTAATCCAGGTACGTGCCGTCCGCCAGCGCGTTTTGCGTGATGATATACACGTCGCGCCGGTCAAATTTCTGGTCCTGCTCCGGCTGGCAGCGGTGCGGGATGAAGCTTTCGCAAAAGATGATGTATGTCGGGCAGAAGCGGCCCGGGTCGGTGCCGCCGTACAGGATCGCGTCCCGCGTCATTTCCGGATAGATGGATTTCGCCTTCGCCGGGTCCTTCATCAGTTCCGCGCGCTTGGTGGCGTCATAGCTCAGCTTGCCGGTGCCGTCATTGAACGGCGGTGTGAACATGTCATGGCCGAACCAGTAACCGAACCAGTGGTTGCGCTGCTCGCTCTTGTACCAGTGCGACATCCCGGACCAGACCGGCGCCACACAGAACAGCATCAGCATGATGAGCACCGGGCCGCGCTTGCGATAAGTCAGCAGGGCCGCGATGAAGAGCACCGGCATGGCCACCAGCAGCAGGTTGGCGAGCACCGGCACGCCATACTGGTCCTTGACGAACGCCTGCATGATCCAGTGCGGTATTTCTGAGAAGGTGTACTGGCCGTTCGGCCCGAACGCCAGGAAGTCCCAGCCGCCCCAATTCGAAAGCAACGGCCACGCCAGGTGCAACACGCCGTCCTCCCGGTAAATGCTCGGGTAATGGATATGGGCGAACAGATGGTCGCCAAATTGCAACTGCCCCGCCTTGCCAAAATAAAGCTTCGCGATCGCCTCGATCAAACAGTACATCGCCAGCACCAGCGCCACCCCGCCCCCGATCATGCCCACCTTGCGGAACTTCTCGTAATGCGTCGCGATATAGGCCGCCAGGATGACCAGCCCGTAGCCGATCAGGATCGCAAATATCCCTTGCGAGGCCGTGAAGAACACCTTGTTCAAATCCGACGTCGAACGGTCGGCCGACACGTTCAAGATCATCACCAGCAGGACGGACAGCAGCAGATAGATGCCGGTCAGGCCGATGATCCAGGAACGTTCCCGCCGCTGCATCTTTTTGAAGAACAGGAACGGCACCAGGCCCACGAACATGTACACCCAGCTAAAGGATTCCGACAACCCTTCCGCCAAATAATACATCTGGAAGAAAAAGCGCGAGGGATCCTGGACGATGTTCACCCCTTCGCCCGTGCCGTATTGGCCGCGGCTCAGCATGTGGAAAAAGCCCTCCACCGTGCGCGGATAGCCCCATTGCATCGGCGGGCAGGTCATGCAGGAGACCGCCGAGTACAGGTAGACCGCCATGCCCAGGCCGGCCATCACGCAAACCATGATCACCGAAAACCACTCGGTGTAGATTTTGTTCGTCTTGATGAACAACCAGGACACCGTGCAGATCGCCCCCACCCCGACGATATGGAAGATCAGTTTTTCCGTGTTCGTCATCGCCACCAGCGCCGGGATGTTCCCCTTGCTGATGAAATAAAGCACAAACAGATAGATCAGGGTGATGGTCGCAAACAGGTCGCGTCCCAGCCGCGGTGAAATCAAGGCGATCGCCACCACCACCGCCGGCGAGGCCAGGATCAAGCTTTGATGGATCGTCGCGCACCAGCCGAAGATCAGCATCGCAAAATACAGGTACCGGCGCTGGTGCGGCGCGTACATCCAGCGCATCAACAGGGCGATCATCGCCAGCATCCAGGGCACGCCGAAAATGGAAATACGGTTGATGACCACCGATTCCTTCCACATGAACCCGCCCAGGCCGAACAGCGTCCCCGCCACCACGCCCGACACCACGCAGATGGTGTTTTCCCACTTCCGGTCCACCGATTTCAAATCCTCGATGCCTTCGATCAGCATGCTGCCGCCGCGCGAGACCATCAGCGCCAGCAGGCCGCAACCCATTGCCGAGGCGAACGATTGCCCCACCTCCACCCGCCACGCCACGTTGCCGAACGGCACGATCACCGTCCAGATCCAGCTGTAGATGGCCCAGAACGGATAGCCCGGCGGATGCGGGATGCCCGCGTAATACGACCCCGTGCACAGTTCGCCGGAATCCTCCAGCGTCAGTTCCGGCGCCAGCGTCCACAGGTACACCGCCCAGACCGAGCCGAAGGCGATCAGCAACGCCAGCCAGTCGTTCGGCCGGAACATCGGCGGGACTTTTACGGGTGCCGCGGGGGCGGCGGGTTTGGCGGGTTCCTTGGCTCCTTCTTTTGGTTTAACGGCCTTGTTGGTGTCTGCCTTGGCGGGACTGTTCTTCGGATTTTCCATGTGCAAAAATTCAGTGGCTCAGATTTGTTGTCGGCCCGGGGCCGAAATGCGAACGCATACTAGACTTGAAAACACTGTGGTTTGTCCAATCAAAAGTGACGCCGTCCACATGGTTCTCCACCTCCTGCGCGTGGTCGCTGAACGTCACCGAGTTGCTCCCGGCCGTGAAATCCGCGTAGGTCGCCGGCCGGCTTTCCTGCCATCCGGCCAGGCCGTTGAAATGAAAAACCATCATCGCGAACAGCATGCACGCCATCGCCGGCGCCAGATGATGCCAGTTCCACCGCACCGGCGGCAGCGCCGCCTCGGGTGAGGCCGGCGCATCCGTGCGAAAGATCCGGCCCTTAAGCCCCGCCGACGGTTGGCGCAGACGCCAGCCACGCAATTGATTCTCGTTCATCTCTTTCATAAGCGACTCCTTCCTGCGGCGCGCCATGGCGCTCAAGCGCGACGGCGGCCAGTTTCATTTTCATCTTCTGCAAACCATACCGGTAACGGCCCGCGGCCGTGTTTGGCGATATCTCCAGCAACCCGCCAATCTCCTCAAACGTGCAGCCGTGCCACACCTTCAGCACGATCACCTCGCGCTGGTCCACCGGCAGTTCCGCCAGCACCCGCATGGCCGCCCGCTCTTCCGGCGATTCATCCGGCAGCTTCTCGAACCACCGCAACGATTCCCATTCCCGGGTCAACCGCCGCCACATGGAGCGGCGATAGTTCAGCGCCCGGTTCCGGAAACTCCGGACGCAGTAATGCTCCGGCTTTTGCGGTGCGAAGGGCATCTGCATGAGCGCCATAAACGTCTCCTGCACCACATCCTCCGCCTCGCCATGACCCAGGCCCAGCGCCCGGCCGTACAGGATGAGTTCCGCCGCCTTTGCGTCGTAGATTTCTTCGCACCAATGTGGATTTTGGCTCTGATTCACAGTTTCACTCCATAGACACCATGCCTGGCTGATTTGTATAAATTATTTTGGGCTGAGGAAAGTTACAATGTGTAATTCAGGCCAGAAATGGGCCAAGGCAAGATACGTATCAACTTATAGCAAAGGCACTTGCAGTTTTCTTTGGCCTGTTTAAATGAAGAAGGCAGAATGAAGAATGAAGACTATCAAACCAAATGTGCGACTTCAAATTTACAGCCGGTTAATTTTTCCTCTTTAATCACTTTTTGAAGCTTTGGTGACACCAACAGAAATCGTTCTGGTCGGAGGAGAGGGCGGGCCATGGATTGAGACCCGCAGCTTCGCCCGCCCCACCTTTCCCGTCAACCCATTTTTGTCACTTTTCTAGGACTGACCCTTTTACGATTCCCATTCCCGCGTCAACCGCCGCCACATGGAGCGGCGGTAGTTCAACGCCCGGTTCCGGAAACTCCGCACGCAATAGTGCTCCGGCTTTTGCGGCGCACACGGCATCTGCATGAGCGCCATGAACGTCTCCTGCACCACATCCTCCGCCTCGCCGTGACCCAGGCCCAGCGCCCGGCCGTACAGGATGAGCTCCGCCGCCTTCGCGTCGTAGATGGCTTCGCACCAATGTGGGTTCTGATTCACAGTTTCACTCCATAGACACCATGCCTGCCTGATTTGTATAAATTATTTTGAGCCGGGGAAAGTTACAATGTGGAATCAAGGCCGGAAACGGCCTAGGCTACATCCCATGTTATTTCAGCCAAGGTACTTGCAGCGAATTTAACGGAGGGGTTTATTCTCTGCCCTGATGCAACGAAGGAAGCTATGCTCTATGCTGACATAGCTGGGACGGTCGCAGCCATTACCGAAAGCGAACTGCGGGTTGAGAGTGAAACAATCTCCAAAAGCCCGCTTGGTTAACCGGGACAACGCTCCGAGACGGGCATGGCGTTTGGCTGTTCAGTCTGATGTAGGCGAGCTTTCCTCCAATTTGGAGCGTTCGTAGCCGAGAAGCCATCCCAGCGTTCAATTTCTTTGGCACCACGGGTGCTATGGTTGGCGTGTCGAGTTCACTTCTGTGTCAGCCGGTTCAAGTGATCGTATTGTTTCGTTGTCGTCATCCGGGTGATGCCGCTTTGTTTGAAGGCAATCTGGCTCACCAAAGGTGAATTGGCAGATCTATGGTTGGCGTATCGAGTTCACTTTCACCTCTTGGGTACAAACCGCTGGCCCGTTGGGTCCAGCACTTCTTCTTCTCGCTCGGCAACTTTCCCATCCATTAGCACGGCTATCTCGATAGGCACCATAGGTGCCACATAAGGCTTCGGGCTTGATGGCTCCAATTGGACGTCGTAGAACCAAATATCACCTAAGTACCGTTTTAACACAACCTGGGTCGGCGTAAACTCCACGTCAACCGGAAACAAATCGTGCGCATATCTTTCAGAAACTAACAAAGCTGACCTTGCTGAAAGGGGCGGCTCGACGCTGTCAAATTTCCAGCGCGGTGCTTTCGAAAGATTCGAATATGTTGTAAAGTATGCATAATATCGGCCTCTATAATCATAGTTTATTAGTCGTATTCTATTTGTATCTGCGTATATGCCTCCCACATTATTCTCATTTATAGGTGCAGACACAACGTCAGCCATATAAATAAATATGGCTACAAGGAAACATAAAGTAGCAACAAGTGTTATTTTCATAAATATCACCCCCTAAGGCGAAGGTGGCGGTGTTAAAATTAATTGGGTGGTTGCATTAAAACAAGAACAGTACCAAACAAACATAGCAGTAGAAGTCGCTGAACCATCTAAAGGTAGAGTATTTGGATTGTTCCACCAGGTTGGTTCGTTTTTGGTTGATGGCAGTGATCCCGACATGGAATCTGCTGGCGGCATCCATAAAGGGGTCAGTTCTTGATATTGTCATATTGCTATTTGTTTGTTGTGGCTTTTCGCCGGAGGTACAACAGGTGATTCACATAACCCGCCGTGCCCATGGCCAGCCGTTCCGCAATCCAAGGCACCGTCATCACCGTTTCCGCCCGCAGCCGCAAAGCCAGCGCCACTTTGGCCGCATCGCCTTTGGTCCGCCGCCCCAAATCCGCCTCCTGCCAGCGCAGCCATTTCAGTTCCGCCTGGACCAGCCGTTCGGCGAGGGCCTCGGCCGTCTCCCGCCGTTCCGTTCCGTAATGTTCCGCGCCGATCCGCGTGTGCATCTGCGCCAGCAACTCCTCCCGGAAGGTGTCCGCGCCAAAACACCAGCCGCGCCGCAGGCCCTGGTAATCCGTTCCGGCCTCGTCCGTGCGCCGCGCTTCCAACGCCACCTCCAATTGCCGGCGGCCGGCGGCGCTGTCCCGCGGTATCCGGTGCTCCCCCAGCAACCGGTCCACCCGCAGCCAGGGCCAGCGTTTGGACGGCGGCTTCAAATACTCCGGCCAACTGCTCCACCGGTAGGACCGCAACGCCTGTTCCGGCCGGAGCAGCTTCGCCCGGGCCGGGTTCAAATGCACGTAGTCACAGACGGTTTTAAAATAGCCGTTCCCGCTGCCATCCACGATCAACGCCTTGTAGCGCCCGCTGAAGAGATGCCCAAATAATTTGTGCCGCCGGTTGAACCGCCCCGTGTAGGTGCCCAGGAACCATTTCATGCCCGCCACCAGATTCCCCTGCGGCGTCTCCATCACCAGATGAAAATGATTGGCCATCAGGCACAGGGCATGCACCTCCCAGCCGGTCTTGCCACCCGCCTCGGCCAACGTGGCCAGAAAAAGGTCCCGATCCCGGTCATCCCGGAATATCTCCTCCCGCCGGTCCCCGCGGCTCAGCACATGATAAATCGCCCCGGGATATTCCACTCGTAGCTGACGCGCCATGGGCCACAGCTACCAGTTAACCATGAATATGTCAAAATCAAGAACTGACCCCTATTTCGCCTCACCATTTTTTAGATTTTAAAAATCGTCCAATTCCCCAGCAAATCCGCATTTTATGGCGTGGCCACCCTTGTCAGCACAGCAATTATCCCTAATAGCCAGAAGGCGATTCTGATTTTCCTGGGATTTTTTTGGTCGGACCCCCTTCCCACTCCCGATTTTTGAAAATAAATGGCATAAATCTGCATTCTACATTCCCGGGAGAAATTCAACTATTGACCACCTGTGATACAAGGGAGGGATGAATGACATGAATGTCAGGCGCAGGATGCGGAATGCGGGATGCCGAAAGGGTCTCGCGTCTGGCGTCTGGGGTCTGGAACGGTCAGAGCCGACTCATCCCGCTCTGCGGGACGGCTACGGTCAAAGGGGTGCGGCTCGCGGGTACGCTCGCCCCACCTCTACACCAAACCGATATCCACCGGTTTGCACCAGTTTGCACCTACTTTTTAAATAAATTATGAAAACAGGTACTTGCGTACGGCCATCGGGTGCGGGGGACGAGAAAACGAATAAGGCCTCCTCTCTCCGGCTCTCTCCTCGTCGAGGAGAGAGGGCATATATCGCGTCGTGGGTTATCCAGATGGCTGCGACCCTATCAGTGGCTGAAATATGAAAAAAGGCCAATGAATCGAACAAAATTAAGCCTAATTAAACCAAATTAAACCGCTTTATTTTTAACCGCTGATACACGCTGATGAACACTGATCCAAGAACGGGCACGAAACACGGGCCGCACAGGGTATCCGGACGGGCGAATGAGGATAATCCATTTCACCGCCGTTTCCTACTGATTCCCAACGCTTTCCGTTTCAATTTGACCTTGCCCCCCTTTACCGGTAGCCTCCTTGCACCGTTTCCGCGCATGAAGCGCCTCACGGAAAACTCTTATGTCTGAAGGATACTGCGTCAAGTGCAAGGCCAAAAAGCCCATCTCTGATGGTGTCGAAGAAACCATGAAAAACGGCCGCAAAGCCATCAAGGGCAAATGCCCCACTTGCGGCACCGTTATGTTCAAAATCCTGGGCAAGTCGGCGACCGCACCGGCGGCTCCCGCCACGCCCGCCACACCCGCCCCAACCACCAACAATCCCCCGCCCCAGGCCTGATTCCCCGAATTTATGTCGCAACAGCTCGCTTACGTAATCATCACCCCCTACTCGCTTTACAAATCCCGCACGGGCGGCATTTTGAGCCGCCTCATCACCCGCACCGGTCTCGACCTCGTTGGCATCCGCATGTTCGCCCCCAGCAGCGAACTCGTGAAGGAATACGCCGAAACCATCATTTCCGCCCAGGACAGCCAGGACCGCAAGGTTCAGGAACTCCTCCAGCAATACGTCCTCGAAAGCCTCGCGCCCGATCCCAAGACCGGCCTGCGCCGCCGCGTCATGATGCTCCTGTTCAAGGGCGATGAAGCCGTCCGCAAGGTCCGCTCCGTCGTCGGCAACCTCAGCCCCAACCGGCGCGGTGGCGAAACCATCCGCGACACGTACAGTGATCTCATCACCGACGACAACGGCAACGTCCGCTATTTCGAACCCGCCGTGCTCGCCGCCCCGAACGCCGAGGAGGCCGAGCGCAAATTGAAGCTCTGGGCCCGTTACTCGGACAAGGACGGCGGCGTCCTCGATAACGTCGTTCCTTACGGCCCCAACGAAGCCGGCGAACGCACGCTCGTCCTCATCAAGCCGGATAATTTTAAATTTGCCACCGGCCGTCCCGGCAACGTCATCGATTTCTTCTCGCGCACCGGCCTGTACATCGTCGGCGCCAAGGTCCTCCCCATGAGCACCGCGCAGGCCATGGAATTCTACGGCCCCGTCCGCGAATTTCTCCGCGCCAAGCTCAAGGACGGCGTCAGCGCCAAGGCCAAGGACATCCTCGAAAAGGAATTTGGCTTCAAGCTTTCCGAGGCCGACCAGAAGGCCCTCGGCGAAGTGCTCGGCCCTGTGCAGGGCGATGCCCAGTTTGATAACATCGTCCGCTTCATGTCCGGCCACGCCCCCGGCGAGATTCCGCAGGCCGACTGGACCAAGCCCGGCACCGAGAAATGCATCGCCCTCGTTTACGAAGGCGTTGGTGCCGTGAACAAGATCCGCGACGTCCTCGGGCCCACCGACCCGTCCAAGGCGCCTCCGGGCTCCATCCGCCGCGAGTTCGGCTCCACCATCATGGTCAACGCCGCCCACGCCAGCGACTCCGCCGAGAACGCCAAGCGCGAATTCGGCATCGTCAAACCCGGCGAAAACAATTTCAAGCAGGTTATCGAAGCCGCCTTTGGCAAACTCTGACCCGCTGTCCGCCCAAAACTTCAAGCCCGCGCCAAAAGCGCGGGCTTTTTTGTTGCCGCCATTCCAGCACCATTCGTCATTCGGATTTCGTCATTTTTCAAACCTCATATAACTCCAACGGCAACCCGTCCGGGTCCGCAAAAAACGTGAACCGTTTCCCCGTCAGCTCGTCCACCCGCACCGGTTCCACCACCACCTCCTTCGCCTCCAGCTCGCGGATGCATTCCGCGATGTCCGCCACCGCGAACGCCAGATGCCTCAACCCCTGCGCCTCCGGCCACGACGGCCGCGCCGGCGCGCCCGGAAACGAAAACAGCTCGATCTGCCCGCCATCCGGCAACGCCAGGTCCAGCTTGTAAGAATTCCGCGCCGCCCGGTGCGTCTCCGCGATCACCCGCAGCCCCAGCACCTCCGTGTAAAACCGTTTCGACCGTTCATAATCCCCGGCGATGATCGCCACATGATGTATCCGGATGAAGTTCATGACAATTTCGAGCCTACCGCCATGAATGAATCTTGTCGCCTGAATTTCTCAGAATCTGTGTTCCATCTGTGTTTCATCTGTGGCTAAACTATCCGTATGAAACTTGAAGCCCTCCACATCGGCATGGCCGTCCGCCACCCGCAATACGGCCTCGGCACCGTCAAAACCATTTCCGAACTCACCGCCGACATCCAGTTCAACGACGCCAAGCGCACCGTGGAACCCAACGTCGCCGGCCTCGAACCCGCCGAGGCCCACGCCGCCTTCACCGGCCTCGACATCCCCCTCAAACAGTTCGTCGAGTCCACCGTGGATGCCGCCATCACCAAGCTCGGCCTCCAGCCGCCCGATTCCGTCGTCGCCCAGCTCGGCCTCCGCTGGCACAACGGCAAAGTCGTGCTGCACCCCGCCGACGCCACCCTCTCGACCAAGGAAGTCCCGCTCGAAGTCTTCTTCCACAAGATCGTCATGGTCCGCAACAACCTCCGCGTCCTCGAACAGAAGATCAACGCCCACGAAAAACTCACCGACGGCGAAAAAGTGGAGTTCCAGCAATACATCACCAAAAGCTACGGCTCATTGACGACGTTCAACGTGCTGTTCAAGGAGAAGGAAGATCAGTTTTAGAAATCACAGTCCACTTTGACTGGCGTTTGAATGGGGAATCAAAGTCTCTTTGAATTCGTTCGAAACACATATGCAATTCATACCCTTACTTGGAAAGAAGCTCAAAGACGACGAGGTAATCGAAATCCTCGAAAGCTTGGACATAGAGGTCATTTACGACTTCGACCGATTGCATGAAGGCCAGCCTGACAAGTATTGGGCCGGGGCGAAGAAGGATGGATTTCTGTTTAGATTCGACGAGGCACAAACACTTGATGTTGTTTTTCTCTATATCATGCCCAGCGACGTTTATGCTGCGATTTCGCAGCATGGTTGTGATATTCCTTTTTTTACTACCTCAGTAGAGGCGCAGACATCCGGCGATGCACGGCATTCGCAGGTCACAAAAGGCAGCGCCGATTTTTTGGGAGTTACGAACGTTCAACAGTTAGTTTCCCAACAGACCACGGCGACAGGGGGAAGCGCGTCAGACTTGGATAAAGATGCGGCAAAACTGACAAAAACACTTGGCGATTTGAGCGTCGGATTGCAATCGCTTCAGCTTGTGAATGGCGGTGAGCAATATGCTTTGACGATGACACTCGCAAATGTTTCCAAGTCTAAAAGCATTTGGGTAGCAATGAATCGCGCTACGCTTGGAGACAGAACACCCCAAGCAATTTCCGATCCCAACGGAAATGAATTTGAGAGCACCGACCGCGACGTAAACGGAGTGGCCACCTCTATGCATCCGGACAATACTTTTAACGATGCTACTGAAATTAAACCCGGCGACTCCACCGAGGTAACAATCAAGTTTTTTTCACCTCAACGCAGAAAAGCAACAGCCGGACAATGCAAAGTGCAGCTAGAATTTCTGATCGGTAACGATTTTTATAACCATCACGGTCAATGCGTCCTAAAAACTTTTATGGCGAGAATGGATGCTCAATAGTTTTTAAAGGGGGGGATCGCCTAACGGCGATGTTTCAAAAGAATTTTTCAGGAAAAATTAAACCCGTCCGTCGGTGAACTCGTTTTCGCGTGAGCGATGAGGGAGGTTTTTGGCGAGCGTGGCATCCAACAATATAGAGGCCACGCGAGCCATAAAACCGACCGAAGTCGGGGATGCTGCACAGCAGCCAAACCATGACAAAATGCATATAAAAACAGGGGGCTTTACACACAGGGGGTATCCCCGCCGTGGGGACAGGTGCGGGGATAGGGTAAAATGCCCTCTCACGACGAGCTTTGTCCTTGAAAAAAGGTTCGAGCGGAATCAAAGAGAGGCACCATTCCACCACACGGAGATAAATCGACGAGTAGTGACCACGGTTTTACGCAAGAACCACGGGCTTTTTTTTCATCGAGGACAAACGAGTTGCGATTTGATGTGCGTGGAACGCAGCACGATTTTTTGCTACACTACCAATGTCTCACGATGTATTTTAAATCATGCCTCCAACATTAAAGAAAAAGAATCCGGCCGCAGTCGCGCTTTCCAAATTAGGAGCTTCGAAAGGGGGCAAGGCCCGCGCAAAAAAACTATCAGCGGCAGATCGCTCGCGGATAGCGAAGCTTGCCGTTGAAGCGCGCTGGGAAAAGTATTACAACAAAAAATAATTTTTTGTTTTCTTACATACTTGCACGAGCAAGTATAATCATGTAAAATAAATATATGAAAACGTCATCAAGATTTTTTCTCTACACCCGCAAATCAACCGATGTCGAGGACAAGCAAGTCCTCTCCATTGACGCGCAAATAAATGAACTGCGCGAATTCGCAGCGCGTGACTGCTTAAATGTCATTGAAGAATTGGTTGAAAAGCAATCCGCTAAAACCCCCGGCAGACCGATCTTTAACGCAATGCTAGAGCGCATAGAGGCCGGAGAAGCGGATGGCATACTCGCGTGGCACCCCGACCGCCTCGCCCGCAACAGCGTGGACGGCGGACGGATCATTTACATGCTGGACACCGGCATCATTAAGACGCTCAAATTCCCCCGCTCGTGGTTTGAGAACACGCCGCAGGGAAAACTGATGCTCCACAATGATTTTGGTTTCAGCAAATACTACGTTGATTCCCTTTCGGAAAACACCAAGCGCGGGCTTCGTGAAAAAGTCAGGCGGGGTGAATACCCCGGCCCCGCCCCCATCGGCTACTTGAATGACTACCGCACCAAGAAAATCATTGTGGATCGTGAGCGGGCACCCTACATCAAACAGGCCTTTGAAATGTATGCGAAGGGCAACGTGACCTATGATCATGTGCGCGAATTTTTAGGTGAACACGGTATCCGCACCAAAAATGGCAAATTGCTCGTCAGGTGGCATATCTCGCAAATTTTTTCCAACCCGATTTATTACGGCCATTTCCGTTACGGCGGCGAGGTGTACGAAGGCGCACATGAACCGATCATTTCCAAAGACCTGTTTGACGCCGTGCATGTCATCATGAATGGTCGTTGGCGCTGGGCACCGAGAGACGCGGCGGTAAAACGGACGCCCAAAGCCTTCATGCGTCTTCTTCGCTGCGGAGGGTGCGGCGGTGGCGTAACTGCCGAAGTCCAAAAAGGCCACGTTTACTACCGTTGCACTCGAAAAAATCGGATGCACCGATGCACGCAACCCTTCATCCGCGAAGAAGACCTGACCATGCAAATTTCCGACCTGTTAAAACCGTTTGCGTTGCGGGCGGATTGGGCGGACACCATGCTGACACGGGTTAAGGAGGAAAAGAAGGAAGCCGCACAATCCGCCACGCGCCTGGCAGCACAAAAGCGCGCTGAGATTGAAAAAATCAATCTCCGCCTCCAAACGCTTCTGGACTCATTTTTGGACGCGATTATTGACCGCGAAACATATGTTGCGGAGAAGGCCAAAGGAATGAGCCAGAAGAAGACTTTGGAGGAACAAATCGCCGCGCTTTCTACTGGACGAGCCGATTGGCTCGAACCGTTCCAAAAATGGATTTTAACCGCTAAAGACGCGGGTGAAATCGCTATTTCGGGTTCTCTTCAACAGAAGAGGGTTCTCGCCCAAGAAGTCTTCGGCTCGAACCTTGTCCTCGATGAAAAAAAAGCCCGTGGTTCTTGCGTAAAACCGTGGTCACTACTCGTCGATTTATCTCCGTGTGGTGGAATGGTGCGCGCTGCAGGTTTCGAACCTGCGACCCCTACCGTGTGAAGGTAATGCTCTACCACTGAGCTAAGCGCGCGTCCCCTGACGGATAGTCAGACTAGAAAAAATACGCCCCAGCGGCAAGGTTTTTTGACGTCCGTAAAAATTGATTTGTCGTTCCCGTGGATTCCGTCAACCCTTCCCGCGTGAGCCTGCTTGCGGTCAAAAACCTGAAGGTGCATTTCCCCGTCAAATCCGGGCTGTTCCGCCGTGACCACGAGTCCGTGAAGGCCGTCGATGGTGTCAGCTTCCAGCTCGCTGCGGGCGAAACCCTCGGCCTCGTGGGCGAAAGCGGCTGCGGCAAATCCACCCTCGGCCGCGCCATCATGCGCCTCGTGGAACCCACCGCCGGGGAAATCTTTCTCGCCGGCGAAAACATCACGCAGATGGACGGCGCCGCGCTCCGTTCGCGGCGCCGCAAGTTCCAGATGATTTTCCAGGACCCGTTCGGCTCGCTCAACCCGCGCTTCACGGTGGAGGACATCGTCGGTGAGGCGCTGGACATCCACGGGTTGGCCGACAGCCCGGCCGCCCGGCGCAAGCGCATCGCGGAACTGCTGTCGGCGGTCGGCCTTGATACCGGTTACGCGCAGCGTTATCCCCATGAATTTTCCGGCGGCCAGCGCCAGCGCATCGGCATCGCGCGCGCCCTCGCGGTGGAACCGGAACTCATCATCTGTGACGAACCGGTGAGCGCGCTCGATGTCTCCGTGCAGGCCCAGATCATCAACCTGCTCCGCGACCTCCAGCAACAGCGCGGCCTCGCCTACCTGTTCATCGCGCACGACCTCGCCGTGGTTGAGCACATCAGCCACCGCGTGCTCGTGATGTATCTCGGGAAAATCGTGGAATCGGCGGAGGCCCGCGAAATCATCCGCTCCCCGCAGCATCCCTATACCAAGGCCCTCATTTCCGCCGTGCCGGAGGTGGACCCGGATTCAAAACGGCAGCGCATCCTGTTGCCGGGCGATGTCCCCTCGCCCATCCATCCGCCGGCAGGCTGTCCGTTTCACCCGCGCTGCCCCGTTGCGGAAGCCCGCTGCCGCACTGAACCGCCGCCCTTGCGCGAATCGGGAAAAGACCGCCTCGTCGCCTGTCACCTGGCTTGAACCGCTATTTCAGGTCAAAGGGGTGTTCACCCTTGACGGGGCCGGCCTGGACGATGAGAAGATAGTCAACATTCGTTTCCAACGACTGCGGCCGGGCGCCCTTGACGGCTGGCTTCATGCCGCCGATGAACTGGCCGTAGTGAAATTGCTTCACCGGCACCGAATTGGAATCCGAGATGAGGTGCCACAACGGCAGCGCGCTCTGGTTCGTCTGGTAGACATCGGCCTCCACCACCCGGATCTCGGTCAATTTAAGCTGCTGGTTGATGCCAAAGATGAGGTTCGGCAACGCCCCGTTGCCACCGCGCAAGGCCCGCGGCCGCAGGTTGCGGCTCGTATGGAATATCTGCACCGTCTTGGGTTTGAACCAGTCCGTGAAATAGACCGCGTACACGGCGCCCAGCACCACCGCCGCGACGATCAGCAATATGTTTTTTTTTGTCATAGAAACCTGTAAAACCTGTAACGCCGCGCTCCTGTAACGCGTCGAACTAGGGGATACAGACGCAATTGGGATGCTGTTGGTTATGAAAAACATTCGAAGCCATAAAATCTGCAGGCGCAATCAAAAAGATGGCGCGCGCTCCGCTTTCACCTTGATCGAGCTGCTCGTGGTCATCGCCATCATCGCCATCCTGGCCGCCATGCTCCTCCCGGCCCTGGCCCGCGCCAAGGAATCCGGCCGCCGCATCTCCTGCCTGAACAACCTGCGGCAGCTCGGCCTCTCGTCACAGATCTACGCCGGTGATAATAGTGGCACTCTCCCGCCGCGCGGCAGCAACAGCCGCTGGCCCGACCGTTTTTATGATGACTACGGCAAAAGCATCAAGCTGCTGCTCTGCCCGACGGACCTGATGCTGACCAACGCCCCGGCCACGGGCCCGGTCTCGAACAACATCGCCGATGCCGCCAGCCGCAGCTATCTCATCAACGGCTGGAACGATTATTTTCTGGACACCCTGGGTTCGACCGATTTTTACGCCCATTACATGGGGCCGAGTGATTATCCGAACGGCCTCAAGGAAAACGCGGTGGTCTTCCCCAGCGACACGGTCCTGCTGGGTGAAAAATTCAGCCAGGCATCGGATTATTACATGGATTTGCTCGAGGGCGCCGGCAATGACATCGAGCAGGTCGCCGAGCAAAGCCGCCATGGCGGCAACGGGCGGAGCGCGGTGACCGGGGGCTCCGGCGGCTCCAATTACGCCTTCGTGGACGGCAGCTCCCGCTACGTCAAATTCCCGAATGCGTTTTATCCCCTCAACATCTGGTGCATCAGCGCGGCCAACCGCAGCGATCCGAACTACGTCCACAACTACTAAATTCCGGACCAAGTGATAAATTTCGGTTTGCAATATGCGCCCGGCATGGCATCCTGTCCGGCCTTAAGAGTCGGGGCGTAGCGTAGTCTGGCTAGCGCGCTTGTTTCGGGTACAAGAGGTCGTGAGTTCGAATCTCACCGCCCCGACCATTTTTCAGCAGTTTTGCAGACCCCTCACGGTTCGCCGGCGATGTCCCGGTATTGTTTCTCCAAACCCGCCGCCTGGATGATTTTTTTTGCCTCCCCGGTGAAAGGCATCTCCACCAGGTGCGTCGCCACCGGTGTGCAATTGTTGGTGGCCTTGCAGGTCAGGTTCGTGCCCGTGATGAAATTATCCTCGATCTTCAGGTCATGGATGCGGTCGGTCCACACAAACAGCCATTTGCCGCCCGGTTGCGGGTCGAAGACGTTGTTCGTAATGGTCCAGCCCGATGACCCGTCGTCCGGATACATCAGCCGTGAGAGCGAACGCACGTAATTTCCCTCGATCCGCCCGCCCGGCTGTTCGCCCAGCACATAGATGGCACCGCCATCCTTGGACAGTTCCTCCTGCGTGTCGAAAACCTTGTTGCCCACGATGACGTTGTTCTTGGGCACCGTGGATGCAGGAATTCCCGCGTTGCCCCACCACCAGCCCAGCGCGATGCCCCCGTACGGCACGCCCGAGATGTCGTTGTGCGCGATCTCCACCGCCTCCGTGAAAAATCCGCTGATGGCCTCGCCCTGCTTGTAATCCAGGCTGACCTTGCGGATGAAGTTGTTCGCGATCCGGTCCCGCGCGCAAACGCCTTCCACGCGGCGCGGATAGATCGGCCCGTCGCCGATCACATAATGCTGCGGATGCCCCACGTTGACGGCGTTGCCCGAGATGTCGTTGAAAACATTTCCCTCCACCGTCGAATCCACCACGTCGTTCACCAGGTCCACCGCGCAACCGCTGGAGAGATGCAAAAACTTGTTCCGCTCAAACCGGATGTTGTCCGCATTGCGCACCTCGACCGTCGCCTGCGGCACGTCGCAAATGTCGTAATGGCTCTTGTGCCAGTTGCCGTCATCACGAAACCGCGTATAAAGGCCGAGGCTCTGCACCCCCACCATGCCGCGCGACCCGCCGACCGATTCCAGCAGCCAATGGTCGTAGGAAAATGTCAGGCCGGTGAAGACCAGGTTTTTCACGCGGTTGTTTGTCGCCGTTCCCGAAATCCGCAACAACCCCTGGCTCAACGGCGCGATCACGACCGCCTTGCTCATGTCCTCGCCCTCGCGCGCATAGTAATAAAGCGTGTGCGTCACCCGGTTGAAATAAAACTGCCCGGGCCGGTTCAGAAACTCATACGCGTTGCGGATGGTGAATTTGCTCGAGGGATTGAGGTTGCAGCCCCACGCCATTGTCGCCGCGATCGCACCGTACGGCTGTTGCAGCTTGATGACCGTGTTGCTTCCTTCCGTGGTGACATCCCGGGCGCACAGCACGAGAAAATTCCAGGTGCGATGTTGCAGCAGTTCCACATCGCCGGCATTCGTAAGCTGGGGAACATCGGCCGCGTCGAATTTTATCCCGTCCAGCGTCTTGCCCGGCGTCTCCGCCCACGGCTCGTTCCCCTTCACCACAAATTCGCCCCAGGCCCCCTGCCCTTTGAACTCCGCCTGCGCCATGGTCGCCCGGGTGCCGTTGACGAACAGGTTGCGCAGCTTGCTGTCCGAGTCCAGGTTTGCGGAAAATATCCGGTCATGATCCGGCTGCCAGTCCGTCACCTGCACCCCCCCGTTGATGACGGGAATTTCATCACCATAGGCGCGGTAAATGACCTTGAAACCGTTGGTGCCCGAATCTGCCGGGCCAAATTCCAGCGGCGCCTTAAGCGTATAAGTCCCGCCCCGCACGTTCACGATGATGTCCCCCTGCATGTCCCGGTTCAGCGCCCGCGCCGTGTCGCGCGCATAGGCCAAAGTGAGAAACGGCATGCTTTTGGTGCCGGGGTTGGCGTCGCTGCCCGTGGGCGAAACGTAAAATTCGTGGAACACCGCCGCCGGCAGCGAAATGGCGCCGCCCAAAGCCGCCAGCCATATCAGTAGGAAACATTTCCTGATCACCATGGGATTCTGGCTGACCCGCCGCCGGAAGCAATCCCGGAACATCGCGACATTTTCTGGTTTCAAGTCCCCGCCCTTGAACTTAAACTCGCGCCCTTGCAAAACATGGACAACCTGATCGTCGAACTGCGCACCATCCTGGAGCCGCTCCAGCTGGCGGATCTGTTCCCGCAGACCCAACCGCTCGAGGTGGAACTCGGCTGCGGCGATGCCTCATTCCTCGTTGAATATGCCCGGCGCAATCCGGACATCAATTTCATCGGCGTCGAGCGCCTGCTCGGGCGCATCCAGAAACTCGACAAGAAAGGCCGGCGCACCGGGCTGGTCAACACCCGCGGTGTGCGCATCGAATCCGCCTATTTCCTGGAATACCTGCTGCCGCCGCACTGTGCCACGGCGTTGCACATCTACTTCCCCGACCCGTGGCCCAAGAAAAAGCACCGCCGCCACCGCCTCATTAACACCCAGTTCCCCGCCCTCGCCCGCCGGGTGCTCATCGACCAGGGCACGGTCTATCTGCGGACGGATGACCTGGATTATTTCGGACAGATGAACGAAGTGTTTGCTGCCGCCAAAGAATTCGAGAAAGTCGAAACACCCGCGGCCCTGGCCGAAGTCACCACCGACTTCGAGCGGGATTTCAATGCCCAGGGGATTCCGACGCAGCGGGCGGCCTATCGCCTATGCAGCTAGGTCAGACGGTCAGACGTCGATCACCGGCCCGCTACCGCCACCCGGACCTCCGGGGCCTTTCGGCGGCCCGCGACGCTGGACATTGACGCGGGCATTGCCCGTCAGGACGTTCAGCGAAATGGAAACGATGCTGATGATGATGGCACCGACGAAGGCGAAACGGAAGCTGTCCACCGTGAAATACGGAGTCATCAGGGTCCCGACGAAATAAAGCAGCAGCGCATTGATCACCAGCGTGAACAGGCCGAGCGTGAAGATAAGCAGCGGCAGGGCGATGAGCATCAGAATGGGCCGGACGAAGGCGTTCAAGATGCCCAACAGCAGCGTGGCGAACACCAAGTGACCCCAGGTGTCGTAGGTGATGTGCTTGGGCAGAATCAGCACCGCCAGCGCCACCGCCAGCGTGTTGATGATCCAACTCAGCAGGAACCGCATTAATCTTTTATTTCCGGGCTGCATGTGCAAATTTCCGTGACAAGTTTCCCCCATTTCACCTGAAAAACAAGGAACGAATTTTATTGGCTCGCGCACCGCTTACCGCCAGATTCTCCGCCAGCCATGAAACCGTTCTTGCTCGCCATTCTTTCCGCGCTCGCGCTGTCCGCCTCGGCGGACGGGGTGGTGGCGCCGGATGCCAAACTTGAAAAACTGTCCGGCGGCTTCGCCTTCACCGAGGGGCCGACCTGTGACGCGAAGGGTAACCTGTTTTTCGTGGACCAGCCCAACAACCGCATCATGGAGTGGAGCGCGGACGGCAAGCTCTCCACCTTCATGCAACCTTCCGGTTATGCGAACGGGATGTGTTTCGATGCCAAGGGCAACCTCATCGCCTGCGCCGACGAGCACAACCAGCTCTGGTCCATCGCCCCGGACAAGACCGTGACCGTCATCGTCACCAATTTCGACGGCAAATATCTCAACGGCCCGAATGACGTCTGGGTGGCCCCGAACGGCGCGATGTATCTCAGCGACCCGTTTTACAAACGCAAATGGTGGGACCACACCAACATGGCGCTGCCCAACGAGGAGGTCTTTTACCTGTCACCCGACCGCAAAAAACTGGCGCGCGTCACCGAGGACCTCCAAAAGCCCAACGGCATCACCGGTTCGCCGGACGGCAAAAAACTTTTTGTTTCGGATATCCGCGCCGGCCAGACCTGGCGCTACGACATCCAGCCGGACGGCACGCTCACCAACAAATCCCTCTTCTGCTCCCTCGGCTCCGACGGCATGACCATCGACGCGGAGGGGAATCTTTACCTCTCCGGCAAGGGCGTGACGGTCTTCGACAAGGACGGAAAACAGATCGACCACATCGACGTGCCCGAAAAATGGTCGGCGAACGTATGCTTCAGCGGCCCGGACCGGAAAACATTATACATTACGGCCAGCGAGTCGCTGTATTCCATCCGTCTGCGCATCGGCGGGGCCAATCCGGCCAAGTGAGGATAAATGTGAACTCTTTGTGAATAACTTTCCCTCACATTTTGGTGTAGGTGACCGATAGTAGAAGTAACGTATGAGCATGACAGATGGTTCATCTGGGTCGTTGGGGGACAATGAAGATATCGCCATTTTTCTGGACGGTCTGCCAGTGGAAGTGCCGGTGGGACGCAGCACCCCCAACTCCATCCGTTGCTATCTGGAAACTCTTGCGTTGGAAAATCAGCGGGTGCTCTGCGCCTTGCACATCGACGGTTACCCGGCCAATCTCGCCCTGCCCCTGCCCCGTTTTGGCAAATTTTCCCGGATGGAAGCCGAGTCCGTCGCCCTGGATGAAAGCGTCCTGCTGCTTCTAAAAACCGCTTTTCAACAAACCAACCATGCCCGCGAATGCGTCGAGACCGCGCTTACCTTGGTGCTGATCAACAACGCCGATGTCGCCCGCGAACTGTGGTGGAACCTCGCCAGCCAGCTCAAGGAGCCGGTCCTGACCCTGAGCCTGCTGCCCGACCATCTATGCGGGCAGAACGGTGGCAGCGCCTCGCTCAAGCAGCTTCGCAAATGGCAGTTGGAACAGGTGGCCGCCATCATCCGTGATGTGGATCAGGCCTGCCACACCGGCGACACCATCCATATCTCCAACGCCTTGGAAAGCCGCGTGCTCCCTTGGCTCGAAAGACTGGCGGAGCTCATCCAACTTTGGCACGAAACCGCCATGGCGGGTTCACGATTGGGTATCAAGCACGGGACATTCTAAGATTGATCCGTCTTTTCCCCCTCCGGACTGCCCAAGTTCCGGAACAGTAGTATCAAATACAGCGGGGCCAGAATCGGAGCCATCCCCAGTGTGATCAGGACATAACCGGTCACAATCAGCGGACGGTTCCGAAAACGCTGGTTCATCCCGTTCCTAAAGACCTCGCCTTCGGAAAAAATCTGCACGTAAGGCATCATGTTGTTGTAGGGCCCGACCGCGCTCCCGCAATGCGGACAAAACCACGCCGTGGCTGTCAGTGGGGTCGAGCAACGGTGACAGGCCTGCGGGGTTTCCGGCTCGGACATTTTCTTTTCCGTTTCGGCATCCCACGGATCCGGTGTGACCGGCGCCTCACGGATCCAGACCAAAAAACGCCAGCAGAAGACGGCCACCAAACCGCCAATGGCCAGCCAGGCTATCAGCATGTCGGGGTCGCTGGTGGCAATCATGCAAGGCACTCTCCCACCTCAATGCCACGGGGTCAAGCCGGTGGTTGTGTGCAAGGTGCCTATTTTCTGGAACTCCGCCGGGCGGATTTCCGGTAGCTGACCGGCTTCGGTTTGTCTTCCGGCTTGCCGCCGTCCATCATGCGCTTCAATTCCTTGATCTGGTCGCGCAGCAACGCCGCTTTCTCAAACTGCAGTTCCTCGGCGGCCTTGATCATCTCGCCCTCCAGTTCGCGGATGGTCTCGGTCACATCGATGTCGGTGCTGGTTTCGCGCAGCAGACCCGTGGCGGCATCGCGCTGTTCTTCCTGCACGGCCAGGCTTTCCTCCACCGCGCGCGTGACGCTGCGCGGCGTGATGTTGTGTTCCGTGTTGTAGGCGATCTGCCGGTTACGGCGATATTCCGTGATGGCCAAAAACTTTTTGATGCTCTGGGTCATCACGTCGGCGTATAGGATCACCTCGCCGTTCAAGTGCCGCGCGGCGCGGCCCGCCGTCTGGATGAGGCTCGTCTCGCTGCGGAGAAAGCCCTCCTTGTCCGCGTCGAGAATCGCCACCAGGGAAACCTCCGGCAGGTCCAGGCCTTCGCGCAACAGGTTGATGCCCACCAGCACATCGAATTCGCCTTTGCGCAGCGACCGGAGGATCTCCACCCGCTGGATCGCGTCGATGTCGCTGTGCAGGTATTGAACCAGGATGCCGATTTCGCGCAGATAGTCCGTCAGTTCCTCCGCCGTGCGCTTGGTCAGCGTCGTGACCAGCACGCGCTCTTTTTTCTCGGTGCGCTTGCGCGCCTCCTCCATCAGGTCATCGATCTGGCCCTTGAGCGGCTTGATGGTGACCTTGGGATCAATCAGCCCGGTCGGCCGCACGACCAGTTCCGTGACCTTGCCCTGCGACCAACCGATCTCGCGCGGCGCGGGCGTGGCGCTGACGTAGATGGTCTGATTTTGCAGTCCTTGAAATTCCAAGAAGTTCAGCGGCCGGTTGTCCAGCGCACTCGGCAGCCGGAAACCATGATCCACCAGCACCGTCTTGCGTGACTTATCGCCCTCATACATGCCGCCGATCTGCGGCACGGTCACGTGCGACTCGTCGATCACCAGCAGGTAATCATCCGGGAAAAAATCGAACAGCGTCGTCGGGCGCGAGCCGGGCGGACGGTTGGCGATATGGCGCGAATAGTTCTCGATGCCCGAACAAAACCCCATCTCCTCCATCATCTCCAGGTCGAACTCCGTCCGCATCTTGATGCGCTGGGCCTCGAGCAATTTGCCGTCGCGCTCGAATTCCGCGATGCGCACGCCAAGTTCCTCGCGGATGGCCAGCAACGCGTGCTTCATCTTGTCGCCGGTCGTCACGAATTGTTTGGCCGGAAAAATGGTGTTCGCCTGGAGTGATTCAATTTTGGCCCCGGTCAGCGTCTCGAAGCGCGTGAGCTTCTCGATTTCATCGCCGAAAAATTCTATCCGCAATCCGTCCTCACGGCCGGCGGGGCGGAGTTCGACCACATCGCCGCGCACGCGGAAATTGCCGCGCTCGAAGGCGATGTCGTTGCGCGAATATTGCAGATCCACCATGCGCGACAGCAGTTGTTCGCGCGACAGGGGCATGCCCACCCGCAGCGGGATCACCAGCGCCTGATAATCTTCCTTGCTACCGATGCCATAGATGCACGAGACGCTGGCGATCACAATCACATCGCGCCGCGTGAACAGCGAAGCCATGGTAGACAGACGCATCCGCTCGATGTCGTCGTTCACGCTGGAATCTTTTTCGATGAACGTGTCCGTGCGCGGCAGGTAGGCTTCCGGCTGGTAAAAATCGAAGTAGCTGACGAAGTATTCGACGGCGTTGTTCGGGAAAAAACTTTTGAACTCGGCGTAAAGCTGCGCCGCGAGCGTCTTGTTGTGCGAGATGACCAGCGTGGGCCGGTCGAAGTTCTTGATGATATTCGCCACCGTGAACGTCTTGCCCGAACCGGTGACGCCCAGGAGCGTCTGGTGCCTCGCGCCGGACGCGATGCCGGCGGTCAGCTTTTCAATCGCCTGCGGCTGGTCGCCGGCCGGCGCGTAATCAGAGACAAGTTCGAACACGCGGGGAAAGTAGGGCCTGAAAGCGGCAGCGTCAAACGGAACGACGCGTTCACCACATGACTTGTGCGCGGTAAAAGCGCCGGGGCGTCACCGCCGCGGCCGGGTCGCCGAGAACGACATTCGTGCCGTTGCCCACCACCTGGTCGGCCAGGATATCCCAGCGACCAGCAGTCAAATCGTCGCTATACGAGACGCGATACACAATGCCGTTGGAGGAATTGATCGAAACGGTGTTGGTGACGGAAATGGGATTCTTCGTGACCAACGTCAAGACGCTGGCGGCGTTGGTCGGGTTTGTGCCGGACAAAAATTCCTGCAGGTTGCTGATGCCGTCGTGATCAGGGTCGCCGGCGGCGTATGAGGTGCCGTTGGTGGTGGTGCCGGTGCCGCCGAAATAATATTTGCGCCAGGCGTCCGGGACGCCGTCGTTGGGCGTGCTGGTCATGGTGACGGCGGCCCCGGTGGAAAGCTGCGAAGTGTTACCGTTCGGGTCCGTGGCCGAGGCGGTGATGGACCGGCCGGTTGGCACGAGGGCGCCAAGGTTGGCGGTGAAGGCCGTAGCGGAGCCGGTGCCGGTGACCGAACGGGAACCGAGATACGTCATGCCCTCGATGGGCGAGGCGGACGAGGCGTCAGAATAGAAATCGAGCTGAAAGACCGTACCGTTGGCGCCGTTGTAGGTGCCGGAGACAGATGTGTTGGTGGTGACGACGGCGGAGGAGAGCGCGGGGGCGGCGAGGTTATGGTTGGCAGTCGCATTCAGAAGAATGGCGCTGCCGGCATTGTTGAAAATGGAATTGCCCCGGACGGTGTTATTGGTGGTGCCAATATCGCTTATGATGACGCCATACGTGCTCCCGCCCGAAATCAGATTGGCGGCACCCGCTGTGACCCCGCCCACCAAGTTGGACCGGGCTCCCGCAAAAATGGCCACATTGTACGAAGTGTTTGGCACGGCCGCGCCGTTGGTACCGTTCAATCCGATGGTGTTGCCCTGGATCACATTGGCGTTGGCGCCGTTGTTGACATTGATGCCGTACTGACCGTTGCCGGAAATGAAATTGCGTCCACCGCCGATGCCGCCGATGGTGTTCCCAACCGGACCACCGGTGAGTTCAATGCCTGAAGCAGTGTTGGCAACGGCCGCCGTGCCGGCCGCGTTCAGGCCGATGTAGTTGCCGACAACAAGGTTTTGGGTGACCGGGGTGCCGTTAAGGTAGACACCCTGCTGATGATTGCCGGAGATGACATTGCGCGCCGCCACGGTAAAGCCGCCGATGGTGTTCGACGACGAAGTGGGATAGAGTTCGACGCCCGGACCGGCGTTGCCCAGCGCGGCCGTACCGGCGGCGTTGAGGCCAATCAGATTTCCCCAGACCGAGTTAAACGCGCCCTGGATAAAGACGCCCACGTTCGGGTTGCCAGAAATGACGTTGCTGACCACGACGTTGTTCACGGTACCACCCTGGACATCCACCCCATATCCGCCATTGCCCAGCGCCGCCGTCCCCGCCGCATTCAGACCGACATAATTTCCCGACAACAGATTGCCGGACGTCGTGGAGCCCAAGATCAAAACGCCGTCGTTGGCATTGCCAGAAATCACATTGCCGGATGCGGTATTGTTCACAGCACCGCCCTGGATATCCACCCCGGCCCCGCCATTGGCGAGTATCGCCGCGCCCGCCGGGTTCAAGCCGACGTAATTTCCGGTCAACCGGTTGCCGGCCGTCGGCGAGCCGAGAATCAACACGCCATCCCCGGTATTGCCGGAAATCACATTGCCGGATGCCGTATTGTTCACAGCGCCACCTTGAATATCCACGCCATAGCCGCCGTTGGCCAACGCCGCCGTGCCCGCCGCATTTAATCCGATGTAATTTCCGTTCACCTGATTGCCGGCGGTCGGCGAGCCCAGGACCAACACGCCATCGGCGGTGTTGCCAGAAATGACATTGGTGGCCGCCACGTTGTTGAGCGTTCCGCCCTGGAAATCGACCCCGGCCCCGCCATTGGCGATCCGGGCCGCGCCCGCCGGGTTCAAGCCGATGTAATTTCCCTCCACCAGGTTGCCGGTGGTGGTCGTGCCCGTGACGAACACGCCGTCACTGGCATTGCCGGCGATGATATTGCGCGCGCCAGCAACCGGGCCCCCAATGGTGTTCGACGAGGCCCCGTTGAACAGTTCCACACCCGCCCCGGCGTTCGCCAGCGCCGCCGTACCGGCCGCATTGAGCCCGATGTAATTGCCTTCGACCACATTGAAACCGGTTCCGGCGTCGCGGATGGTCAGGCCTTGAAAAGCGCTGCCGGAAATAAGATTGCGGTCGGCGGCGGTCAGGCCACCAACGGTGTTGGACACCGCGCCGGCCTCAATCTGGATCGGGCAGATGGCATTCGTCACCGCCGTGGTTCCGGTGGGGTCAACGCCCACGTAGCAGCCGGCGACCGTGTTGTTCATGACGTTGGTCCCGGTGATTAGAATGCCGAACTGGTTGTAATTATTTATGACGAGTCCGCGCGCGGTGCAATTGGTGCCTTTGAATTGCAACCCGTTGACAAAAAGAATGGGAGCGCGGCACAGCACGCCGCTGATCAAGATCTGCGGCCCGCTGAGGTTCGCTTTCACGGGTTCGGTAGTGCCGTCCAAGATGGTCGCGTTGACCAGGCTGGGCAGCATGTCGCTCGGCTGGATGTTGAACACATTGTTGCTGAAACCGGGATCGGTGTTCGGGATGTTGAAGGTGATGGTGGTGCCGTAATGATCGTAGGCGTAATAGAGGGCCGCGCGCAAGGTGCCCGGACCGCTGTCCGCCGTGTTGGTGACCACGCTGGATGCACCGGGACCCGCGCCATAGATGCTGATCATGCCGGCGCGATCATTGGTGCTCAACACCGGGTCGAAGCGCTGGCCCATGATGTTCAGGTACTGGCTGTTGGTGGCATGTGGCACAATGGTATCGAGGGCGGTGTTCAC
>DATHQS010000181.1:0-29143 GCA_035482455.1 Candidatus Acidiferrales bacterium | reverse complement strand
CGGCGAGACCAAGAACGCCGCCGCCCCGCTGGATAAAAACGCTTCAGCACCCGCCACCACCGCCTCGCTGGCGGATCTGGGCTTCGGCCAGCTTTGCAAGATCGGGCTGGCGATGACCTGGCCGCTGCTGCTCGTGGCCCTGGGTGCGCTGGGCGTGTTCATCGCGATCCTGGCGCAAAAAAAGTGAGGTCCCATGGGCAAGAACAACCCCGATCCGATCTCCGACAAGGCGCGCGCCCTCAATAACGAGATCGCCGCGCTGGAGGCGGAGATCAAGAAGCTGGACGCACAGCTGACGAAGTCGCCCGGGCCCAAATTCCGATCCACCGCCTTGCCCAAAGGGTTGACCATTCCGACCGCGACGCAAAAACCGGCCCCGCCACCGGCACCGGCTGAACCTGTATTCGAAGAGGTCAAGGTCAAGCCGCTCCAAGGCCGCGACGACCCGGCCTCGCCCGATTATTACAACGAACTCGGCGTGCGCAAATACGACTTGCCCGCGCTGTGGAACCGCATCCGCAACCATTTCCGCGGGCCGACCACCAGCAATCCGCGCCTCGTGAGCTACCTCGCCGCCGGCGGCGTGCAGGGCTTGCGCCCGTTGCGCTACGAAAAACGCGTGGCCCGCAACCGGGTCATGGTGCTGGCCGGGATATTTTTTGCGATCTTGCTCGGCATCCTGCTGCTTTACCTGAAACACCGCTGACATGAAGACCTCGTTGATTGAATTGCCCATCGTCACGGGCGATGGAATTTATCTGGCGCACTATTCCGAAAAGGGGCTGGCCAGACTGGATTTTCCGTCCAAGCGCAACGGCCGCGTCCTCTCCGCCAATCCCAAGGCGCCGGCGCAAATCCTCCGCTGGCATCGCGCCACCACGCAGGCGTTGAAGGCCATGCTGGCCGGGCGCGAACCCGCCGACCTGCCGCCGCTGGACTGGACGGGCACCACGGAATTTCAACAATCCGTCTGGGGCGTGATGCTCGCCATCCCCACCGGCAAAACCAAAAGCTACGGCGAAGTGGCCAAGGCGATAGGCAAACCCAAGGCCGTCCGCGCCGTCGGCAGCGCTTGTGGTGCAAACCCGATTCCCGTGCTCGTGCCCTGCCACCGCATTTTGGCAGCGAACAACAAGATTGGCGGGTTTGGTAGCGGGTTGGATCGGAAGTATGATTTGCTGGCGCGGGAGGGAATTGTATTTCAGTAAAACCCAACCAAGGATTCGCCATGGAAATGGATCAAATACTCACCGAGACCAGAAACCGCTATCTTAACCAATTTATCGAGGTTTTGACGGACCTTGAGACCAATGGACAGCAAGCGGCAGCGGAAGCGGCATTCCGCAATGAACAGGGAGGCCTGGCTGAACAAGGAACATTGAGTTTGCCGATGCGCGGCGACATCTTTGTCATCAAGGACGGGCAGCCGCCCGAATCGAGGAGCGTTGATTCGGAAGCCCTGTTCTCCTTTGAACCGTTGTCGACCGTATTTGGCGACAACTTGCCGGTCGAAATCGCGCCGTTTTATTGGGATGGCTGCAACATTTACGTTTCCGGCATTTCGGAGCAGGCTGACTGGTCGCTGCTGGTGATGTGGTTCGCCAAATGGTTTGATTTCGAAGACCGGGGCAATATTGATGGAGAAGGTTTTTTGGGCGTGGTCCACTTTCTTTCGGACCCAAAATTTGACGGTTCAAAAACCGAGTTCCAGGTGGATTTCGGTTCCGCACCGGTGGAATCGTTCCATGAACTGCTCGATACCCTGAAAGCCTCCGGGGCCACCAAAGTCCAGATTGGAAGTTGAAAACGGGTCTTTGTCCTTCAGGGACGAGCGGTTTTACTCCGCCGTCAGCTTGATGATTTCCTTCAATGTCGTCTGCGGCTTGAAATTAACATACCGCTCCAATTTTTCCACGTGCGGTTTGCGGCGTTTCATGTCGTCAAAGCCCGGCGCGTAGGCCTGATCGTAGGGGATCAGCTCGATCGTGGATTTCGAGCCGAGCGTCTCCACCACCAGCTTCGCCAGTTCCAGAATCGTGACCTCCTCCGTACCGCCGATGTTGAAGATCTCACCGCGCGCCGTTTCACACGACTGCAAACGCACCAGCGACTCCACGGCGTCATGCACCAGGCAGAAGCAGCGGGATTGCGCGCCGTCGCCGAAGACTTTCAGCGGCTCGTCGTTTTTTGCGGCGGCGATGAAGCGCGGCAGCACCATGCCGTAGCGCCCCGTCTGGCGCGGGCCGACGGTGTTGAACAGCCGCGCGATGGTGACGGGCAGGCCCTTTTCACGGGCGTAGGCGAGCGCGAGAAATTCATCCGTCAGCTTGGCGCTGGCGTAGCTCCAGCGCGAATGCCCGGGCGGCCCGATGAGCAGGTCGTCGTTCTCGCCGAATTCCTTCTTGGCGCTTTTGCCGTACACCTCCGAGGTGGAGGTGAGCAGCAGCGGCGTGGAATTCTTTTCGGCGGCGCGCAGCAAAATCTGCATCTCGGTGAAACTCGCCTCCAGGACGTGCAGCGCGGACTTCACCACCAGTTCCACGCCCACGGTGGCGGCGAGGTGGAAGATGCACTCGGCCTCGGCGCACAGTTCGGGCAGCTCCGTGCAACTGGAGATCTTCGACTGGATGAACCGGAAGCTTTTGTGCATGGACACCGCGCGCAGATTGTCGCGGCTGCCGGTGGACAGGTCGTCGATGACCACGACATTTTTGCCATCGGCCAGCAACCGCTCAACCAGGTGCGCGCCGATAAATCCGGCCCCGCCGGTGACGATGATATGTTTCTGATCTTTCATTTGAGCGCGTTTGCGACGGCTTCAGCGAGATGCTGGCGGAAGTCGCCGGCTTCAATCTTACTGGATTCGGCGCGGTTGGAAAGGAATCCGCCTTCGATCAGGATCGCCGGGTGATGGTGGCCGTGCAGCACGCCCATGAAGCGCGCGCGGCGCACGCCGCGGTCTTCCTCGCCGCTGGCGCGCAGAACGGCGGTGTGCAGGCGGATGGCGAGCTGGAAATTTTCCTCGTCATAGGCGTTGTTCGGATACCATTCCGACCAGAAATCCGGGTTGCCGCGCGTCAGCGTGGAGGCCATGCCCTGCGGCGTGAGGCAGTAAGTTTCCAGACCGCTTTCCGTCTTGTCCGGCGCGGCGGAATTGAAGTGCAGGCTGATGAACACGTTGGCATGGTGCGCTTCCGCAAAGGCCACACGATTTGAGAGCGAGATGTCCACGTCGCTCGTGCGCGTGAGGAAGACCGTCCAGCCGTTCGAGACGAGCAAGGGCACCAGCCGGCGGGCCCAGTCGAGCGTGAACTCCTTTTCCATGCGCCCGTCGAAGCTGCAGATAGTGCCGGCATTGACGCCGCCATGGCCGGGGTCGATGACGATGACGCGGTTGGTGCCGCCCAGGTTCAACGGCGGATCCGTGAGCAGCGGTTCAAAGCTCTTCCGCAGATCCAAGCCGTAGACATACACCTGGCCATCGATGAACTCGGGCGCGAAGCCGAGGTGGCAGGTGACGCCGTTCCACGTGGCTTCGCGGCTGCCGATGGCCAGCACAAACACGCCCTGCTTGGAACTGACCGAGTACGTGGTGAGCGGCGATTTGGTCAGCAATAACGGCGCGCTGAGTTTTTGTTCCGCCGCCCAGCGGTTGAGCGAGGTGTAGGCGTAGATCGGCGGCGGCTTCACGGCCCGGGCCATCGCCTGGTTGGTGCGGAAGACGGGCGCGTTGGTGGTCAAAGGATTGGTCTTGGTGACGGTCGGTATCGGCTGCCATTGAACGGGCCTGGGCGGAACGGGAACTTCAACGATGTTGGTGTCCGACCATTCCTGGGGCGGTCCTCCTTCGCCGCCGGGCGCGACACAGCCGGCCAGCAGCATCAGGGCGGCGGCGCAAAAAAGAATGACCACAGGTTTGAACACGCGTCAATTTTGCGCATGACGAAAGCGGACTCAAGCTGTTTCGGGAAAAAGACGATTTTTTCCGGATGACGCTGCCAGCGGCTTGTTTGCGAAACGGAATTCCGGCATGATGGGCGCAGTGAAAATCTTAGTCGCCATCACCGGGGCCAGCGGCGCGCTGTACGCGCAGCGGTTGCTGGACAATCTCGATCCCCGCGAGCATGAACTGCACGTGGTCATGAGCAACTACGCGCAACAGGTGGTGACGGAGGAACTGCCGGGCGGCCTGAAATTTCCCGCCGGCGTGAAGCCGCACGGTTTGAAGAGCATGAATGCGCCGTTCGCTAGCGGCTCGAATCCGCCGGACGTGATGGTGGTCATCCCCTGCACCATGGGCACCATGGGCCGCATCGCGCATGGTTACAGCGAGGACGTCCTGCTCCGCGCCGCCGACGTCGTACTCAAGGAAAAGCGGAAGCTCATCCTCGTGCCGCGCGAAACGCCGTTGAGCCTCATCCATGTGAAGAACATGGAATTGTTGCTGCTCGCCGGCGCGACGCTCATCCCGGCCAATCCCAGTTTTTATTCCGGCGCGAAAACCGTTGTCGATCTGGTCGACACCGTGGTCGCTCGCGTGCTGGATCATATTGGCGTGGAGAACAAGCTGGCCCCGCGGTGGTCTGCCGAACCCGAGTAAAACAAACAACGAGGATAGAAGATAGAGGATGGAGGATAGAAAAAGACAACACCACAATCACTATGGCGATCATCAGAAGCTTTCGCGAACTTCGGGCCTATCAGCAAACACGTCAGGAAGCCCAGCGGGTATTCGTGGTAACCCAGACATTTCCAAAGGAAGAAAAATTCTCGATGACCGACCAAATCCGACGCTCGTCGCGAGCCGTCAAGTCCATGATCGCAGAGGCTTGGGGACATCGCCGCTATCAAGCTGCGTTTATCAGCAAACTGACTGACGCCATTGGAGAAGCGAACGAAACCCAATCTTGGCTTGATGATGCAATGGATTGCGGCTACATCAGCAAAGCCCAGCATCAGGACTTTGATGCGGCGTGGCAGGCAATCGGTGGCATGATCAACAACATGATCAACAAAGCGGATGAATTTTGCAGCAGCGCACGTTAAAGAATGTCTTTGCCATCCTCCATCCTCCATCCTCTATCTTCTCTTAAAAGATGGGGCAGTTTTGTGCGGTTTTCCCACACGGTTTTCGCCCTGCCCTTCGCGTTGGCGGCGATGCTGGTGGCGGCCCGGGACAATCGCGGCTGGCCGGGCTGGCGCGTCTTCGGGCTAATCCTGGCGGCAATGGTTTGTGCGCGGACGTGTGCGATGGCCTTCAACCGCATCGCCGACCGGAAATTTGACGCGCTGAATCCGCGCACGAAGAACAGGCACCTGCCGGCGGGGGAAATCTCGCTGTTCAGCGCAAGTTTGCTCTGCGCGCTCTCGGCGGCGGGCCTGATCGTGGCGAGTTGGTTCTTGAACCCACTCTGTTTTTATCTTTCACCAGTGGCGCTGGTGGCGGTCTGTTTTTATTCGCTGACCAAGCGCTTCACGGATTACACGCACGTCTTTCTGGGCATTGCGCTGGCGTTGGCGCCGGTCGGCGCGTGGCTGGCGGTGAAAGGTGCGGACGTTTCCAGGCCGGAAATCGGCCAGATGACGGTGCTCGCGGCCGCCGTGGTCCTGTGGCTGGTGGGCTTCGACATCATCTATGCGCTGCAAGACTACGAGTTCGACAAATCGCACGGGCTGCGCTCGCTGGTGGTGGCGTGGGGACCACAGAATGCCTTGTCCGCCGCGTTTCTCGCGCACATGGTGATGTGCGGGTTGCTCTTCGGGTTCGGTTTTCTTTGCAAGTTCCGCCTCATGTATCTCGTCGGCTGGCTGGTCATCCTGCTCTGCCTGGTGCTGGAGCATTGGATTGCGCGACGACGTGGCTTGAACTGGATTAACCTGGCATTCTTCCGGCTGAATGCGCTGGTGGGCGTGGTTTTCCTGGTTGCCGTGGCGGTGGAGGTGATCTTTAAGGGCGGGTTTAGGTTGCGGTGAATTTTTAACCACGAAATACACAAAACACACGAAAAGGGAAAGGCCATGAACATCATCTATAAGCTGGAAAGTTTTGATATAATGGGAGCCTGTTTTGAAGTTTATAAGGAAAAGGGAAGCGGCTTCTTGGAGGCGGTTTATCAGGAGTGTTTGGAAATGGAAATGGCTGACCGGAAAATCCCGTTTATATCGCAGCCCCAACTTGCCCTTGCCTACAAAGGCAGGCCGCTCAAAAGCAAATACACGCCTGATTTTATTTGTTACGGCAAAATCGTTTTGGAACTCAAGGCTGTCACTGCGCTGACCGATGAACACCGGGCGCAAATCCAGAATTATCTGCGGGCGACCAAATTCAAGCTTGGCCTGCTCGTAAATTTCGGCCATTACCCCAAAGTTGAATACGAGCGCATTGTCCTTTGAGCTTTTTCGTGTATTTGGTGTATTTCGTGGTTTAAGCATTTTTCCGGTAACATCTTGCCGGTTTTGCTTCTGTAGCAGTCATGGACACGGTAAAACTGGGCCAGCCAATGCCTGATGGAAGCAAATGTCCGCAATGCGGCACCCCCCTGCCCGCCGGCACGCTCGCCGGGCTCTGCCCTGCCTGCCTGCTCAAGCTGGGCGCGGCAGCCGACACCGTGACGGAGGCGAAACAGCCCGCGTTCAACCCTCCCAGCGTCGCCGAGCTGGCGCCGCTGTTTCCGCAACTGGAAATTCTCGAACTCATCGGCAAAGGCGGCATGGGTGCGGTGTACAAGGCGCGGCAGAAACAACTGGACCGGCTGGTGGCGCTGAAAATTCTGCCGCCGGGCATCGGGAAAGACCCCGCCTTTGCCGGACGCTTCGCCCGCGAGGCCAAGGCGTTGGCGAAGCTGAATCATCCGGGCATCGTGACGCTGTATGAATTCGGCAGCAGCGGACGTGAGTCCGCTCAAACTGAATCCGGGGGCATTCAAACCGGTCAGAGCCGACTCACGTCGGCTGCTACGCCAATTTATTTCTTCCTGATGGAGTTTGTGGATGGCGTGAACCTGCGGCAGTTGCTGGCGGGCAGCCGCGTGTCCGCGCGGGAGGCGCTGGCCATCGTGCCGCAGATCTGCGATGCGCTGCAGTTCGCCCACGACCAGGGCATTGTCCACCGCGACATCAAGCCGGAGAACATCCTGCTCGACCGGCGCGGCCGGGTGAAGGTGGCGGACTTTGGGCTGGCGAAAATCGTGAATGAGGCCGGCGGACCGGCAACAGGAAGCGGCGGTTTGCAACCGGACGACGGCGCGCGCGGAGTGACGCGCCCTACCAGCGATCTGACCGACGCGGGCAAGCTGATGGGCACGCCCCAATACATGTCGCCGGAGCAGATCACCGCGCCGGGCGAGGTGGATCATCGCGCGGACATCTATGCGCTGGGCGTGGTGTTTTACCAGATGTTGACGGGCGAACTGCCGGGCAAAAAAATCGAGGCGCCCTCAAAAAAGGTGCACATCGACGTGCGGCTGGACGAAGTCGTTTTGCGCGCATTGGAGAAGAAGCCGGAACTGCGCTACCAGCAGGCCAGCATGCTCAAGACGCAGGTGGAGACGATCGCCGAGACGCCGCCGGGCGGCGTTACCCCATCCATATCCGGGCCCCTGACGCTGATGGTTCCCCTGCTCGCGTTTGGTCTGGCCTATCTGGGCTGGCTGCTGTTCCTGGGCTGGTCCTATCCGCAATTTCCGGAACGCGTGGGGAGCCACTTTGACCTGAACGGCAAGGTGAACGGCTGGATGAGCCGCGAGAGTTATTTCCTGTTGATGGGGCTGCTGCCGTTTATCTTCGCCGGGCTGTTCTGGCTGATGGCGCGGCTGGCGGAGCAGAATCCGTCGCTCGTCAAAGTCCCGAACCGCGACTTCTGGTTCGCGCCGGAACGCCGCCGGGAGACTTCCAACCGGGTGCTGGGGCATCTGCTGTGGCTGGCGGTGCTGTTGTTGCTGCTTTTTGCCGGAATCCACTGGCTGACCCTGCGGGCGAATCTGGCCGCGCACGGCACTCTCTCCCCGGGCGGCATGCTGGTGCTGGTCATGGCATTTTTCACCCTGCTGACCGTCTGGCTGATGAACTTCATCAACCAGTTTTCCGACACCAACCGGAGCGCTGGCGTCCAAAGCCAAGCAGTGCCGGGAACAACCGAAGGAGCACTGCGGCAGTCGCGCACGGCCATCATGTCAGTAGTGTTATTGGTCATCATCGGAGCGATGGCGGTGTTTTTCACAGTGACAGGTCATTTTGCGACACCGGCCACGGAACTGTCACAGTCGGATTTTCTGAATAAAGTCCAGGCGAACGAAATCGCGCAGGCCACGATCCAGCTTAACCAGCAGAATACGCCATTGACCACGATCACCGGGACTTATTTCAAAACCAGCACCGATGGCCGGTTGACGAACGAAGAAGTTCTGTTCGTGGTGCGCAATGCCTGGCTGACCCAAGAAGCGCTCAATGGATTGCTAAATTCCGGCAAGGTCAAGGTGGAGACATCGAATGGAATGGCGACGAATGTCATATGGGGCCTTGTACCATTTCTCATTTTGGGCACCGGCGTATGGCTCATTCTTGGAATCATTATCTACCTTGTCTGGCGGGCGCTGAAAAGGCGCAGTGCGGGCGGCCCACCTGTCCAGAAATCCAACCGTTACTGGAAATGGTTCGGGGTGACGGTTCTGACGGCGGGTGCAATTCTGATTGGCCTTGTGCTGGTGGGCATTTTCAACAACTTCATCCAGGAACAAAAAGCGGCCCGCGTACAAGAGCAGCATGCGGAAGCAGACAGAAAGTTTGGCCCGGTGATTCCTTATCAAACACCCGGCAATCCCGAATTCGGCCCGGTAATACAAGTGACGTTGCCGCTGCACGGAAACGGCTATTGCGATACGCTTGACCCGGATGCAGGAAAAATTGTCGCCACACCTGAAATGAAAACACCGTGGGATTGGAGGACAACCTTGCTGCCCAACGGCATCATGGTCATCCCCCAAACCGCGGCACACCCGACGATTCTGGCGGGCACCAGCACGTTGGTCTGCGAGACGCCTTCAGGTTGGGAAGGACGAATGGCACTTTCAGACACCGCAGCTTCAGGTGGCCTGGGGGTAAGCCTGGGAGAAACAGTTATGACCTCAAGTGCGGGTGATTTGCCGCGAGAGTTTACTTTCACAACTCCATTGGGCAGGAGAGGCCTGCTTCAAGTCGTCGGCCTTACCGAAAATCCGCGCGGGGTGAAGCTCCGGTACAAGCTGGTTGAGAATTCGACGAACAATACGACATTACCATCTGGAACCGCGGCAACTTCAATTCCGATACCCATGCCCGCAGCATCCGTTGGAAGCGACTACACTACAGACGCTACCACCGGCAGCGCGCATAATGATCCGGCTGCCAGCCAACCAGCCGCCTTTTCCGCCCCGACTTTCAAAGAACTCACCCCGCGCCAATGGCTCGCCTTGGATTCAGGCAACATCATACGGATGCCGCAGAGCGCATCGCCGGATGACAGCACCAACGGATTCAATTTTAGCAGTGCCATCAGTTGGGCCAGAGCCGAGGACCTGGACTTGACGCCGTTTCCCGGCACCAACAATCCCTCCGGATTAATGTTCCTCGGTGCCAAGCTGGTGAACTTGGAGCGCGAAGATTGGGACGGACTGACATCCGCGCAATTGGTGGATGAAATGAGGCATGGGAACGGGCTTGATCAATGGCCCGCCTCAGCCGGACTTAACCAGCCATGGGCTACGACGTTAAAGAGCACGGAACGTTATACGCCATTTGCCAGCTTTGATCTGCCGGCAACTTATGGGTTCAGGACGCACACCGGCAGATTGGGCATACTGCAAATCACCGGCTTCATGCGGGATCCGCGCAAGGTGATGATCCGGTACAAGCTGGTGCAAAATGGACCCACGGCGGCCTCCAATAACCAAAGCGCAGCGGACAGCAGCACACCCGCACCTTTGAACTACCAATGGGTTTTCAATCCGCACGCCAGCGAAGCAACAGAGTTTGGCCCGGTGATGGAGCGGACAGTTTATGATGATAAGACCGGCAAGGAATGGCTGCTCAGCCTGAAGACCGGAGAGACCTTTTCGCTGCCGACCGGGTTGGTTTGGGACAAGAATCCGGCCGCCGTGTGGGATTGGGCACATCAACACGGGGTTCAGGTCATGGGACATACCCTGTTCAGCAAACATTGGCATGAGGGCGAGCCGGTGCCGGTCATCCAGACGTTAAACCAAGGCTATGGCCTGCCGGTGGCCAGTGAACGGGGTTTGTATGGATTTGAGATGAAGGCCGCCATCCTACAGGAGCCGGGCCTTGCCTTTGAGTCCGTAACTTCCCTGCAAATCTCCAATGTTCTGCAAAACAAGGTCTCGCCCGCCAAGGGGAATCGTGTGGTTGGCCCATGGTTGTCCGAGTTCGCAACCATGACCGGGCATGACAAGACCTGGCAGGGCACGGATGATTACCTGTACGCGTTTCAAACGGAAGCCGGGCAAAGCGGCGTCCTGCAGATCACCGGGTTCACGGAGAAGCCGCGCGGGGTGAAGATTCGCTACAAGCTGGTGCAAGACGGTGGTGGAAACGATGCGATAGTGAAAAAGCAGGCTGAGAGCGCCAGTTACCCCGGCGACTGGATCTGGGAACCGAATGCGGAAACCCTGGCGCGGGTGCCCATGATCTTTCTCCTCCGGCCATCGACATTGCCCGCAGGTTCAGCGCCTTTTGACATGTCCGGCGAAAACCGTTATCTGGCGCGGGGCAAAACTTTGAAAGAACTGATAACGCAGGTCTGGTCACAAAAAAACTCCGGCCTGAAAATCATTTTTGACGCCGCCCTGCCCGAGACCAAATACGATTTCATCGTGGCCGGCGCCCCCCATTGGTGGGAGGCCTTGGAGTCTCACATCGACCAGCGGTTTGGCCTGACCGAGCAAATTGAGAACCGTGACGGGAGCGATGTGGTGGTGGTGAAAAAGGCCGGGGCTGATGCCGCGCAACCGTTGGACGAAGCGGCCCGGCTGGAATTGATCGCCGGCGGCCCGTTTAAAAATGTGGCGATTGCGCGGACAGAATCGATCCGAGGATTCCCGGCCCATGAGATCGTGGCCCACTACGGAGGACCGGCTCTTTCCGAGGACGCTTTGAGTACAGGATTGCACACGGTGTCCGGCCCCACCCTGGTGTCTTCGCCGATGGAAAAAATGAGCGGAGAATGGCAGCCAGTGCCGGCCAACAGCGTGAACATATCCACTCCTGACAGTAACACCAACCATTCGAGTTCCTGCTGGTTTTCCGGTCCGAATGAATGCCAGCTTGATTTCGTCCTGGCCGATTCACAGGAAGCCGCCGAGGCCAGCCGTCAAATGAATGCCGCGCTGGCGCAACCCCTGGAGATGAAATTGGGCCGGCGATATCCCCTGTTCAAAGTGGGAGAACGGGAGGCGTGGCTGGAACTGCGCGAGGTAAAACCGGCGGCGGGCAAGTTGAGCTATTACACCACGTTTATCAACGGCTCAGACACCATGGTGGCGGGACATTCACCCGTAACCTCACCCACCAACAACGTGACGTATTATCCGCAGTTCGATTGTTCTTTGGTCGCCGTACCAGCCGGGTCAGTGTTGACGGTGCAAGCCTACAGCTCCGGGAAAAATGAGGAGAAAAACCTGTTTGCAACCGCCTTCACCAACAACTCGGCGCGGTTTGGCCTGTATTGGCTGACCTGGCACCCGGGGGAATCGACGAACGCCCTGGAAGCGGGATGGGATATTTACATCCATGATGCCCGGACCGCCAAGGAGCTGAAACACTTCGCCTCCCGCCAACCGATGCCTTACCGGTGGCGTTTGGATTGGGGCAATTACTCCGCCCTGGCCGCTCCAAATGAGGCCTTGGAAAAAATAATAATGATCAACGACGGTGTCACCCAACCCGGCAACGCCACCATACCTCGAGCCATTTTAGGTTTGAGGATGACTATGTCGCCGTTAAACATGGCGGCAGGCGAAGCAATGCAGACGAAATAAAGGGCCGGCTCGTTTCCCGCTGCGCGGGATACGGGATATTAGGGCGCACGGCAGCGCCGCCCCACCAGACAAGGGCCAGCCGTTCCACTTTATCCGTGTGCATCGGTGTTCATCCGTGGTTAACATGACATTACTTTGACTTCAAAAGAATCCAGCGGGTGCGGCAGCAGCGCGCCGGGCGATATTTTCGCCACGACGCACTGGACGGTCGTGCTCGCGGCCGGGCAGCGGCATACGCCGCAGTCGGACACGGCGCTGGAACAGTTGTGCCGCACGTACTGGTTTCCCCTCTACGCGTATGTGCGGCGGCGCGGGCAGGCGAAGGCGGATGCGGAGGACCTCACGCAGGCGTTCTTTGCGCGGTTGTTGGAGAAAAATTTTCTCGCGGGGCTGGATGCGGAACGGGGCAAGTTCCGGGCGTTCCTGCTGACGGCGTTAAAACATTTCCTGGCGAATGAATGGGACAAGGCGCGGGCGCAGAAACGTGGCGGCGGCGAGGTGCCGCTCTCGCTGGACTGGCAGACGGCGGACACAAAGTTCCAGGTGGCGGCGACGAACGAGCCGAGCCCGGACCGGGCGTTCGACCGCGAATGGGCGCTGGCGCTGCTGGCGCGGGTGATCGAGCGGTTGCAGGCGGAGTCCGAGACGGAGGGCAAGGGCAAGGTGTTCGCGCAATTGAAAAGTTTCCTGATGGCCGGCCAGGGGGAGTCGGCGCAGGCGGAGGTGGCGAAGGCGCTGGGCATGGAGGAAGGCGCGGTGCGCGTGGCGATCCACCGGCTGCGGAAGCGTTACCGGCAATTGCTGCGGGATGAGATCGCGAACACGTTGTCGGACCCGGCGATGGTGGAGGAGGAGATGCGGGCGTTGTTTGGGGCGTTTGGGGGATGAAGGTTTTTAACAACAAAGGAACGAAAAAAGGGTATGAATCGGAGGCGGGTGTTAGATTCGGATATCGTGGTTGCAAGTCAACTGCTGCGGCTGGTCCCTTGCTCCCAACACAGCCGCCGCCCATTTGTTGGCGGGCGTTATTTGGGGCCTTTTCCGGCTAATTTTCAGGCTAAATTTGCCAGAATGAACAAAAACATCAGAATACAATCTAATCCATAGCATGTTTGAAGCTGGTTTGACATTTGGTGCAACTGGCGTGAGCTTTAGGTGTGAACAGATTGTGAGGTTCTTATGAAAAATTTATATTTTACACGGTCATTCGGGTTGCTGGCGGCGGTTGGGTTGGCGGTTTCTGCCGCGCCGGTCATGGCGCAGGATGCCGCAGCCACCCCGGCCCCGGCCATGAGCCAGCCGGCTCCGGTGGCATTAAGCCCCGGCGTATCGCAAGTCCTCCAGCTCGCGCAGGCCAAGGTCAGTGACACCACCATCGCGGCCTATATCCAAAATTCCGGCACCGGTTACTCGTTGACAGCGGACCAGATCATCTACCTGAAACAGCAGGGAGTTTCTGACAACATCCTCAACGCGATGTTGACCAAGTACCAAAATGGCGCGCCCGGCACGGTATCGACTCCCGCACCGGCGGTGGCAGCGGCAACCCCGGCGACGACGGTTCTGGCCGACAGCGAACCGGCCCCAGCCACGACGGCCTATGTCCCCAGCACGACGTATTATTATACTCCGGCTTACTACCCGACTTACTACGGCTACTATCCGTATTCGTACTATGGCGGCTGGTGTTATCCGTCGGTGTCGTTTTCCTTTGGGTATCGCGGATTTGTGGGCGGCGGCTTTCGCGGCGGCGGGTTCCACAGTGGCGGAGGTTTTCACAGCGGGGGCGGGTTTCATAGCAGCGGCGGGTTCCATGGCGGGCATCGGTGACCGCCGGGAGGGCGGACATGACGAATGTCTAAGCGCCTAATGTCTTATGAATGACGAATAGGGACGCGGGCGAAGTTTCCGCCTGCACCGAGGCTCCGGCGCGACAGGCCAAGGATCAATTCCGTAAAGCGGGACTCCAGAGAAACTCCATTCCAAGATTTTCACTGACCCTTTTTACGAATAAATTTGAAGGGCGTTTTTCAACAGCCTGCTAAGAAACAGGTGATCCGTAAAAATGAAAGGTTACCTTTAAACCTTGAAACAGCAGAGCTTGCTGGATTTTGTCCAATATCTGCGAGACTTCAGCTTCCGTCATAAATTCCGGGTCTTTCGCCGGCTTCCGTTCCAGTCGAGAAGGAACTTCGACAATGAATTCATTAGGAACACTGCGGCCTGATGCAGATAAACGATCAAAAGCATCCAACACAATATAACGATCTTTATTATCCTGATACATTACGCCAAGGCCATCTACGCCATTCGAAAAAAACGCGACCTCAAACCCCTCATCGCTAACCACCTTTGGACCCAGATGGGTGTCTCGAACGATGCTGAACATGTTTCGAAGCTATTATTTTTCGTTCATAAACGCAATGCTGACCCCTTCGCTTAAGAGTCAAATCCAGTCGACAGGCTCAGTTCCTTCCACGTCTCCATATCGTTTTTCAAGGCGGTGAGTTTTACGTTCGCATGCTCCATGGCCATGGCGCCGAGAACGAGGTGAAGGGGCGGGTTGGCCGACGTGACAGCCTTGATGATGGCCTCAACACCCTTGACGGGATCGCCCGGCTGCCGGCCGATCCGTCCGGCGCGGCCGGCGCGGGCTTTGCCAGAGGTGGCGGCGTAGTCTTCAATGATCCGCTCACTAACGCCCAGGGAGCCGCTCAGGAACTCCGTCCGGAACGGGCCTGGCTCAACAATCGTGACCCGGATCCCAAGCGGGGCAAGTTCTTGGGCCATCGCTTCGGACAGGCCTTCGACCGCGAATTTGCTGGCACAGTAAAGGCCAAAGCCGGCGACGCCAGCCAGGCCGCTCATGGAGGACAGATTGACCACCTGCCCGCTGCGCCGCTCCCGCAGATGGGGCAGGATTTCCCGCGTGACCCGCAGGAGCCCATGGACATTGACTTCAAACATCTTGCGGATGTCGTCGTCACTCCCCTCCTCGACCGCACCCAGCAACCCATAGCCGGCGTTGTTCACGAGAATATCAATCCGGCCAAACCGGGCGAGGGTTTTGCCGACCGCGTCTGAAATGCCGGCCGCGTTGCCGAGGTCCAGGCTGAGCGGCAGAAGCCGGCCCCCGAAATCGCCCGGGAACAGGGGTGCAAGCTTCGCGGCGGCGCGGGAGGTGGCAGCCACGGAATCGCCACGCGCAAGAATTTGGCGCACCAGTTCGGCACCCAGGCCTTGCGAGGTACCGGTCACGAACCAGACTTTTTTTGAGGCAGCCACAGATGTTTGAATGGAGTTCATACTATTTATAATGGTTTTGTGTTTGTTACTGTCATTTCTTCGCGGTGGCCAGCGCCTGCAAGACATCCCCGAGAGGGACGATACCCTTGCGTGCCTCGTTGGCACCGCCTTCAAAGGTAATCCACCCTTCGTTGAAGCCATCCAGCATCCGGATGCGCGGCTCCGGATTTTTCATGCCTTGTGACTTGAAGAGCGGAGCCCACGTCTCCCGGGGGACGGCGGTGGCGTGAACCGGCCGGCCGAAGATTTTGGCAAAGGTCTCCGCGATCTCGTTGGGCGTCACGCGCACTGGCCCTTCCAACTCGACGATCCGCCGGCCGGTCCAGCTTTCCAAGAGCAATCCCGCCGCGACACGTCCGACATCCGCGGTCGCAACCATCGGCACGGGTTTATCAAGCGGTTGCAGGAAGCTGGCCAGTACGCCGCCATCACGCGCGGTGGCGACATCCCAACTGCAGTTTTCCATGTACCACCCCGGCCGCAAGAAGGCAACCGGCATGGGCAAATCAACAAATGCCTGCTCCATAAGGGAAAGCTGCGATAACAGGTTCTCCTGCCTGGCTTGCGCGCCAATGGTGGAGATGCAGACGACCTTTTGCGGCCGGGCCGCTTCCAGGGCCTGTCGCAGGGCGGCAACGGTCGCCCTCGTCTCGGGAAATCCGGGTGACGGATCAAAAATGGGAGGCAGCAGGATAAACACGCCCGGCGCCGCCTTGAACGCGGCCGCAAGCGCGGCGACATCGTTCATGTCCGCGAGCGCCACTGCGCAGCCAAGATTTTTCCAGACGTCGCCCTTGCGGGCATCGCGGACCACCGCGCGAACGGCGTGTCCCTGCTTTAACAACGTGCGGGCGGCGACGCCGCCCACCTGTCCGGTGATTCCAGTAATGGCATACATAAAATAGGTGTTTTTAATTGTTTTCCGGTCCGCCCGCCCGACAGGAACGGGCTTGACAACTTAATTACGATACGATACGTTTCGTATTATGTCAATGCAAAAATCCGCCAGCAGTGCACGGTCGAAAAAAAACCGCAAACCGGCGCAGGATAAACCGGCCGCCGGCCGGCCGCGCAATGCCAAGGCGACCCAAGCTGTTCTAAAATCGGCGATAGAACTGGGAATGGAGCTGGGATTTGATGCGCTGACCGTTGAAGGGGTCGCGGCGCGGGCGGGCGTCGGCAAGGCGACGATATATCGACGCTGGCCCAACGTCTGGTCGATCATCGCGGATGCGGTCTTGGCCGATATCGATGAGATCGCGCCGCTCCAGCAGGGTGCCACCGCGCGGGAAAGCCTCCATGCCTCCATGCTTTTGGCGGCGCGCTATTTTCGCGGACGTCGCAGACCAATCCTGCGGGCGTTGATCGGCCGCGCCCAAATGGATGAAACGCTGCTGAAGGCGCTCATCGAGCAATGGTTGCTCGCCCGGCGCGCGGTCTCCCGGGAGATGGTGCGCCGCGGCATCGCCAGCGGGGAACTTCGCGCCAATCTCGATGCGGACATCGTGCTTGATGCCCTCTACGGCCCGCTCTATCACCGGCTCCTGCTTCCGTATAGTGGCGATCAAATCGCGTTATCCGATTCGTATATCGACACCCTGGTGGCCACTGTGTTCGGCGGACTGGAGCGGAAATGATTACGGCATGACGATAGGTCGGGCTTTCAACCCTTCTAAATGTTTTGGGGTTTATATCTGGGGCATTGCCCCAGACTTTCATCTTCGCCGCGCTACGGCCCAATAAGAGGATGGCTCTTAATCATTTCTTAATGATTTCCAACGATTTCCGACTGAAAAAATTTGCGTTTCGGCAGGTCGTGGCTTAAGTAGAAATCGAAACCCTAACAACGGAGAACATCATGTCGAATTATGCCTATGAAGCGGTGGATGCCAGCGGCGCGCGGAGCCATGGCTTGATGGAGGTGGCGGATCAAAGCACGGCGCTGCGGCGCATCCGGGAGATGGGATTGTTTCCCATGAAGGTGCAGCCGACGACGGCGACGCGGCCGCAAAAAGTGACTCGCAAGCCGCGCCAGTTGCCGCGCTGGATGACGGAGGGCAAGGTGAAGCCGGCCCAACTGGCGGCGTTCACGCGGCAGTTGACGACGCTGGTGGATGTGGGCATGCCGCTCTTGCGCGGATTGAAGCTGTTGCAGGAGCAGGAGGAGAACCGGACGTTGAAACGGATCATCGGCGAGGTGGCGCAGCGGGTGGAGACGGGCGGCGCGCTGTCCGAGGCGCTGGCAGCGCATCCCAAGGTGTTCACCCCGCTGTATGTGAACATGGTGAAGGCGGGCGAGGCCGGCGGCGTGCTGGAACTGGTGCTGCGGCGGCAGGCGGAGTTCATGGAGAAGGCGCAGAAGATCAAGGGCAAGGTGAAGTCGGCGATGTTTTACCCGGCGGCGGTGATGTTCGTGGCGGGCGGGGTCATGACGTTGCTGATGGTGTTCATCATCCCGCGGTTCAAGGAGGTCTTTGAGGGACTGCTGGGCAATGTACCATTGCCCGCCTTCACGCTGGCGGTGCTGAAAGTGAGCGATGTCTTCAAGAGTCATTTCCTGATGTTGGCAATGGTGATCGCGGCATTGGTGGTCACATTCAAATTAACAGTCCGCACACAATTCGGCCGGCGGTGGTTTGACCACTTCAAGCTGGTGGTGCCCGGGGTGGGGAAACTTGTCCGTAAAGTGGCGCTGGCGCGCTTCGCCCGGACGCTCGGAACACTGTTAAGCAGCGGTGTGCCGGTCTTGCAAACATTGCAGATCGTAAAGAACACCTCCGGCAATGTGATCGTGAGCGACATGGTCGGTAAAATTCATGACAACGTGAAACAGGGTGGAACGATGACGGATCCGTTGAAGGCGGCGGGGGTTTTCCCGGCCATCGTGGCCGGCATGGTGGACGTGGGGGAACAAACGGGCGCCCTGCCAGAAATGCTCCTGCGCATCGCAGACAACAGCGATGAAGAAGTGGACAACGCGGTAACCTCCATGACCTCGTTGCTGGAGCCGGTGATGATCGTCTTTCTGGCGGTAATCGTAGGCTCCATTGTGATCGCGATGTTCCTGCCGTTGATTATCATCATCGACAAGGGCTTCGGAGATACTGGCGCAAATGGCGGTTAGCGTCTGTTGACCGGGGTAAAATTCATGGCGCAGTAACGAAACGCTTGGCAAAAGACCGCCCAACTGGCGTCGAATCGGCCCGCAAGGAAAGCTTGTAACCCGGCGGCGACAAGTTCAGTCTATCTCGACAAGCACCCGCGGCATTGCAGGTGCGAGCCATATCCACGAACCGGCGGCAGGCCATTTTAATCTTCGTGGCGACATCCGATGGATGGCTTGAACATTTTGGGGTGGGGAATCATAAAAGCCGGACCAAGTAATTGGTTCGGTTTTTATATTTTGGCGGCAGGACGGGAACAACAAAAAGGCCCGCACATCTTCTGACAATGTGCGGGCAGCGGATTTTCATCCCCCAGGGTTGGTGCGTGAGGAGCATACCAGTCCGATGTGTTTTGAACATCGCATAAAGTGATGATGGCCCAAGCCGACGCAACACCGGGTCCGGGCGGAAAATAATCGCGCTTTGCCGTGATTGGGCTTTGCCTGTTGCGGGGTTGCTGGTTTAACTTTCCCATTATGGAGCAGCAACATCTGGATGAACCGATCAGCAAGTTCGCAAGCAGGGATTTCACCGCGTTGGCGCAGGACCTGACAGTGGCCGGCGCCCTGGCGCAGATCCGCGAACGCGGCGTGGCGCAGCAGGTCATCTATTTCTACGTGGTGGATGCGGAGCAACGGCTGGTCGGCGTGGTGCCGACGCGGCGGTTGCTCGCGGCGGCGCCCGAGGCGCGGCTGGGCGACATCATGATCAACCGCGTGGTGACCATCCCCGAGTCCGCAACGGTACTGGAGGCGTGCGAGATGTTCCTGCTGCACAAATTTTTGGCGTTCCCGGTGGTGACGGCGGAGCGGCAGATGACCGGCGTGGTAAATGTGAGCCTGTTTACCGAGGAAGCATTGGAGCTTTCGGAGCGGTCGCACTTGGACGACGTGTTCGAGCGGATCGGTTTCCGCGTGGCCGAGGTGCAAAGCGCGTCACCGATGAAAGCGTTCCGGCTGCGGTTTCCGTGGCTGCTCGCAACGCTCGGCGGCGGCATCTGCTGCGCCATGTTGGCGGGACTTTACGAAGCGACACTGGCCACGAGCATCATCCTCGCGTTCTTCCTGGCGATGGTGCTGGGCTTGAGCGAAAGCGTGAGCGCGCAATCGGTGACGGTCACGGCAGAGGCGCTGAACAAGCTGACGCCGGACCGCAAGTGGCTGCTGCGCGCGCTGCGGAAGGAATTTTTCACGGCACTCATGCTGGGCGGCACTTGTGGAGCGATCGTCTGCGTGGTCGCCTGGATCTGGCGTGGACATCCGCAGGCGGCGATGGTCATCGGCGGGAGCATCGCCATCTCCATGGTGGTGTCCTGTCTGATCGGCCTGCTGGTTCCGGCGGTGCTGCACCGGCTCAAGCTCGACCCGAAGATCGCCGCCGGCCCGGTAAGCCTCGCGGCGGCGGACATCTTCACGCTGCTGGTTTACCTAAACCTTGCGACCTTCGTGCTTTGAATCAGAGGCGAAACCGGGAGCGCAGTTCGTACAACAGCGCGCTTTCCCAGGAAGTGACGTGGGCATCGCTATTGATGATCTCCTCCACGGCGGCATAGACGAGCTTGTGCTGATCGCGGGTGGTGAAGGTTTCCGAAAGGGCAACAGCCTGCTCGCGGGCGGTCTGGAGAGACTGGACATGCGGCCGCATCCGCGTCACGGCGGCATCAAATTCACGATGACGGTCGCTCTCTTCCGTGAAGCCCATAGCCTTCAGCAAAGACTGCAAGTGTTCATCTTCGAAGGAAGTGAGATGACCATCCGCATACATCGCGAGAATCAAAAGGTCGAACAGCGCCTGCTGCTGGGGCGCGGTGAAACCGGAAACGTCCATATCCATGAAATCATGATGCGGCAAGGTGATGGAAATGACAATGTAACCGGCGGATTGATTTTATCACTTAAAAGCATGGCGGCGCGCCATTTTGCCATTGCCTAAATATCCACCCATCCTACGCTGCTGGACATCATGCCTGAGCCCATGTCCCATCCCCGCGATCCGTTGCACGGCATCACGCTGGAAACCATCCTCAACACCTTGGTGCAGCGTCATGGCTGGATTGAAATGGGCCGGCGCATCCCTATCCGCTGCTTTCAATTCAACCCGTCGGTGAAATCCAGCCTCACGTTCCTGCGAAAAACACCCTGGGCGCGCAAGAAAGTGGAGGACTGGTTCATCGGGGAACTGGAGCCGCCATCGCCCGGCCCGCAATGAAACCTGTGGTCCACGCCGCCTGAAAATTAAATCCTCCGGTGATGCCGTCGATGTCCAGCAACTCGCCGGCAAAGAACAACCCGGGACAAAGCTTGCTCTCCAGCGTCTTGAAATCCACCTCGGACAGTTTCACGCCACCGCACGTCACAAACTCGTCCTTGTTCAAACTCTTCCCGGTCACGGCAAACTCCGTCCGCGTCAGCTGCTGCACCAGCGCCTGCATCTGCGCCCGCGTCAGCGCCGCCCAACGGGTTTCACGCGCGATGCCGGCGGCGAGCACAAGCTGTTCCCATAGGCGCGCCGTCAACGGAAACAACGGAACATTCACGAGCAGCTTCGCGCCCGAGTTTTCGCGGCGCGTTTGAAATTCCGCGATGATCTTCTCCGGATTGGATTCCGGCAGCCAGTTCACCAGCAGCGGAAACTTGTAACCGGCATCGTGCAACGCCCGCGCGCCCCACGCGGACATCTTCAAAACCGCCGGCCCGCTCAAGCCCCAGTGCGTGACGAGCAACGGTCCGCGTTCGCGCAACTTTGCAACCGGCACGGAAACTTCCGCCGACTCCAACGAAACACCCGCGAGCGAACGCAGCCACGGTGACTCAATCTGGAATGTGAACAACGAGGGCACCGGCGCCATCAGGGTATGACCCAGCGAGGTGGCGAGTTGTCCGGCCACCGCTGCCCGGCAGCCACCCGTGGCCAGCAACAATTTGTCACACGAGATCTGTTCATGCGCGGCACCGGCCAGCGTGAGTTCAAACGTTCCATCCGCCTGCTTCATCACCGATTCCACGGCGCAATTCAGCCGGAATTTCACGCCCGCCTTTTCCGCCGCATCCGTCAGGCAGTGCACGATCGTCTCGGAGGAATCAGTCGTGGGAAACATCCGCCCGTCGCGCTCGGTCTTCAATTTCACGCCCCGCTCTTCAAACCACGCCACGGTATCCTGGGCGGAAAATTTCTGGAACGGCGAGAGCAACGCCCGTTCGCCACGCGGATAGCGCGTGGCAAAGTCACGCGGTTCAAAGCAGTTGTGGGTCACGTTGCAGCGGCCGCCGCCGGAAATGCGGACCTTTTCCAGCACGCGGGAGGTTTTTTCGAGGATGGTCACGTCCGCCCCCTGCTCCGCCGCCGCGATGGCCGCGAAGAATCCCGCCGCCCCGCCGCCGACCACGATGATTTTTGCAGCCATGGTTCAGTGATGGAATAATCCGTCGGTCAATCCGTAGGCTACAGCGTAGGCGATGAAGATGGCCACGCCGCCGAACATCCCGGCCGCCACGGCGGAAAAAATGTTTCCCCGCCGGAATTTCAATACCAGCCAGGCAAACGCCACGGCGATGAGAAATTCCCCCAGGATGATGTAATACGGCGTCCCGGAAACCATCCGGCAGCCGCCGTACTTCCACCAGTGGATGCGCCGCGCCATCTCTTCGTAGTACGGAATATTGGTCGCGCCGAGGATGCCGATGATGATGAGGCCGAACCTTCCAAAATGTTCCTGCAAACGCAGTCCGAGATAGCCGAATTGCACGGCAACGACTTCCCACGCGAACGGCATCCACAAAGGCGAGCGCCATAGCATCGGGCCGCCGCCAATGGAATAATCCAGCGTATGTGTGTAGTCCACCAGCCACGCATCCGCGGCCAGCTCGGTGAAACCGGCAACGAGGCCGAAAATCATGAAGCGCAGGAGCAACCCGTCATGACGCAAGATGACAAAGCCAAGCAGCAACGCGTTGTCGAACAGGTTGAGCGCCAACCCGGTCCGCCAGTCAGACCCGGGCACAAATGTCAGCAAGGCGACGGCGACAATATTGATGACGATCGTGGTGATGACGATGCGCAGACGTTTCGGTTCGAGCGGGTCAAACGAAAGGCTGCCAATCGGTTTGAGCTTCAGCATTGAAAAAGATTTAGCAAATTTACGCCTTCATCACACGAAGATTTTGAATTGCGCTGATTCCCAAGATTGCCTTGCCAGTCAAAAAATAATTATGCTCTGGCAGTGAACACATCCGCAACCAGACTGACGGCGAACTGAATCGTTGTGAGCGAAGAATCCATAACTCCCGTACCGCATAAACGCCGCGTCCGGTACAGCGGCAAAAATCCGCGCCGCTTCGAGGACAAATACAAGGAGCAGCGCGGTGACGCGGAAACCATCGCCAAGGTCATCGCCTCCGGCAAAACCCCCATCGGCACGCACCGCCCCATCATGGTCGCGGAAATCCTGGAAGTGCTCGCGCCCCGGCCCGGCGACCTCGCGGTGGATTGCACCCTGGGCTACGGCGGGCATGCGCAGGAGCTTCTCGCCCGCCTTGCGCCCGGTGGAAAATTGCTCGGGCTGGATGCCGACCCGTTGCAATTGCCCAAGACCGAGGCCCGGCTGCGCGCGTTGGGTTTTGACGAAACGGTTTTCACCGCCCATCGCAGCAATTTCGCCGGCCTCCCACAGGTGCTCGCCACGCAGAATATTTCCGGCGCGGACATCATCCTCGCCGACCTCGGTGTCTCCTCCATGCAGATCGACGATCCCACGCGCGGCTTTTCCGTGAAGCACGACGGTCCGCTTGATATGCGGATGAACCCCCAGCGCAGCCAGCCCGCCTCCGCGCTGTTGCAAAAGATCAAGCCGCCGGCGCTCGCCGAAATGCTGGCGGATTTTTCAGACGAACCCCATGCCGCGACGCTCGCCCCTGCCCTCGCGGGAAAAAGTTTTAACACGACGCGCGAATTGGGCGATGCCATCCGCGCCGCGCTGCCGCGCTTGGGCAAGGACGAATCCGATCTCACCGTGCGCCGCGTGTTTCAGGCGCTACGCATCGCGGTGAATGACGAATTTTCCGCGCTCGAAACCCTGCTGCGCAACCTCCCAACGTGCCTGAAACCCGGCGGCCGCGTGGCGGTGCTCACGTTCCATTCCGGCGAGGATCGCCGCGTAAAGAAGGCCTTCGAGGCGGGTTTGCGCGACGGCCTCTACGCCGATATCACGCACGAAGTCATGCGCCCCACGGCGGAAGAGCGTAATTCAAACTCCCGTTCCGCCCCTGCCAAGTTGCGCTGGGCAAAACGCGCGACCTAGCGCATTTCCTCCAGCGCATCGGTCACGGCGGCTTCAATTTTCCGCGGACCGTCGCCGCGCAGGCGGGCATCCAGATCTTCCAGCCGTCGGATCAGATCAATCACTTCCTTCCGCGAGTACGGTCCGCCCGCCGCCTCGCAAAAATGTGTGCGGCACCCGAACGGCCGGTCGGCGTAGATCATGCAGCGACCCGTCTCACGCTTGAGCATCGGACAGGCCCCGTCATCCGCCTCCGGCAGTTCTTTTCGTCCCGTGGCGCGGAACGCCTTCGCTGCGAGCAACGCCTCGCCCTTGGTAAGATGCGGCGTAAGACCGGTAAGCTGGAACTGGCAACATTCCGTCCGGGCGATGCAATTGCGTTGCACCGGCCGCTTGGCCAGTTCCTGATAGATGGCCCGCACCTCGGCGAGCACGTTGGAAAGATTCTCACCGGCCATCGCTTCACTCCATCGTTTTAATTTTGATCCACGGAAATGCCGAGGACATTGCCCACGGCCCGCTCACGGCCATCCGTCGGCTCATTTAAGATCTTCAACTCGCCGGCTTCGCGCACGGCCATCACTGAACTGCCGCCGCCATCGAGGTTCAGCGCCTCCGCGCAACCGAGCCGCAACATCTCCGCGGCCTCTTCGTCATAGGTCATGCCAATGGCCACGCCGGGCTTGCGGCCGTCCACCAGCATCAGAATCAGCTTGTTGCCGGTCGCGTCCAAACCAGCAAGGGTGCGCGGATGTCGCGCCGCGGATTTGTGCGGAACGACCGCGCCATCCTTGACCAAAATCACATTGCCGGCGATCACCTCCCAATCATCTTTCGCCGGCTGTTTCATCGTCTCGATCGTCACCGAATGATCCTTGTGGACCACCAGTGCGGGCCGCGCGTTGGTGGCGATCGACCACGTTTCGCCATCCGTCATCGCCGGGCCTTCCACCCGCGCCCATTGCTCCGCGCGAAAAGCCGCATTGGTTCCCTCGCCGTCATTCACCCCCTTGGCGATAAAAAAATCCCCGTTCATCACAAAGTCAAATTTCTCCCGCCCGGCGATCTTGGTCGGCTGCAACAACGTCGTCTGCCAGATACCAGGGCCGTCGGGGTCGGGGCCGCCACGCGACACGCGCAGATGCAACTTCGGGTTCTTCAAATCCACTTCCGCGACAAACAGGTGCGTGGGTGGATTCGTGCGCGTCTCGGAATAGATGCGCACTCCCGGCAAAACCTCATTGGTGGCCGTCACCTCGGCCCCGGCCCGGGACACAAAGGCCAGCACCGCGAAAACAAACAGCGAATTCGAAAATATTTTCACGCCCGCAGCTTGCATAATTCCGCCCCCCTTTTCAACGCATCAAATCCTGGTCCTCGTCCGCGCCCGGCTCATCCAGCATCTGGATGCACGAAGCCGTGCCCAGGTCGGGGTTGGTCCATTCCCGCAGCGCCCACACCACTTTTTTATCCGGTGTCACCTCGATGACCTGGACGGTTTTCGGCCAGTCCGTTTTTTGTTTCCCCAACCGGCCGGAACACCAGTTGCACAACACCGTGTTGCCATTCTGCAACCGGACGGCCTGATGCACGCCATAGAGCACGATGCCCGCGCCCTTCAGATCTTCATTGCCAAACTGCCAGACGATCTCGCCCGCCGGATTGATTTCGCGTGCAAAGGCGTTATGATTTCCGCTCACCAGCGTGTTGCCGTTTTTCAAGCGCACCGCCTGCCAGACCGATGGCGCATTGGTCGTCTGCCAGATCACCTTCCAGTCCTGGTCGTACTCGATGACCCGGTTCAGGTCCATGTGCGCGATGAGATAAGTCCCCGCCTTGGTCATGCGCACGTTGCGAAACTCGCCATGTACTGAGCCCGTCTCGCTCTTGGTCTGCATCACATGCTCCATCTCCATCCGGCCTTCCTTGATGTTGAAGAGGCAAAGTTTCGCCGGATGACCATTGAGCATGAACAGCACCTTGTTCGTGCCGACCGGCTGCGCCGAATGACATTCCTTCCAATACGTCTTGCCGTCCGGGCCGACGTCCGAAGGACATTTGAAATCGTAGATCACATTGCCATCCGCATCCACCTTGCGCCAGCCGGTCTTGTAGGCGTACACCACATCGCCATTGGCCAGCCGGTGCAGGTCGGAAAATTCGCTCAACTGCCCGTTCGACGGGTCCATGGTCGGAATCTGGTACGTCTTCGTCACCTTGCCGCCCTGCACCAGCGAAATGGTCGCCACCTTTTTGCGCGTATCAAATTCGCCGGTGAAAATAAAATCATGCTGCAACAACCCCTTGCCGGGAAGATTTGCGATGTCTTGCACCACGATGGGCGGGCTGGGCGGTTTGACCGCCGGCATGGAATTCGTCTCCGCGCCAAAGCCAATGCCCGCAAGCAACAAGTTCAACACCACTGCCGCCCGTATGGAATGTTGCATTTTCATTGGTCTTAGTTTGTCGGCTCCTGTTTCACCCACAGCTTGATGTTGCGATAGCGCACATCGGAACGGTCGCTGTCCTTCCGCGAATAGACGCCGCACTTGAAATAGTAATCCCGGGGACCGCGGCTGTTATAGGTGCCGGCCAATACGTTATCCACGTAGATCCTGATCTTGCCGCCGGCCTTTGTGTCATCCGTCATCTTGAGGTTCCACCAGGTGCCAATGGCGTTGGTCCGGATCACGTCACTGTTGCCGACCGTCACCTTGCCATCCGGATGCGCGATGATCATCGTGACCGGCCCATGCGCCGCGTCGAACACCTGCGCGATGCACGCGAACGTGCCTGGCGTGATGTTCACATCGCCATCAAACATCCGCTCGCCGGCGCTGAACGTCTCCAGCCGCATCTCCGTGCGCGCAGTCGTCTTGTTCGGCGGCGGCGCATGCGGTTTGTCGGTGAAATAAACCCAGAAATGATGCGTGTTATTGGTCGCATCAAATTCGTAACGGTCGGCCGTCTTCAAATTGTAAGGATGCTGCACCTCAAACGTGAACGGCACCGGTTTCCAGCCGTCTGTCAGGCTGGCGGGCGCATTCGTCGCCGCACCATGAACCAGACCGACCGACAACACGGCCAGCGCGAAAACAATTCCAGTCGGTGCCAGACGAAAGATTTTCATTTTTCAATTCTGCGGCAGATAATTTTTCACCGGCTGCACCACCACGCGCGCCGGGCCATTCTTCGGCAGGCAGGCCGTGAACAGCGCGATCGCCTCTCCCTTCTCGTTCGTGTAGATGAACGGCCGCTCCCGCCGGCTGAACGTCTCGCTCGTACCGTCATCATAGGGAACGTTCTTGGTGAACACCGGCTCCTGGCTCACCAAATGAAACTTCAATCCATCCTTGGAATAATACTGCGCCCCGCCCTTGACGATGCCCGTCGCCTTGCCCTTCCAGTCGTTGAGCAAAATGTTGTACTGGTTGTTTGCCCACCAGATCGTCGGGTCTTCCAGTTCGCAATTGTTCTCCAGCAAATTATCGCCGTTCGCCACCACGGAGTAAGGACCTTTATAGCTTGGCGCGGTGAAGGCGATGCCGCGGTTCACATCATTGCTGTCCTTCAGGCGGCCGAAAACATAGATGCTCAGATCCGGCTTCACGAGGATGGCCGGGTTGCTCATTTTCATCGCCGGCTTGTCCAGGCGCGTCCACGGGCCGGTCACGGCATCGGCCACCGCATAGCCGGTCTGGTTCGCCGAGTTGATGTAATACAGCACAAATTTATCGCCCGCCTTCACGATCTTCACGTTGTGAACGCGCGAATTGTCCCAGTTGTTCGTCCGCTTTTGCAGCACCACTTCCTGGAACGTGTAAGGCCCGTAGAGATTCGTCGACGTCGCCCGGACGCACTCGGAATATTTCGTCCAGCCGCCCAGACCATATTGCGCCGGCCAGCGCGAGGCGAACATGTGATACGTATCCCCCACCTTGATGACCGAGGAACACCACAGGATATAGCCATCCATGGCGAACCCGCCGGTCTTGGACGCCGGCAGCAGGCTGTCCTTGAGGCTGTGCGCTTCCGGTTTCACCGTAGCCGCCGGTGGTTCAGCGGCAAAGCTGTTAAAAGCGAGTTGCAGCGCCAAGACGGCCGCCAGCCAGAGATTAGGTTTCATGCAGGTAATGATGAGAATGGTGCGGCCCAGGTTTCACAAAGTCACCTGAACAAACGTTCACCCGTCCATAGGAGGGTTGATTTTACCTGCCGATGGAACCACCATTGGACATGGCTTTTGCACGCCAGAAATCTGGCCGGCGACGCTGGTTGCGGTTCGTCGTCGTCCTGCTCCTCCTCGCCGGTTTGGCCGGTGGCGCATTATACCGGTACATCACGACCGGCGGCCTGATCGCCCGTCAGAAGCCGTCCGCCTTGGAAACGTTTGTGGCGCATGGGCTGGTCAACCTGAGCATTCCTCGCGCGGACCGGGAGCGCCAGAACCCGCTGGGTGCCACGGCCGCCGATGTGTCGGCCGGGAGCGACCTGTATCACAAAAATTGCGAAGCCTGCCACGGCTACGATGGCAAGGGCAAGACGGCGGCCGGGGGCGGTTTATACCCGCCGCCCGCCGATTTGAGCCGGGCCGCCAGCGACAAACGGACAGATGGCGAACTGTTTTATCTCATCCGCAACGGCATCCGCAACACCGCCATGCCCGGCTGGCAGTTGCCGGATGAACAGACCTGGCAGTTGGTGTCCTATGTCCGGCATCTGCCCTTGACCGCCTCCTTGGAAGCGCCCGCTGCCACCAACCCCGCTCCCATCACCAGCGCGGCTCATTACGTCGGCTCGGCCGCCTGTGAGAAGTGCCATGCTCAAATCTACGAACACTGGAAGAAAACCCCGATGGCCAATGTGGTGCGCGATCCGCGGGAACACCCCGAAGCCATCATTCCGGACCTTTCAACACCCGACCCGCTCGTCACCTTCACCAAGGCGGACATCGCGCTGGTTTACGGGAGCATCTGGAAGCAGCGCTATTTCAAAAAGGTGGGCGATGATTATTTTGTGCTGCCGGCGCAGTGGGACGTGACGCACAAAAATTGGAAACCCTATTTCGTGAAGGCCGATTGGTGGGCGCCGCTGTATCCGCCCGATAATTTCCAGCGGCCGACCAGCGCACTTTGCGATGGCTGCCATTCCGTGAACTATGACATCAAGACCAAGACCGTCACGGAATGGAACGTCGGTTGCGAACGCTGCCACGGTCCCGGCAGCGAGCACGTGAAAAATCCCGCCGGCAACCCGGTCCTGAATCCCGCCCGCTTCGATTACGTTGCGGCCAACGACGTGTGCATCCAATGCCATTCCCAGGGCCGCCCGTTAACGAACCCCATCGATGGAAAATATTACGACTGGCC